>CAIPBM010000061.1 GCA_903863295.1 uncultured Verrucomicrobiota bacterium | reverse complement strand
TCAGGCCAGGAAATGCCCGCACTGGCGGGTGCAGTGGGGAGATCAAAAGCGGCAAAAAACACGAGCGGAAGCTTAATGGAAAAATTGTCGTCGGTCGCGAGGAAAGAATGAATAGCCCGAGCCCTAATCATGGCCTAGGGGCCTTTTTATCCGCCGGTGAATTGACGGTTCAAAGGAGAAGCGGGTGAAGCTTTCTTCGAAGCGATAGCTTTGCGACTAAAGCGAATCAGCGGCTTTTCAAGCCAGATGCATGTCATCCACGCAATGCCCATGGGAATCAAGACGTAGGCCAGGGCACGCAAAGGATTATCTGGCGGTCCAAGATAAGCATAGAGAACCATCTGGACAGGAAAATGGCCAAGATATAGGGAGTAACTTATGTCGCCCAAAAAGAAGCCCAAGGTGCGAGACCAAGCTGGCAGAGACTCTTCCGCGTCTGCCGTCATGCTCAAGGCGGTGCTAAAAAGCAGGGCAGCCCCTAGTAAAGTTAAGGGCAGATTGGGAAAGCCCAGCAGCGGCTTAAAATTGAGCAGTACTACGAAGAGAGGAATCCAGAAGAGAAAGCCTAAAAAGTTCAATGTCGCAACTCGATTGAGTAAAGGTCGAAAATGAAATAGGCCAACGCCAAGGGCGAAATACAAACAGGCTCCATTGATAACGTCCGCGCCGAGAGACGTAAGCTGACAAGCATTGGAGATTGCCAGGAGCAGACAGAGTGCCGCGACGATCCAGCCGATTCGCTTGGACAGAAAGAGGAGGCTGAACAAAAAATAAAAAAAGAGCTCCGGGGTCAGGCTCCATGCGGGAGCTACCGCCTTGGCCGGAAAAAGAAGGGTGGCGGCTTTGATGATGCTGGCTATTGAGGTGAGACCGGGAACATAGAAATCGGGTGTCACAAAACCCCGATGATATAAGATGAAATTGAGAGTCCCGAAGAACCAGTAGACAGGGTAGATGCGAAATATTCGTTTGATCCAAAAGGTGGAAAATAGAGTCGATCTTTTCTGAGTCGACGAACCCAGCTCGCGATAATGAGCAGAGGTAATGACAATGCCGCTAAGGCAAAAAAAGATGGCCACTGCCACTTCACCGCTGCGAGCTTGAAAAGTATTGGCAAGGAGCGCCGTTGTGACGGCGTGGTTGTTCCAGTAAATTAGGTGAGAAACAACGACGACAATGGCAGCTATTCCCCTGATAAATTGAAGCGAGAGCCATTTGTGCTTTTCTGAATCGGTCTCCTTCACATCGTGAGACTAAGAAGAGATGGCATCCTGTCAATGAGACGTCACGGGTTCTTTAAAAGATGCGGGACGTGAGACCTTTTTTAAACGAGGCATTCCTCGATACAGTTCTTTCGATTGATTCATCACACGCAACCTGCGAGCCTGATCCTAACTCGCGGTGGGGATGGCATCCCGTATGAGATTATTTTTCATTCTGCTGGCCCTGGTGATATCGCTGGGCTTGAGCTTTGCCGCGGGCAGTTATTTCCGGCCTGCTTTTTGGGGCGCAAGTTCTGAACCTTCCATCCTTTCGCCAGTTCCTGAGCCGGGGCCTCGCTCGGCGTCGAATCCAAATCCAGGAACACCTCTGGCCACGGTTTCCACCGACGATTTGCCCACCATTCTCAAGGAGCCTAATCCCTACCGCCAACTCAAGGCGCTGACGCAATACGCGGAATCGGTCTCGGCTTCCGATATGCCTCAAGCGGTGGACAAGGCACGGAAATTACCGAACGGATATCAAGCGGTCTCGATCTTGATCGGTCATTGGGTGGAGATCGATCCTAAGGGGGCTTTGGCCGAATCGCAAAAGCCGCAAAATCAATTCAATGGCACCGACATGGTGAACAATATCTACTCGTCCATGGCCTCGCGCGATCCGGGGCAGGCACTCAAGCTTGCTCAGGAACTTCCCGAAGGCCCCAAGCGGGACGCGGCGATCCAGGCGGTCATCACGCAGATGGCGCAGCAAAATGCGTCGGAGGCGCTAAAGCTTGCGCAACAGTTACCGATGGGACAGCGCCGAGAGAATGCCGTGCAACTGGTGATCAATCAAATGGCGGAGAGCGATCCGGCCCAGGCCTTGGCGGTGAGTCAGTCGATGAAGGGTTTCACGGCGCGCAACAGTATCGGAGCTATTTTCGGTTCCTGGGGGGCGAAGGATCTGAACCGGGCGGCACAGGCAGCCTTCCAACTTCCCGATCAGTCCCAACGCGCGAGCGCTGTGCAGGCGATCATGACGGTACTTTTGCAGAAAGATCCGCAGGCTGCCGCGGCCTGGATCAATCAGGTGCCTGCCGGAAAAATGCGGGACATGGCGCAGCAAAGCCTGGTGAGCAATCTCGCGGGTACCGACCCGAAAGCCGCCGCCACTTACCTGGCGACTCTACCGGATGGCATGACCAAGAATAGCATGGTTCAGAACATCGCCATTCAATGGGCCCAATCGGATGTCCAGGGTGCCTTGGCGTGGTCGAAGAACCTCCCGCCATCGCAAATGAAAACGTTTGCCTTGCAACAGGTCACCTCCATGTGGGCGCAAAGCGACCCACAGGCGGCCTCGGCCTATGTAGCCACTTTGCCAGAAAGCCGGGATAAAAATAACATGATCCAGAATGTGGCGTCGCAATGGGCCCAGAACGATCCGCAAGGCGCATTGTCCTGGGCGCAGAATCTTCCCTCGGCCCAGGCGAAGAAAACAGCCTTGCAGCAGGTCACTTCCCAGTGGGCCCAAAATGATCCTCAGGGCGCCGCCGCCTACGTGGCCAATCTTCCGGCCGGTCGAACTAAGAGCGATCTGATTAACGGCATCGTCTCCCAGCTAGCCAGTACGGATATCCATGCAGCGCTCGACCTCGTGGACAAGTACGCCGAAGGACAATCGAGGGTGAACGCGATGCAATCGATTGCCTTTCAATGGGCGCAGAGCGATCCGCAGGCGGCGTTGGCCTATGGGGAAGGGTTGCCTGCGAATAATGTCCGCACCGATTTCATGCGGTCGGTCTCCTCGCAATGGTTTAGTACCGATCCTGCCGCAGCGGCAAACTGGTTGAAGAGCCTTCCCGACGATCCGGGTAAAAGTCAGATCATCGAGAGTGTCGCCTATCAATGGGCGCAAAACGATCTTCCTTCCGCGATGAGTTATGCCGCAACCATGCCTCCCGGGCAGGGGCAGAACAACCTGATCAATGCCATTACCAATCAATTGGGTAACGACGATCCGGCAAAGGCACTCACGTGGGTGAATCAACTGGCCGATGGAAGCGGCAAGGCGACCGCGATGGCCGGGGTGATGAGTCAATGGGCCCAGAACGATCCCTCCGGAGCGGCCCAATATGTCCAGGCCATGCCCGCCGGGCAGGTGCGGGATCGAGCTTTGGAATCGGTGGTTAATAATTGGGCCGGAAATGATCCTGCAACCGCAGCGCAATGGCTGGCCAATTTTCCCGCAGGTCCGGCGAAGGATCGGGCCTATGCCAGTGTCGTAAGCAACTGGGCCAATAGTGATGCCGCAGCTGCCGGGGAGTGGTTGATGCAGATGCCAGCGGGAACCTCCAAAGATGCCGCCATCTCCTCGTTCGCCAATCAAGTTGCGCGGGAAGACCCCTCGACGGCCTACCAATGGGCGGAATCGATCAGCGATCCGAATCGACGTCAGGGCATGGTCTACTCGCTGCTCAATCGCTGGATTCAGACGGATCCCGCAGCGGCGGCAGCGGCTGTTCCCAAGGCATCGTTGACCGATGATCAAAAAAAGCGCCTTTTGCAAAAAACGCAAACGGGAGGTTGAGTTCCTGTTTTAGCCAAGAAAAAACCAGAAGCAGTAACAGCGGCAGTCAAGTTACCGTTGCTTCCTTTCGGACCTGGCGGGGTTGGCCTGCTGACGTTTTACCACTTCTGGCTCAGGTAACATAGCTTGAGAAAGAGGATTTTGCTACGAAAAAGAAGGCTTCCCAGATACCCTTGAGTGTCAGAAAAATGGACACTTTTCTGATGTCCAAAGACATTTTCCGCCGAAGGTAATGTTTTATTGTTTATTGGCAATCAACGCTTTGCAGATACGCTGGAACATGGCCCAATTCCTGATCTCGTCTTACGGCTGGAATATGATATATTTTCTTTGATTATGCCAGATACCCATCTCATTTTACACGTCAAGGGTACGGAGCAGGAGACGACCTCACTTCCCCGCCAAGTGGTTCGGGCGGCCATCTCTCAAGGTCAAATCACCCATTCGCAATTAATCTGGAGCACGATCGATAATGCCTGGAAGCAGGTTCGAGAGCTTCCTCAACTCCTGCCCAGCCAGAAATTAGCGCCGGCGCCCGTGCCTCGCGTAGCCACGGGAACTTTGCCCAAGGTTGTAGCGACTCCCCAACCGCAGGTGGCCGCGACACCACGTGTTGCTGTTGCCAAGTCCGTGGCGGCGGGAATGCCTGTGGCTCGCGCTGCATCTGGTCAGGCGCCGATGGCGGTCAGGGCCGTTCCTGCCAAAGTTGCCTCCCCGAACGATCTCGTTGTGCAGGAGGAGCATGGAATTCATCCTCTGAAGTGGCTCTGCATTGGCGTGGGGATTCTGGTTCTATTTCTGGTGGGTATGAACTATCTCGTCGTTGATCGACCGTTCACTTCGAGAATGGGGACGACCTCTTACTCCAACGTACCCGTTTATGCCCACTTGGGGGCGTTTATGCAGCCAAGCGTTATTGTCATTCATATTCCCGGCTCGGCCTCGGTCACGGAATCGAACCTGTCTGACTTTCTTGTCGCCCTTGCGCGAAGCACGCCCGATTCTCCTTTTGGCGGGGGGGGCTATGAGCGGGTGGCTTTAACTTCCGGTTGGACCGGCCAGTATAGTTTTTCCGGATATGCTTGGAAACAACTGGGCGGTATGGCCCAGGATGATGAGTCTCAGCGGAAGGAATTTATCCTTGAGCAGATGGTAAACGCCTCCGGTGAACCGTTGATTTCTGGGAATGCCAATCTCAGTGATGATGCCCGTCAGGCGGAGCGGGAAAACGTCTGGAAGAGATTTGTCTCCCAATTCGCTCGCTAAGCAGCGAAGGCCTACAATTTATCCGAAGGGTACCAATCCTTCAATGCGGCCATCGCGGAATCTTTGTAGTAGAACGCCATTCCAATTAACGCGCCGCTTAGCAACAGTATCGTGACCAGCAGGAATCGGCTGCGGTCACCCATCGCGTCAAAATCGACATCGGTGATAAAAAAATAGATAAAGAACGGCGTTGGAAAGCTAAGTGCTCCCATCGTAATCGACTTGATAAGTAGAAACCGATTCTTCACGGGGTCAAAATACTTGCTTCCGGTATTGACGGCAAGCAGGACAATCTGTCTTAACTGTAAATACTGTTGTGAATGTGTTTTTGAACAATCGGTTGATGATGAGGATGATTTATTCTTTTGGCTTCAACCTCTGGGGTAAATCCCTCCTGTCTTATGGAGTGCTTCTGCTTTGGATCGTGATTTTTTCCGGGCCAGTCCACGCGGCGGACACCAATGCCGCCCCCGTGCAGGCGCAGGCACCCACGGCCGAGACGGAAAATTTTCCGCAATACCTCTTCAATCATGAGGAGGATTTGTCCCCGATTTTTGAGCAGCACCTGGACGATCTCGTCAAAGCCGGATTGCCCGTGGTTCTCCTGGCGCTGACTAATTTCATTCTGCTCTACCTTTTGGTCGGATGGGGATTTGATATTGGACTTAGCTTTGGCTACGCCGCCTTGTTTGCACCGGCTTATTCCAAATTTAAACTCGCGGTCATCTATGCGACGGGAAGATTACTCCTGATTCTGGTCTTCGGAGTTCTCACGGGACTGGCCTGCCTGGGAGTGATTGCAATTCACTCGGCCATTCTTGTCGGTCTGGTCATAGCCGTGATGTTGTTGATCGATTTTGTGGTGCAAACATTTTGGGTCAGCGCGATCTTCCGCTCCAACGTTGTTGTCTCCGCACTTTTTTATCTGAGCCTGATCACGGTCCATGCGATCGCCAGTACGCTGGTGCTGGGTCCCCTGGCTAAGGCGCGGCTGAATAATATCATGGTTCAGTTCACGGATCAGAATGTTGCCGGGCAAATCAGGAGTGCGACGGAGGATGCCCAAAAAGATTTAGCCGATGCCGCAGCCTCGCGCGACAAGGTGAAGGCGCAAGTCAGCGAAGCTCAGGGTAAGATTGACCAAGCTAACGCCGAGCAGGCGAAAATTGCCAAGGAGATTGAAGATCGGAAGAATTCCGAGGAATTTATTTACGCAAAAATCGCCAAGCTCCATGCCCAGGGTGATTTAGCCGGGGCACGTGATCAGTTGAACGCGTTCCTGATTCAATTTCCATCGGGGAGCCTGAAGCAGAAGGCTCTCGAGCAGCTCGCAGGCGTCAATAGTGAACTGACGATCCAGGATGCCGCTCAAAAGCAGGCCGCAGCCGATGCTGCAGCCGCTCAAGCCCAAGCCCGTGCGGATCTCCTGGCCAAGGCTGATAAAGGAGAGGCAACCTTGTCCGAACTGCGACAGGCGCTCATTGGGAAAACCCGGGCTGAGGTCACGGCACTCTTTGGGCCCCCCACGGAGACGGGGCCTGACCGCTGGGGCTATGGACGTAACATGGTCTTCAATCCCGTCGCCAACGAAAAGCACGGTCTCACTATTTACTTTCTTGAGGGCACGGTTCGCAATGTCGACTACTACTACGGGGTATCTCAATGAATAAATCGAGATATAATCGATGCTGGGCCACCTGCGGACTGATCGCGCTGATCGGGCTCTCCGTTGGGGCGCAAGCAGCTTATGCCGATACACAACTCTCCGCCGATAACTTAAAAGACATGGAACAGTGGGGGCTCTTCACCCCCGGATTTCAGGCGGCGGTTCATGACTTCATCAATACCAAGCAAGCCATAGCTGATACGAAAAAAGAAGAAATTCAGCTCAAGGTCAAGTTGCCTGATTTACAAAAACAGATTGTGGACGCCCAGGCGAAGGTTGATGCTCTGAAGCAGCAACTCGTCCAGTACGATCACACCGACGAAAACGATTTCGTCGTGCTCCAGAAAGTCATGACTGATCCAGGTGCCAAGCCAGGCGATCAATTGCTTTTGGCGGAGACCTACGTCTGGTCGTATCCCTTGAGTCCTCATCAAACCGCTGCCCAGCAGTATTTGCAGCAGTTGCAGAAAACCTTGGCGGATCAGACCCAGGCTCAAAAAGATTCAGAGGCTGCGAAAGTGGCGGCCCGGGCCAAGCTCCTCCAGCGGGTTCAGGCCAAGGATCTCAGTTTGCCGGAATGGCGGCAATTTCTCTATGACCTGACCGAGGCCGACGTGATCAAGTATCTGGGGCAACCCGATTCACAGGGGGAATACTGGTCCTACCCACAAAACATGACAACTGACCCCGTGACGCATGCCAAGGTGGGGCTGGGTGTTTATTTCTCAGCGGGACGGGTCAACAGTGTCGTTGGGGTGACTCCACCCACGATCGGTAAGCTCCCGGATACGCAATAAGTCTGTCGGAGATCGTGGGCTTGATTTAAGCCGAGCCCACACGTTAAACAGCTTAATGCCCTAACCGCGCAGCAAGGGGATTTTGTCGTCTGTTCTCAAGTGATGATCGCAGAAGAATGATTGATCGCGTCCTGTCGCCTGCGTTGCCCCGGACAGCAGGTCGTCCGGGGCAATAGTAACTGAATTTACCACATCTTAAATGCGATAGCCCTTACTGCACGGTTCCGTAGGCCTGCAAATCAACCGGCTTGCGCATACCGGGTTGTTTGCTCTGCCAATTGGCCCAATCCGCGTAAACCATGGAACGCAGCTGACCATGTTGCGAGGCGCGGTCTTGGCGCTCAAAATCGGCCAACCCAGCAGGGTCGGCCTTGTCGCGGCTGTCGACGTGAATAATGATGTTGGTGTTGTCACTCTGGACGGGCACCGATTGTGAAACCTCGCCCGGAGCCAACGTGGTTGCCACGTAAGCAATGGTCTGGAGTCGTTGATCCGACTGCGGAGCCTTGGCGGGGACAAAGGCCGGCAGGGTATCAACCTTCAATTTCAGGTTCGTGGCCGCGGTCTTGAAGTCGGTTCCCTTGGCCATGGCAGCTTTGAGCTCTTGGGAGGCTTGAGCGGCGGCAAGCTGCTTCGTCATGTCGCCTTTGGCCTGCTGGAGCTTTTTCGCGATCCCATCCTTGACCTGATCGAGAGGCAACAGGTCGCTCGGTTGGATTTCCACTAGATGCATGACCACCACGCCTGTATCGAGTGCGATCGGCTTGCTGACTGGATTATCTTTCGTCAAGGCAAAGGCGTTGCTGTTGAAGCTAGGGCTGGGGGGAACATTCGCCGGAGTCACATCATCGGTGAAGAATTCAGTCGTTGCCGGATTCAGGCCACGTTTCTTGGCTTCAGCCGTAAAATCGGGCGTGGAGGCAGCAGTTCCATTCGCGCTGGGCTCAGGTTGCAGGGCGAGGGCGAAATCGAGCGCTTTTTGCCCTAGTGCTTCCATGGCGGCTTTCTTTTCCGCATCAGTCAATTTCGCCTGTTCCGGGGTCAATTGCAGGAAGATGTAGTCAACCTTCCGTTTTTCCTTGGAGCGGTAGGCGGGATTCGTCGGATTGCTTTTATATTCGGATTCGATCTCCTCAGGCTTGACCGTTGTCGTCCCGATGTAGTTCTTGGGATCAAACGTGACCACGGTCACGGTAACCGGAGCATAGATTTTTTCGTAACGCTCGGAGACATCCTTGGCGGAGCCGCGGACGGTGGCGAGCAACGCTTCACTCACGGCGCTGGCCCGTAATTCGTTTCGCATGATCGTCTCGACAACCGTTCCGGTGGAGGCGAGGGGATCCGTGCCGGTGTCAGCCGGAAGGCGGAGAATATTCTGAATTTGCTGGAGCCGTTCGCGATAGAGTTCAGGGCTGAAGGCTCCGTCTTTTTGGAAAAGCGGCTGCTTGCGGATGTAATCGACTAACTCCTGGTCGCTGACTTCCTTGGCTGCGGCTGGGTATTGGGCTCCGATGTGGAGGCGATCGGCTTCATTAAGGAGCAGGAGCTGGCGCCAGGCTTCCTCGGCCACCTGGGCGCTTGCGCCGGGCTGGCTCAGTTCCTGGCCGTGACCGGCAAGGATGAAGGAGTAGCGGGTATCTCTCACCGCATTATAAAGTTCCGCGATGGAAAGATTGTCGCCATCGATCCGTCCATAGTCATTGCTGATATGACCACCGGAACTGGTCAGTAAGTTCCCGGAACTGCCGTAGAAAAGAAAACCGAGACCGATAACGCCGAGGACGATAATCAGCACAGTCTGGGACTGGCTACGAAGAAACTTCATCATAATGCGGCGATGCTCCTAATAACGACGGGAAGAGAAAACATGATCGTGTCATGATGCTAAGTCCAAGCCCCGGCGACAAGCGGGAAGTGTCGATGATCGGTTTAGATACTCGCTTGTCACAATTGATGGAGAGACATTCTAACCGTCTTACTGCTTCTGAAGATACCGGGGGCCGTCATCAACCATCATGTTCAATTCACCATGAATGGCCTGACGTGTCGGCCCGGTCTGGCCATCGAAATTGGTAACGTGGTAGGCACCGTCCGGCAGGGCTATCCTCACCTCTTGCGGGAAGGAGGCCGAGGTCCAAGCCACAAGGCGGACATTCTCCCCTTGGGTGAAGGAGAGAACATAATCCTCACTCGTGCCGACGGGAAGCCGCTCCTTGAAACGGTAGCCGCTGAGCTGTTGGGAGTAGGTTCGCGCTGCCAGATAGGCGGGCTTGGGATCGTAAACCGGGTTGGCGCCGGAATGATACTCATTGCGGACGGTGCCAAAGTTTGATTCGGGGTCTTTCGGATCGGTTCCATCATTTCGCCAATCGTACCAGATGGTCAGCGGGACATGAGAGAGGACATCGAAGAGGAAAAGTCGCGCGAGATATTTTCCCTGGATGACCTCATCCACACCTTTCCAGGTGGTCGTATAGCCGGATTCGCCACACATGACATTGAGGCGTTGACCCGGCGCGGCGTACCGGTCAATCAACTGACGGGTCTGATCGTAGGCCTGACCATAAGTTTCGGGCCCGCTCCGCAGGTAGGGATGAATGGTGATGCCCGACCAGTAGGCCAGGACGCCCATCTTGGCCGTGACCTCAAGAAAATCCATTTGGTACCCTGAAAGGGCGGGACCAACCACCATCTCGTGCGGCGCGACACGGTGGATGGCCTTACTCACGCTCAATGCAAGTTTGGCGTAGTCGTTAGCATTAGCCTTGGGCCTCCAGAACCACGCGCCGTTCGGTTCATTCCAGATTTCCCAGATTACGCCGCGGCCCTTGAAGTGCCTTACGGCGGCGGCAGCCCAACGGGAAAAGGCCGCACGCCCCTCGTCGGTGTGGGTGGGCTTGTTCTCATCATAGAGAGAGTTGGTGTAGTCGAAGATCAGCAAGGCCCGGAGATGAAACTTATCGAGATGAGACAGAAGCCGGTCATAAGCGCTGAAGTCATAGACGCCGCGGGATTTTTCGGTCTCGCTCCACTTGAGATCCATGCGGACCCAGCGGAAACCCGCTTGGGAAATCATCTCCATTTCACCGGGGCGGGGATCGGTGAAGTGAATGTTCACCCCCATTCCCGCGAGCGGATCGTTCGCATTCAACGGTGCGAATGACCGGCTCTGTCGGCAAAGGAGGAAGCCCAACAGAAGCAGCGCGAGGAAAAGAAGGCTCGCTCCACGTCTGAGGTAATTCATTAATCAACAATAGTGAAGGCATTGGCAAATAACGAGACCTCGCTTTTGACGAGCTGAGCTTCTTTTCCTGGAGGGCCCGGCTCCTGCCGGGCCGTTCTGCAGGTCGAGCATCGTTTGCGGCCCGGCGGGAGCCGGGCCCTCCAGGATGACGACGTTGGCCTCGGAGGTTGTTCCGGGGTGCTTGACTATGAAAACTGAAATCATGAATTCTAGCGCTGTGCTCATCATGAAAAAGGACAATCACCGAGTTCGGTTCCTTCCTCGTTCACTATCCTCATCTTTTCCTGTTAAAGTTACCGGCCTAAAGCTAATGGTTGTCGTGCCCATGCTCTCATTCTTTCGTAGCGTCCTGATTCTCTCTCTTGTGCCAGCCCTGGCCTCGGCTGCGACGACCGACAACAAACCGAAGCCTGCACCGGTGGTTCCGGCGGTACCCACAGCGTTGACCTCAGTCGCCTTTAGCGTACGCAGCGAAGGAGAGACCCGTAAATTAGTCGTGACCGCCGGCCCCGCCTTATGGCGCATCGACTCCCCGGATGAAGGTTACAGCCTGATCTACGATCCCAAGACCCAGTCCTATATTGGGCTGGAACATCGCAACTACACGTGGTGGCAATTCTCCTGGCCGGAAGTCCGCGGGGTCATCCAGTCCTCCAAGCGGTATGAGGCCCGTCTCAATGAGTTATCGCTTCAGGGCATTAATTCCGATCCGGCCAGTGCTTCTGCGGGCGCAACCAATGGTGCCAGTGCGTCCGTGCCGGACGATTCCGGATATGTCTGGAAACAGACATCGGATTCAAAAAAGATCTCCGGACTTCTCTGCACACGTTGGACAGGAGACACCATCAGCGGAGAAAGCGTGGAAGCGTGGTGTTTCAACGGTGTTCTTCCGAAAGTTCAAGCTGCCATGGATCATCTCCGCGAAATCAATGAACCTGTATCCTTGGTGCCCGTCCGGGTTCTGGTGCCCAGTATCGTCTTTCCCGTCTATAATGCCTTGGTGCGTGGCGGAGTGACACCGCTCCTCATCAAATGGGGCACCCGGGAGGACCGAAACTCCTTCGGCGTGATCGATACCAGCACCCACGAGGTGAAGCCTGACTTTTTCACCGTCCCAAAGCTCTACATGAAGACCACACTGGTGACGATGGACGGGATGATCGATCAAAAGTAACGGGCCTTGCTTCGCAGCTTGCGCTCCCGACAAAAAGTGGGAGACTTGACGCATGCCTCAGGCGCCTCAGGACTACGTCCCGGTCTTCCTGCAAATCGTGGCGGGTATTTTCTTTGCCGCCTCGACCCTGGCTTTCTCCGCGCTGGTTGGCAAACGGGGCCGGGACAGCGCGGCCAAGGATACGCCCTATGAGTGCGGTAAGGATCCGATCGGGCCGACCCACTCCCGCTTCTCGATCAAATTCTACCTGGTCGCGATGCTTTTCATCCTCTTCGACATTGAGGTCGTTTTCATGTTCGCCTGGGCGGTGGTCTACCGCGACCTGCTCAAGGACGGTCTAGGCATCTTCTTTTCGATGTTCGCCTTCATCGGGATACTTTTTGTCGGTTATCTCTACGCCTTGAAAAAGAAGGCCTTCGACTGGACGCATAATCCTACCCCGCCTGTTCCGTTGCTCGGCGCAGATGTTCCGGCGATGGCTTTCAAGACGAAATAGAAGTCCATCTTCTGGAGCGCTTATTCAGGGCGTTCACGGGATCGCCGAGTTCAAGACGGCAATCCAGTTGCCTCAGGAATGAGGAAATAACCAACTTGGATCAGGACTAAAACGATCCACTGATTCCGGCTTCACCATAGGGCGAGGCCGCGCTGATATTGCTATTGAAGACCGTGGAATGATCATTGTTAAAGCCGATCTGATCGGGATGCATATCGAACTTACGGTAGGGCATGACACCGCCGGAGAGATCGAGGCTTAGATTGGGCGTAAACTTCCAGGTCAAACCGGCACCGACGCGAAGTTCCGTGAAGTCGCAAATATTGCCATTAAGCTTCGTGGCCTGGGCACCGGAACTGAAAGAATGGTTGGAGCCAAATTGGTCGTTAAGATGATAGGTGCCCCCGAGGAGTTCCGCGCCCGTGTAGAGCGTTAGACTGTTATTGACCTGATATTGTAACTGCGGTTTCGGAGGAATAGCGCTGAGCACCCAGTTATCGGCAAACTGCCAACGGAAACCGGGGAGGCCGACGAGGGGTAGATCTGATTTGAGATCGATCTGGATGCCAAAGATGATCTGGAAATTCTTGCTGTAAAGGTAGGTTCCACCGATTTGCACCGGCATGTCAAAATCGCTGCCGGTGATATTGACGAAATCGCTATAAATACCGGGATGGGCTTCGACGCGCATGATGATGCGGTCACCCAGGGTCATGTCCGCGCCAATAATCAGGTTGGTCGCTTGCAGGGTATTGGGGAGGGGAGCGTTATTGAAAAGACCGAAGGAATTTCGGTCCCAGTTGATGCCCGTGCGAAGGAGGACACCTTCTGTAATCTGGGGCGAGACGACATAGCTGGCGTGGGAATTGATTTCATTCACATCTCCCAGCGTCGCGTTTCCCTGCTTGGTTTTGGATTGTCCGGTGAATCCGACTTCGCTCGAGAATTCCTGGGAAATCGGGGTGTTGTCCGCAGCGGGAGCGAGATTGGGCGTGAGATCATCCTTGCCATCGGCCCATAGAGCAGGCGCGGACAGCAGACAGCAGGCGGCGGTCAGCAACGCGGATAGGCAATTTTGTTTCATAAATTCTCGGCGGTGATTGAAGGGAAATTAGCGCAAAAAGACAAACAAAAGTTTGGAGGTAAAGGACTTACTTGAACTCGGAACGGAAGGCATCGATGACCGCCTTCACATCCTGGAGCATGACCATTCCGGACGCGAGTCGTTCCGTGCCATGAAGATAAGCCACGCTGGGTGCGGAAACATAATCCCCACGCCAGACGAGGGTCTCACTTTTGCCGCCAATCGTGATCGGCCAGTATTGGTCTAACTCGATCGTCGTATAGACGCCGGAGTTGACGAAGAATTCCACATCCAGCGTCTGAAATGTCGGGGCAGTCGTCGTCTGGAAGATGGCCCCCGTGGCCAATGCGCCGTAGCCCTGCACGTCGAAGACCTCATAATAAACATCGGCCGGATTGGCCTTGATGGGGGCGCTGGAGGAACTCTTCACCGGCGTCTGGTTAAGAAACCGTTGGAATTGCCCGTAGGCCCGTGGATCGGAATGGAGCAGGCTCTTGATATCGCCTAGCGTGGAAATCGAGCCACTGCTGGTGAAGTATTGGTCGGCACCGGCCTGACCGTTGAGAAAGCGGCTGATGCGTCCGGTGAGGATGGGGCTCCAGGCGTTCGCGAACATCGTCTTGCGGTCTCCTCCGGCTGCGGCCACTGCCGCAATCGCCTGGGCTTCACTCTGGCTCACCTGGAGCGAGGGATTGCTGGGATTAAGTTTGGCGGTTTCACTGAAAAGATAGCCAACGGAACTGTTGTCGGGGAGGCTGTTCAACCCGGAAAAACTTGCTGGTGTCGCCTTGGTCGGGATCGACTGATGCAGCCAGATTTTGAGATCGGAATGAGTGCCCGGGTTCCATCGAACGCGCGTCGCCTGTACTTGCTGGGGAGGGGCATCGATCAGATAAAGGGATTGTGTGCTGATTCCACGAGGGAAATTAAGCAGGCCGCTTGATTTTTGGAGAACCTTGCCCTCAGTCAACGTGCTGATATCGACATCGGCGAAGCTGGAGAAAGCGAGGTCGGGATCCACGTCAGCCCGGAGAGGCACGACCAGAAGGAGGCCAAGAAAGAGGAGAAACGATCGGGGATAGGTGAGGGGATTCATGAAGCAAAAGCAAAGGTACGGATAGTCTTAAGCGGAAAAACGGCGACGCAGGTCGTTATGGGTAAGACGGATGGCGTCTTCACTCAAGCCGTTTATTTGCTGAGCGAGGGCAAAATCTTTCTCGGTGACCCGGTTTCCAGCGGAATGGGTCGACAGACTGATCTCCACCGAGCGGTATCCCCTGATGGCGATGTCCGGGTGATGGTCGGCATTTTCCGCCAGGCCGCCCAATTCCACGGTAAAGGCCAGGGCATCCACAAAATCAGACCGTTGCACCGTGCGCGTCAACGCATGGTCAGTCTGAATCCAGCCGGGGGGGACAGCTTGAGGCATTGTTGAAGCTAATGGCGTTGTGTTCATTGGGCAAGTCCGTGGTCGCTATGGCCTGGACACAATAAAAACCTGACTTGCCCCGGAAATGAGATAAACCTCCTCATCTCGTGGTCACTGCGCTTCCTTCTTTCCGGACAAATCTCATCCGTGCTGCAGTCATCATTCTGGCCGGACTTCTGGTCTACTATCCGGCGATGAATGGGGATTGGCTCTGGGACGATGCCATTTACATCACGGGCAATCCGCTGCTGCTCGATCCGGCCCGGCTTTGGAAGGCCTGGTTCGTGCCGGGGAGTTTCATCGAGTATTATCCCCTGGAACAGACGGTGCAATGGGTGCAGTGGAAACTGTGGGCGGGAGAGACGTTTGGTTATCACTTCACGAATGTTGTGCTTCATCTCCTCAGTGCGCTGCTGGTTTGGAAGCTCCTGTGTAAATTTGGTCTTCGCTGGGCGTGGCTGGGGGGGCTGATCTTCGCCATTCATCCGATGAACGTCGAGTCGGTGGCCTATATCTCCGAGCTCAAAAACACGCTTTCCCTGCCGTTCTTTATTCTCTCCTGCTGCGCCTTCATCGACTTTGAGGAAAGCAAGTGGACGCGCGACTATGTGCTGGCGCTCGGCTTTTTTCTTGCGGCCATGCTCGCAAAAATCTCCATGATGACCTTTCCCTTCGTCATCCTTCTCTATGTCTGGTGGAAACGGGGCAAGATTTGCCGGATCGATATCCTGAGAGTCATACCGTTTCTGCTCCTTTCGCTGGCTCTGGGGGCGACAACCTATTGGTCCGGCATCCACTTTGAGCAACTCAACCCCTCCCATCCCGCAGCCCTACCGATGGGAAGCCTCGCCTCACGAATTCCTCTGGCGGGGCTGATTATAACTTCCTATCTGACCCATGCGCTCTGGCCGCTGGAACCATTGCCGATTTATCCGCGCTGGAGCATGGAAAGCTATACGCTGGCTGCGTTTTTGCCGTGGCTCCTGCTACTCGCGGTGCTCGCTTTACTCTGGAGCCAGCGCAAAACCTGGGGACGCCATGCCTTGCTCGGTCTCGGTTTCTTTTTGATCATGCTGCTTCCTTTCAGCGGTTTGGTGATCATCTCCTACATGAATTTCTCCTGGACGATGGATCATTTTCTCTACATCCCGATGATCGGCTTGATTGGACTGGTTGTTGCCTCGCTCGAACAAATCCGCGATCAACTCCCCCGCGTTCCTCGCGCGATCTTCATCGCCGTGCTGAGCTTTGCCATGCTTTTTCTTGCCATGCGGGCGCAAGATTACGCCGCTGTCTGGACTGATCCCGGCTCCCTCTGGAGTTACACCGTGGAGCGCAATCCCCAAGCCTGGCTCGCCCACTACAATCTCGGCAACGATCTTCGCCTTCACAAGAAATACAACGAGGCCATCGACCAATACCGCGAGGCTATCCAACTCAATCCCAAATACGACTGGGCCCATAATAATCTGGGCATGGCCTTGGGTAATATCCCGGATCATTTACCTGAGGCGATTGCTGAATATCGGCTTGCTCTCGGCTTGCGGCCCGATTCAGCGGAGGCCCATAACAATCTTGCTAATGCCTTGCTCCAAACTCCGGGCAACGAGCTCGAAGCCATCTACGAATATGAGGCGGCCTTGAGAATCAAACCTGATTTTGTCGAGGCGAAGTATAATCTCGCCCTGGTGCTGGCGAAAACGGGGCGACTCGATCAAGCGCGTGTGGAATTACAGGAAATCCTGCGGGATCATCCCGGTTTTGCCCCGGCCATGGAAACGCTGGGGAAAATGCAGTAAAGAAAGTCACGACGTGTGACGTCAAACCAACTCGGCTTGGTAGTCTCTGTCGACTGGAAAGCCGAACCCTGACTTCACGCTCCTACCTCGTACGCAGGCAGGAACGTGAAACGGGCGGAACCGCAGGGCTTAAGCCTCCGCGAGCCAGTCTCCGAGACGGAGGAAGGCGCGAACCTTCCGGCGTTCATACCGGCTTTGTTGGACTTTCGTGTTGCGTGTGTCCGCGAGGCGGAACGCGTTTTTGTGGGTTCGAACGGAGTCGACCATCATGTCGGCTGTTTTCATCAGGACGTATTTCCTTTCTGGTTTGTTTGTTCGAGCCTTCTTCAAGCCTAAAGGATGCCAACTATGTGACAGAATTTTGACGGGCTCATGGCATCTTCTCGCTTAATTCACGTAAATTTGTCGCGAAGGAACCACTTTTACAACGGTTGCGGCTTGAAGCATGCTTTATCCCCGCCATAGTAATTAAATCTAAATTTATGGCACTTCACTCGCAATTCAACTCGCTCCGTTCCACAACCACACAGTCTGGTCAAAAAATTACATATTATTCCCTCCCTGCCTTGGAAGAGGCGGGCGTAGGTCCGATCTCGAAACTGCCGGTCAGCATCCGGATCGTGCTCGAGGCTGTCTTGCGTAATTTCGACGGTAAGCGCGTGAGCGAAAACGACATCCGCACGCTGGCCAACTGGAATGCGAAGAAGACGAGCGAGGATGAAATTCCTTTTGTTGTGGCCCGCGTCGTTTTGCAGGATTTCACCGGGGTGCCTCTTCTCGTCGATCTAGCCGCCATGCGCCATGCCGTTGAGAAACTGAAAAAGAACCCCAAGCTCATCGAGCCTCTGGTGCCAGTCGATCTCGTCGTCGATCACTCCGTGCAGGTCGATGTCGCCGGTTCCGCTGACGCCATGCAGCGCAATCTCGAGTTCGAGTTCATCCGCAATCGCGAGCGCTATGAATTCCTCAAGTGGGGCCAGCAGGCGTTCGAGACCTTCAAAGTCGTCCCGCCCGGCATCGGCATTGTCCACCAAGTCAATCTCGAGTACCTCGCCAAGGGCGTTCTCTCCCTGAAGGTCGGCGATGAAACCGTTTATTATCCTGACACCCTCGTCGGCACCGATTCTCACACGACCATGATCAACGGTCTTGGCATCGTCGGCTGGGGCGTGGGGGGCATCGAAGCCGAAGCGGGCATGCTCGGCCAGCCGGTCTACTTCCTCACTCCGGAAGTCGTCGGCGTTCACATGACCGGCACGTTGCTCGAAGGCGTCACCGCGACTGACCTCGCGCTTCACGTCACCGAGATGCTCCGCAAGCAGAAGGTCGTCGGCAAGTTCGTTGAGTTCTACGGCCCCGGTGCGGCCTCGCTGCCGCTGACCGATCGCGCGACGATCGCCAACATGGCCCCTGAATATGGCGCGACCATGGGCTACTTCCCCATCGATGCCGAGTCGGTCAATTACCTCAAGGCGACCGGTCGCACCACGGCGCAGGTCGAGGCGTTCGAGACCTATTTCAAGGCGCAGAATCTCTTCGGCATCCCGACCAAGGCGGACGGCATCATCTACAGCTCCGATCTCGATCTCAATCTCGCCGACGTGAAGCCGAGCGTCGCGGGGCCCAAGCGTCCCCAAGACCGCATCTCGCTGCCGGACCTCAAGTCGAAGTTCCTCGGGGCGCTCGACAAGCCGGTGACCGAAAATGGCTTCGGCAAGAAGGGCGCAGAAGATGCCCACACCAGCGTCACGCTCAATGGCACCCGGCCCAAGTCGGATGTCGACCTCAAGCATGGCAGCGTTCTCATCGCGGCGATCACGAGCTGTACCAACACCAGCAATCCGTCCGTCATGCTCGCGGCGGGCCTCCTCGCGAAGAAGGCGGTCGAGCGCGGCCTCACCGTCAATGCGGCGGTGAAGACCTCCCTCGCGCCCGGTTCGCGCGTCGTCACCGATTACCTCGATAAGACTGGTCTCCAACCCTACCTCGATCAGCTTGGCTTCCAGATTGTCGGCTACGGCTGCACCACCTGCATCGGTAATTCCGGCCCGCTCAATCCTGTGATTGACGAAGCCATCACCAAGAGCGATCTCGTTGCGGCGAGCGTCCTCTCCGGTAACCGTAATTTCGAGGCACGCGTGCACCCGAGCATCAAGGCCAACTTCCTGATGTCGCCTCCGCTCGTCGTCGCCTTTGCGCTCGCGGGCAAGGTTGATATCAATCTCGATACCGAACCGCTCGGTACCGGCAAGGACGGCAAACCCGTTTATCTCCGCGAAATCTGGCCCACCCTTCAGGAGATCAAGACCGAGATGGAAGGCGCACTCAAGCCGGAGACCTTCCGCAAGCTCTATAGTGACTTCACCGAGCAGAACCCGGCCTGGAACAAGATCGCGGGCTCAACCGGCGAGACCTATAGCTGGGACGCGAAGAGCACCTACATCCAGGAGCCTCCTTTCTTCGAGAACTTCTCGATGGAACCGGGCCACATCACCGAGATTATCGATGCGCGTCCACTCGGCATCTTTGGCGATTCCGTCACGACCGATCACATCTCACCCGCCGGTAGCTTCAAGAAGACTTCGCCTGCCGGGGCCTATCTGCTTGAAGAAGGCGTCAAGGTGGAGGAGTTCAACAGCTACGGAGCACGTCGCGGTAATGATCGCGTCATGACCCGTGGGACGTTCGCCAATGTCCGCATCAAGAATCTCATGGTGCCGGGCGTCGAAGGTGGCGTGACCAAATACTACCCCGGCGGCGAACAGATGAGCATCTACGACGCCTCCATGAAATACCAGAAGGCAGGTACGCCGCTGGTCATTATTGCCGGTCAGGAATACGGTACCGGCAGCTCACGCGACTGGGCGGCGAAGGGCACGCGTCTTCTCGGCGTCAAGGCGGTCATCTCGCAGAGCTTCGAACGCATTCACCGCAGCAATCTGGTTGGCATGGGCGTTCTGCCACTCTGCTTCCAGGACGGCGTCAACGCGGCGAGCCTGAAGCTCGACGGCACGGAGACCTACTCCCTGCGCGGCCTTGATGACAACATCAAGCCCCGCCAGACGGTCAACCTCGAGATCAAGCGCGCCGATGGTAAAGTGGAAATCGTTCCGCTTATCCTTCGCATCGACACGCCCATCGAAGTCGACTACTTCCAGCATGGCGGCATCCTGCCCTACGTGTTGCGCCAGATCATTCGCAACGCGGCGTAAGGTTCAGAGGCATCGTTGGCCCGGACAATTGATGGTCCGGGTCGCCGAAGGCGACAGGATGCGGCGATCTTGAAAAAGAGGTTCTCGCTTCCTGCGCTCTTTGCGCACCCGAGCCACCCGCTCTGTGCACTTTAATTCGAATTGCTTGAGGCCTACCTAACCTAAAGCCAAAGCGGTTTTCCACGCTTTCTCATCAAATCCCACCAAACGTACCTTCTCCCCCAACACGAAAGGCCGTTTGACCAGGTTGCCATTTTTAGCGAGCAAGCCGAGCGCCTCCGCTGCCGACATCCCGGAAAGCTTACCGCTCAGTCCGAGTGCCTTGTAGTCCAGTCCCGAAGTATTGAAAAGCGCCTTCAGGCTACGACCCTCCAGCATTAACTTCAGCTCGGCCAGGGAAGGGGGCGTCTCGCGGATGGGCAGTTCCTCAAATTGTATTTGATGATCCCGCAAAAATTTTGTCGCCTTCCGGCAGGTCGAACACTTGGCGTAGGTGTAAACCTTCAACATGAGGGCTACCGGACCTTGATCAATTCGACATCGAAAATCAGCGTCTCGTCCGGCCCGATAAGGCCTCCCGCGCCCATGCTGCCATAAGCCAGATGGGAGGGAATGTAGAGCTGGTACTTGGCGCCCTCCTTCATCAGGGCCACGCCTTCCGTCCAGCCCGCGATGACTCCATCCAGGGGGAATTCAATCGACTCCCGACGCTGGTAGGAACTGTCGAAGACGGTGCCCTCAATCAGCCTGCCTTCATAATGGACTTCCACCGTATCGGTTTCCTTCGGCTGCTTGCCGTTGCCATCACGCAGAACTTTATACTGCAATCCAGAGGCCGTCGTCTTCACGCCTTCCTTCTTGCTATTTTCCTTCAGAAATTGCTGACCTTTTTCGAGTGCGGATTGTGCCATAAAGATACTTCTATCAGGGGTGACGAGCGGAGAACAACTTTTCTATTCTATAATTGCCAGCCCGTGTAGGGCCCCTGGTTTAGTCCAAGCCCTGCAGTTCGTAGCTCGCGAGCGCGAGTCGGAGATCGACATCGGGGCGAAGGTGGATCGTTTGCCAGCCCAAGCGGACGGCGCCGAGCACGTTGGCTTCAAGGTCGTCGATGAATAGCGCCTCCAGGGGATTGATCCCACCGAGCGCGCTGAGGGCGGCATCGTAAATCTCACGGTCCGGTTTCATCGCTTTCACCTCATGCGAATAAATCCGGGCATGAAAGAGGGAGAAAAAGGAGTAAGTCGACTCGGCGTAGAGAATATGGGCGTCGTTGGTATTGGAAATAATGGCCAGTGGATAGTGGCGGGAAAGCTGCGCGGCCAGGGCAATGTTATCGGCCAGCGGAGTGAAAATTTCATTGTAACAGGCGCGAAGTTCCTTCGCCGTGCCCTTGTAATGGAGCAACTTTTTCAGGTGAGAAAAATAGCGGGTGGAGGACATACCGCCTTTTTCATGAACCAGGGCGAGGGGATCGTCTTTGAACTTGAGCGCGATTTCGTCCGGGGAGAGAGGCGATTTCTCGGCGATGCGCGCGAGAGCGATGCCTTTGTCAAAATCGAGCAGGACTTTACCAAGATCGAAACAGACCGCGCTGATTTTCATGGGAGATTTTTGACGGAATTACGGGAGGCAGACGGAATTAACGGAATGCAAGGCTTGAAGTAAATAACAAGATCGACTGCATATGTCGCCTTTCTGTCAGACCATCCCCTTTTCGTCGCTTTTTTCTTGGATATTAAAAATTCACAATCCAATCCCATGTTTTTATTCCGTTAATTCCGTCCGCCTTCCGTAATTCCGTCAAATTCACCCTCAGTTAAAGCTCACGACGGCCGGAGAGGGCGTAGCCGAGGGTGACGCTGTCCGCATATTCGAGTCCGCCTCCCGCAGGAAGTCCCATGGCGAGGCGGGATACCTTGACTCCGGCTTGCTTGAGAATGGGCGCGAGATAGAGAGCGGTGGTTTCCCCTTCAGCATCCGCGGCGAGGGCCAAGACGGCTTCTTTCGGCGGGGCAACTTTCAGGCGCTGTTCCATCTTGAGAATGGAAAGATCCTCCGGGCCGATGTGATCCAAGGGGGAAAGACGTCCGCCGAGCACGTGATAAAGTCCGCGGAAAAAGTTCGATTTTTCGAGCTTGATCACGTCGCTCGCCTGTTCGACGACGCACCAGAGTGATGCATCCCGCTGCGGGTTTGAGCAAATGGAGCAGAGGGCATCGAGGCCCTGCGCGTAGAAACCACAATGGCGGCAGGGATGAATTTCGGAGCGGGCCTTGGTCAGCGCTGCGGCCAGGCGTTCGCTGACGTTGGCATTAGCCTGGAGCAGAAAAAGCGCATGCCTTTCCGCGCTTCGTGGGCCGACGGAGGGGAGCTGGCGGAGGGCATCGACCAGTTCCGTGAAGGCGGGTGGGTATTCGGTCATGAATCTTTTTAATCGATGATCTTTTCAGCAGGAATAGTTAGAGGTCCTTCGACTTCGCTGCGCTCAGCTCAGGATGACGGTTTTTAAAGAGTCGTTTGCGCGACGGATTAGACCTTCAGCAACTCCGCTTCCTTCGCCGTGAGGCCTTTTTCAATTTCGGCGACGTATTGATCGGTGAGCTTCTGGACTTCCTTTTCGGCGTCGGCGAGTTGATCTTCGGTGATCTCGCCCGACTTCTGGAGCTTCTTGGCTTCGTCGATGGCATGGCGGCGATTGGCGCGAACGCTGACCCGGCCTTCCTCGGCGATTTTGCGGACGGCCTTGACGAGGTCCTGGCGACGCTCTTCGGAAAGGGGAGGGATAGGCAAACGAATGAGTTTGCCGTCAATCATCGGCGTGATGCCGAGCTTCGATTCCTCCAGCGCTTTGCGGATTGGGTCGACGGTCGTTCCGTCCCAGGGTTGGATGAGGATGAGACGTGAGTCAGGCGTGGTCACAGCGGCAAGTTCCTTCAACCGCATGTGGGTGCCATAGGCTTCAACCATGAGGTTGGTCACGAGGTCGGGCGATGCTTTGCCGGTGCGAATCCCGCCGAACTCGGCTTGGATCACTTCCGTGCTTTTGATCATCTTTTCTTCAGCTTCAAGGAGAATGTCATCAAGGGCCATGCTACTAGTGAAGGCCAGCGGGGCGCGTGGGTCAAGTGGAGGAATTGTATTCACTCCGCCGTTGCGTAAAAGAAGGGCCTATCGATGAGCAATCAACTGCGGATAAGCCTGCCGCCAGGCTTCGGGTAAACGCTGGGGGCGACCACCGGGTAGTTGCACTGGCACCATGGTCTGGACGCAGCGGATGAAAATGATTTCAGGACGCTGCGCAGAGGTGATCTCAAAACGCATGAACGAACGAATTTTCTCCAGCCGGGTCAACTCAGCCGTGACGAGCAGGCTGTCGCCGAGTCGTGCCGGTTTGAGATAATCGATTTCGGTGCGGGCCACCACGGCAACCATTCCGGTGCGGTTCATTTCCTCCAGCGTCCAGCCGAGGGAAGCCGCCAGTTGTGATCGGGCGATTTCCACCATGCGCAGATAGGCGATGTTATGGACGACGCCACCGGCATCAGTATCAAAATAGTAGACCTCCATCGGGACGGTGAGGCGGGGAACGGTGGGCAGCGGAGAGGTCATGGCTTAATCCTCAATCTTAGTGCAACGGCCAAAAATTTCATCTCCAGTCGTCCAGCCGTTGACTTGACCACGGCTGTCGCTGATCTGAAATCGATCCTCGTGGATATCTTTTACGAGGTGCAGAAACTCCGTGCCCTTCACCCGGCAGAGGACGATATCGCCAATTTCCACGGCGGCGGGGTCGACCGGAGTAATCGTGCATAGCTGCCCGGCAGCTATTTTACCGGTCATGGTGACATCACGGGGCCGGAAGGAAACCGTACCTCCCTTGCATAACTGCGCGATGTGATTGGCGGCCCAGCCCATGGCATTGACGGGAGCTATTCCCCGAATTCCTGGGTAAATTTCTTCACTAGGGTCTTCAGCACCTTGAGGCGCGCGTAGTACTTGAATTCGCTTTCGACCAAGGTCCACGGCGCGTACTTGGTCCAAGTCTGCGGGAACATCTCCTCGGCGGCCTCGATGTGCTCCTTCCACTTTTTGCGGTTGCGCCAGTCCTCATCACTGATCTTCCAGTGTTTGTACGGATCGGCGGCACGCTGCTCGAAGCGGCGTAGTTGTTCTTCCTTGCTGATGTGGAGATAAAACTTGAGGAGAACGGAGCCGCCATCAACCAAGGCCTTCTCCATGGCATTGATTTCGTCGTAAGCGCGCCGCCATTCCTTTTCCGTACAGAAGCCTTCGACCCGTTCAACGAGCACCCGTCCGTACCAGGAGCGGTCAAAGATGGCAATTTCGCCTTGGGCCGGAACCTTCGTCCAGAAGCGCCAAAGGTAATGACGACGATATTCTTCCTCAGTCGGCTTGATGATCGAGTAAACGCGGACAACGCGGGGATCGAGTTTTTCCGTGATCCGCTTGATTACGCCGCCTTTACCCGCCGCGTCCGGGCCCTCAAAGACGAGGATGACGTTACGTTTGCTCTCCAGGATCTTACGCTGGAAGTGAAGCAGATTGAGCTGCAAATCCTGAACCCGTTCCCGGTATTCGGATTTGTCTTCGATTTGTTTGGTGAGGTCGAGTTCGCTGAGCAGGCCAGGCATACGATTGGAAAGAATGTCGATTGGTAGCCGGGAGGCGAGAAGAATCCTAAGTTGATTTTAGGGTTTTGCTTTTCGGATAAATTACGATTTTCAGCGGGAAAGGAGCTTGGATTACAAAGCCTCTTACAATCGTATAATATTAGTGCAAGGAAGATTGCGTTTTCCCTGTGGTAACTTACGCTCAGTTGGAAGCCCATATTTGCTGGGTGAGTTGTATTAGCCCCGCTCGGAATCGGAACTTTTAAATCGTACATGGATAACGGTCATCAGCTTTTCTCAGCCGGCTCTCGTGTCGGGCAGTACCTTGTCCTGGAAAAGTTGGGCGAGGGGGGCATGAGCGAGGTTTTTAAGGCGATTGAGCCTACCTTGGAGAGGTACGTCGCCATCAAAATCATGCACCGGGCGAACATGAGCAGCCCGGACGTGATGGCGAACTTTCTCGAGGAAGCAAGGGCCATCGCAGGTCTGCGCCATACCAATATCGTGCCGCTCTATTCGGCGGGGGAAGAGCAGGGCGTGCCTTACCTGGCCATGGGTTATATCGAGGGGCATACGCTGGAGGATTGGATTCTCGGCGGTCGTATTTTCAGTATGGAAGACGCCATGTGGTTTATGAAGCAGGCCGTGAGCGCGCTCGAGTACGCGGCCCGGTTGAACATCATTCACCTGGACGTGAAGCCGGCGAATTTCATGGTCGATGCCGACAACGTCGTCATGCTGACCGATTTTGGTCTGGCCCGAAAGATGTCCGAGGTGGCCAGCGGCGCACGCGATGATGAGCTCCAAGGCACGCCGGCCTATGCCTCGCCCGAACACGTTTTGCAGGAAAAACCAGACTTGCGGACCGACATGTATTGTCTCGGCGCGAGTCTCTTCCATCTCATCACCGGCGAATTCCCATTTCCCGGCGAGAGCACGGAGGAGGTTTGCCGCGCCCAGGTTTTCAGTCCCTTTCCCCTGGAGACGTTGCAACGGCATGATATCCCTCCCGGTTGGTGTAGTCTCATCCGTAAAATGATGGAGAAAAAACGGGAGGATCGTTTCCAGACCTACCAGGAAATCACCGCCGCGCTCGAAAACATCAATCACTTCCAATACGGGAAGAAGATGCTCTCCATCGTGGAGACGGTGGAAAGACGCGCCCTGCCCAGGACGGAAAGCTCGCCCAATAATCTATTCGATCTCGTCCCGGATGACATGGCCGCCCAAGGCGACCACCTCTTCACTCTTCAGGATTCCTACGATGCCCAGGAAGTCTATAGCGCTCTCGATACCCGCTGGCCCGTATTGGCCTTGAATCAAATGGCGCCCGACCTACGGGCGATGCAGAAGGGCTCGGCGGAAGATTTACGCTCGCTGATTGAGGCTCTTTTGCTCGTACCCAGCTACAAGGAAACGTTGGAAGTGCTCAGTAACTTCATGGCGAATGCCTCGGACGCGAGGCCCCAGACCGATGCGGAGAAGATCGAGTTGGTTGGGTTGGAGCGTTCCCGCAACATCGCCCTGACCGCCATCTCCCTTTACCGCCCCTGGCAGGGCGAGTGTCCGCTCAACTGGCACGGTCTCTGGCAACACCAGATTTACACGGGACTGCTCGCAGAATTCATCGTCGATATGCTGGGCTTGCCTTCCTCCGGCATGGAATATCTCTGCGGTACGGTTCACGACATCGGCAAGCTGGTGCTGGCGGAACTTTTTCCGGCCAAGACCATCGGCGTCTGGATGCACGCCTATGAGCAAAACCTGCCCCTGACCCAGGTTGAGCAGCAATACTTTGGGGTGGATCATTGCAAGATCGGGCAGGAATGGTTGAATCGACACAAGTTCCAGAAGACGGTGCGCTATTTGACCGCTTTCCATGAGCAACCCGAAAACTGTTATCAGGCCCTGGCGGAATCGAATAAACTTAATCTTCTCAAATCGATGATCTCCTCCAACAAGGATGACGAGATCAATCTGCTGACGCACTTGATCTATTGCGCGAATACGTTGGCGAAAGAGCTTGGTCTAGGTTACAGCGGTAATCCTCAACTCGATCAGATTCCGTGGATTGAGCAACCGATGACGCAGATGATCTTCGATGCCCGCTCCAAGGAAGAGGTGACGCTGGAAGAGTTCGAGCATTTCTTCATGGTGACCTGCCGGGATCTTCCCGATCTCCCCTTCACGCAACTGGCCTATGCGAGCGAAAGTCGCAAGCGGATGCAGGAGAAAAGCCTGCGCGAAACCAAGTCGAAGAAATAGGCGGCTTGGCCCTCCTGAAGGCTGATTCATTCGACCTTGCCCTCATTTGAGGATACTCCCTAAAGTCATTCAGGAAAAATATATGTCACGCCCCATCACTCTCTTCACTGGCCAGTGGGCCGATTTGCCTCTGGAAACACTTGCTCAAAAAGCGAAAAGCTTTGGGTACGACGGCTTGGAACTCGCATGTTGGGGGGATCATTTTAATGTCACGCAAGCTCAGGACAAAGCCTACTGCGATGGGCGTCACGCCCTTCTGGCCGAGCATGGTTTGAAAACGTGGGCGATCTCGGCGCATCTCGTGGGCCAGGCGGTTTGCGACGTGATTGATGAGCGGCACAAGGCCATTTTGCCGGAGCATGTCTGGGGTGAGGGGAAGCCCAAGGAAGTCCAGAAGCGTGCCGCCGAGGAGCTTATCAAGACGGCTTACGCCGCGAAGAACCTTGGCGTGAAGGTGGTGAACGGCTTTACCGGTTCCAAAATCTGGTCGCTGCTCTACAGCTTCCCGCCGGTCAGTGACGCGCAGATTGAGGATGGCTATGCCGACTTTGCCAACCGCTGGAATCCGATCCTCGATGAATTCAAGAAAGCTGGCGTTTGTTTTGCACTTGAGGTTCACCCGACGGAGATTGCCTTCGATATCGTCAGTGCGGAGCGGGCACTCCAGGCGCTCAACCATCGCCCGGAATTTGGTTTTAATTATGATCCTTCCCATCTCGGCTACCAGGGAGTCGATTACGTAAAGTTCATCCAGAAATTTGGCGATCGCATTTATCATGCGCACATGAAGGATGTGCACTGGTCATCGCAGTTGACCGAAGCAGGGGTTTTTGGTGGCCATACCAAGTTCGGCGATCCGCGCCGGTTCTGGGAGTTCCGCTCGTTGGGTCGCGGCAGCGTTAATTTTGAGGAAATCATCCGGGCTCTCAATCAGGTCAATTACCAGGGGCCTCTTTCAGTTGAATGGGAGGACATCGGGATGGATCGTGAGCACGGTGCCACAGAGGCTGCCGCGTTCCTGCGCAAACTCAATTTCATCCCGAGCAAGGTGGCTTTCGATGCCGCTTTTGACCGTAAATAGGCGTATCTCTGCCGCTGACGTCTGTTACTGCCGCGCCCGAGCACGAATTCTAGCCAGCCTTCCGGTGTTCCCGTTTTTGCGGCGGAAATTCATCGGTAGGAAAATTCGACTCGCGCTTCAAAGATGTCATATTCTAAATAACAGTTCTTATTATGCCTAAAGTTACTCTCTTGCCTGGCGGTCAATCCGCCGAAGTTCCCGCTGGTACCTTGCTCCTAGATGCCGGTGAAGAGGCCGGTGTGGAGATGGAGGCCGGTTGCTTCAATTGCTCCTGCGGAACCTGCTCCGTGGCGATTGATTCCGGCATGGAAAATCTGGAACCGCCAACCGACGAGGAGCTCAACGTCCTTGATCAATGGAACAAGGATCCGGAGAAATATCGCCTCACTTGCTGCGTGAAAATTCTCAAGGGCGATGTCGTCATGCGGATGGAGCACTAACGGCAAAAAATCCGTCATCCTGAGCTTGTCGAAGGATCAGCCCCCCCGTGATGTGACGCTTATCAGATCAATATGAAATCCAAGCCTCCCGCACCGAAATCAAAAGCCGCTCCCAAAGCCAAGTCCGCTTCCGCAAAGAAATCCGCTGCCGTGGCTTTTGATCCATTGAAAATTCCCGCGGGAGTACTCCTTGGTGCCCATACCTCCACCAGCGGCGGCGTTTCCCAATCGGTCGTCCGTGCCATCGCCTGCGGTTTCACGGCGGCGCAGATCTTCGTGAAGAACAACAAGCAATGGTTTGCACCTCCGTTATCTGATACGGAGGCCGCCGAATTTCGTGCCGCGAGGAAAGCTTCCGGCATCTATTTCTTCGCGCACAATTCCTATCTGGTGAATCTCGGCAGTCAGGATACGGAAATGTTTTCCACTTCCGTTCGCGCCATGATCGCCGAACTGGAACGCGCCGAGGCGCTCGGACTTCCCTTCATCGTCATGCATCCAGGTAGCCACGGTGGCGCGGGAGAGGAAGCAGGTCTCAAGCGGATCGCCCAGGGGCTCGATGAAATCGCCAAGGGAACCTCCGGTTTCAAATGCCGCATGGCGCTGGAAATCACCGCCGGGCAGGGAAACGCCTTGGGTTACCGCCTCGAACACTTGAGTTGGCTGCTGGAAAATGTCGCCAGTGAAAAGAGATTCGGAACGTGTCTGGATACCGCACACTTATACGCGGCTGGTTACAATATTCGGAGCCGGGAGGGCTACGAAGAGACGATGGATCAGGTTAATAAATTATTCGGAACTAACCAAGTTCTAGGGCTCCATCTCAACGATTCCAAGGTGCCGCTGGGCAAGCGAGTCGACCGGCATGAGCATCTCGGTACAGGCGAAATCGGCCTCGATTGCTTCAAGTGGATTGTTCAGGATTCGCGCTGGGCCTCTACGCCCAAAGTCCTGGAAACGCCCAAAAGTGAGGACATGCACGAGGATGTCGAAAACCTGAACAAGCTGGCATCCTATTTGCGGTAATTGACGTAGTTGCGGCGGCAACTGCACCGCTGTATACTCGTCCCATGGAAAAACCGAAAATTATCGCTTATTTGAAACCGTTCTGCGGTTGGAGTCAGGGTGTCCGCGCCGTGCTGCGCAAATACGACCTGCCTTTTGAAGACCGGGACATCTGGAACGATCCGCGCCAGCGCATGGAAATGATCCAGAAAAGCGGTCAGGAACTTTCTCCGTGTGTCGAAGTAAACGGCAAAATGTTGCCCGATATCAGTGGCGAAGAACTGGAAGGCTGGATGATCAAGAACGGAGTCGTCGCCAAGGATGATGCTCCTGTGGGTGTGCCGATTAACGCACCCTGCGCCGATCACGGTGAAGTCGCCTCAACTCCGATTACGTTAAAGCGATAAGTTTAAACTATGACCGCTGCCCAGCAACAAGCCTTAGTCTCCCTCCTCGCAGACGGAGACGCGGCGACAGTTGGGTTGGTCAAGGGCAAGCTGATTGAGGGTGGCGCGGAATGCCTGCCTGAATACATCGAGATGCTCGATCTCGCCAAGGGTTCCGCGCAGGCCAGCCTGCGGGAAGTCATCCGCGAGATCGAAGAGTCGAAGACGCTGGGTGATATCTCAAGGAGTCTGGCCCGGCTCAGGACGTTGGGCCAATTGGAGAACCTTTGCTGGGAATTCGCACGTACGGAGCAACCTGGATTTGAGGGTGGTCCCTACGCGCGTCAGCTCGACCAGTGGGGTGAGGGGGTCAAGCGATTGGTTACCCCTTGGGCCAGCGCCGAGGAAAAAGTACGCTGTCTGGCTCGGTACATCGGCCAGGAACAAGGTCTGACGGGTAACAGCACCGATTACTATCATCCTCGGAATGGCTATCTTCCGTGGGTCATGGAATTTCGCCGGGGTCTCCCGATTACCGTAACCTTGATCTACATGTTGGTCGGGATGCGTGCGGGCCTGACGGTTGAAGGCATTGCGGCCCCGGGCCATTTTTGTGCGCGACTTGAGGGCGTGATTTTTGATCCCTATCACCACGGACGCATCCTGACAGAGGCGGAGTGGGAATTGATCGTCTCGGAGATTCCTCCCACCAAGCGGGCCTTTCTCGCAAAGCCGTGCCCGCCAGCTCAGATCATGCACCGGCTCCTGATCAATCTGCGGAACTGCTACGTGAAGCGCAACGACGCGCAACATCGCCGCATGGTGGATCATTATCTCGCCGTCCTGCAGCGATAGAAGCCCACGCTCTCTTCAATATTCCGTCATCCTGAGCTTGTCGAAGGATCAGCCCTCCTTTCATGCGGGCATTCTCAGATGATTTCAACATCCATGGAAGCTGATCCTTCGACAAGCTCAGGATGACAGAATCTAGAGTGGATACTCTCCTATTTGCTGAATTTTTGCTCCGCGCGGTCGATCCGGGCTAGCACCCGCTCCCTGCCCAGCACCTCGAGTAAATGATAGAGGCTCGGCCCCACGGAGCGGCCTGAGACAGCTAGACGCGCCGGATGAATCAGCGCGCCGACCTTCTGCCCAATGGCCGCAGCCAGCGCCTTGAATTCAGCTTCCAGGTCAGCGGCGTTAAACTTCGTTGCATCGAGCGTAGCCAGACGCACGCGCAATTGAGCGAGATGTCCCAACCCCTCGGGGGTGAAGACTTTCTTCACCGCAGCTTCTTCAAATTCAAAATCCTCGCGGAAGAAATAGCCCATCCATTCCGGCAATTCACGGCCCAGCTTGATCTTTTCCTTCACGATGGAAAGTGCGGCCCGGAAATAAGCGGGATCGTAACTCTCCGGAAGCACGCCGCCTTTTTGCAGGATTTCCACCGCCAGGGGTTCCAGTGCTTCAATGCTTGCCGCGCGGAAATACTCGCCGTTAATCCAAAAAAGTTTGTTGAGATCAAAGTGAGCATTGGAGCGATTGACCTGAGGCAAATCAAACTTGGCGATGACTTCCTCAATCGGCAGCACCTCGCGGTTGTCCTTGGGCGACCAGCCAAGCAGGCAAAGATAATTCCGCACCGCCTCATGCAGGTAGCCCTGCTCCTTGTAATCGGCAATGGAGGCACCGACATCACGCTTGCTCATCTTGGAACCGTTCGGATTCAGGATGAGCGGGATATGTGCGTAATGGGGAGCCTTTGCGCCGAAGGCCTCAATCAGCGCCAGATGCTTGTGCGTATTGGAAAGGTGATCTTCACCGCGGATGACATGGGTCACGTTCATCTCGATATCATCCACCACGTTGACCAGATGGAAAACGGGCGAGCCATCCTTGCGCTGGATCACGAGATCGGGCTCGTTGGCACGATCGATCTGCCGGTCTCCGCAGATCAGATCCGGGACGTCGATGGGTGTCTTGGGCACGCGAAAGCGGATCGCGCCGTCGGACTCGTAGGCCTTGCCCTCGGCAAGAAGCCGGTCGACATATTTCTTGTAGATTTCGCCCCGTTGGCTCTGAAAGTAAGGCCCTTTATCGCCTTTGATACTACCGTCGGGCTGTGGGCCCTCATCCGCATCCATGCCGAGCCATTTCAGACCTTGAAGGATGACATCGACATACTCCGGCTTGTTGCGGGCGGCATCGGTATCCTCAATGCGGAGGATAAAAGCCCCGCCGGTGTGGCGGGCATAAAGCCAGTTGAAGAGGGCAGTGCGGGCACTGCCAATGTGAAACATCCCCGTGGGGGAGGGGGCAAAACGGACGCGGACGGATTCCATTTCGGAATTTAGGTGGCCATGATGAATTGGGCAAGACTCAGTTGCATCTTCAACTGCCCGCCGCCACCTCTTCCTCTCCATGGAGGGCCCGGCTCCTGCCGGGCCGCGAGCGATGCACACAGAAAGCGATTCATACCGCCTCGCCTCCTCACCTCAGTTCTTGATCCCGGGGCAGTTTTTCTTTTATTTGAACAAGGCACCCAATAAGCCCCGAACCAATTGTCGCCCGACGGTTCCGCCTGCGGATCGAATTGCCCCCTTGGCCGCGGCCATTCCGATACTATCGGGGGTGCGTCCACGGTTGGAGTTGCTGGTAAGTGACCGGATCGCTGAGTTGACTGCCGCGCGTCCCGCCGAGCTGGCTGCCGCAGCGGCCACGGTGGTTGCGACGGTACCCCAGATGTTCGCCGCCGATTTTGCACCGGACGTGGCTGCGGCTGGTTGTCCGTTCACCCGCCCGGCAAGAATCTCCGCCGCCGATTCCCGGTTGACCAGCGTATCGTAAACGCCGGCGAAGGGACTGTGCGCGATGATCTCCTGACGTTGTTCCGGACTAATCGCGCCGACGGCGGAGAGGGGAGTGCGGATCAACACCCGGTCCACGACGGTGGGTGAGCCTTTCTCATCCAGCATCGAGACCAAGGCCTCACCTACGCTAAGCTGAGTGATGGCCGTTCCCGTATCGAAGGCGGGATTGGCGCGAAAAGTCTGCGCTGCCGCCTTCACGCTCTTTTGATCCTGCGGAGTAAAGGCTCGCAACGCATGTTGCACGCGATTGGACAACTGCCCCAGTACGTTTGGCGGAACGTCCGCTGGATTTTGCGTGATGAAATAGACGCCCACGCCTTTGGAGCGGATCAGACGTACTAATTGCTCGATCTTTTCCAAGAGCACCTTGGGGGCGTCATTGAAGAGCAGGTGAGCCTCATCGAAGAAAAAGACCATCTTCGGTTTATCTAAATCGCCCACCTCGGGCAAATTTTGAAACAATTCGCTCAGCAGCCAAAGCATGAACATCGCGTAGAGCCGCGGGGAAGTCATCAGCTTGTCCGCCGCCAGGATATTCACCGCGCCGCAACCGTTTGGCGCGATTCTCATAAAGTCCGCGATCTGCAGGGCGGGCTCGCCAAAGAGCTTGCTGCCGCCCTGCTGCTCAAAAGTGAGAAGTCCGCGCTGAATCGTGGCGATGGATGCACCGCTGACGTTGCCGAACTTGGCCGAATAGGTGGAGGCGTTATCACTGACGTGCGTCAGCATCGCGCGCAGGTCATCCATATCGAGCAGGAGCAACCCTTCGCTATCCGCCACCGCAAAAACGACATTCAGCACTCCGGACTGGACATCATTGAGCTGCAAAAGGTTTCCGAGCAAGAGGGGACCCATTTCGGAAATGGTTGTGCGTACGGGATGTCCCTGCTCGCCGAAGATGTCCCAAAAAATGGCCGGGAACGCCTGGTAATCGAGAGAAAATCCGATCTCCTGGGCGCGTTTCACCAGCGCCGGCTTGTCCGCTCCCGCCTGGGAAAGACCGGCCAAGTCACCTTTGATATCGGCGATGAAGACCGGCACACCAGCTTGGGAAAATCCCTCGGCAAGGCCCTGCAACGTCAGCGTTTTTCCCGTCCCAGTGGCCCCGGCGATCAGCCCGTGGCGATTGGCGTACTTTAACAAAAGTGAAACTGGAGCCTGACCCTTTCCCAGATAAATCCCGTTGTCCGCCACGATCATAAAAGTGCCCCTTCGCTCAGATTCCCCTCGCATGACAGCATGCGAAATCGAGAACAAAATTAAAGTTATCCAGTCGTATGCCGCAGCGTCAATTAACAATAAAGAACGATAAAATTGATTCTTCTAAGTATTCTGACTACGAGCCTAGTTCTGAATAATGTGATTACAATTCTTATTGATTTTAGAATATTCATGGAATACTGTTCGGGTTCAGTGCTAGAGGGACAGTCGCTACCGACCTTTACGCATCAAGCCGCTTTCTAAGCCTAACTTCGCTCCTTCTCCGCCCGCTCATTAACCACCCGAAACTCATGAAAATCTTATTGGCCGGTCTCTTTTTCCTCGGCGTTCCGGCTTTTGCAGCCGATGCGCCGACGGACATTCCCTGGGCGACTCTGGGGTCTGATGGGAAGTTGGTCTACAAAACGACGGAAAGGGGAGATCGGATCATCGATTTCTCCTTCGCTGGCTACGGTGGCGGCGGCGTCAAATTGCCCACAGTTCCCGTGCAAAAAGAACTCGATCCCTCCGGCGGTGAAGATACCCCGGTGATTCAGGCGGCAATTGACCAGGTTGCCACGTTGCCTCTCGTTGATGGCTTTCGCGGTACGGTTCTCCTCCATCCTGGTTCCTTCCATTGTTCCAGGGCCCTCGTTATCGCTCAGGACGGAGTCGTTCTGCGGGGATCCGGCTTCGGGGCCGATCCATCCGGCACGACGATCGAAATGACCGGAGAGGCCCACGTCTGCATTGAATTCAAGGGAATGTTGGAAAAATTGCCCAAGGATGATCCGACTGAATACCCGGTTACCGATGCCTATGTGCCTGCCGGGACATCCACGCTGTCCTTGAAAGACGCATCGAAGTTGGCCGCTGGCGATTCCATCCGCATCTCCTGGCACCGGACCAAGGCTTGGATCCATATGCTGGGAATGGACGCCCTGGTCCGCGATGGGAAGCCACAAACCTGGTTGGGTGAGGGATCCGGTGTCGACTATTTCCGGAAGATCAGCGCGATTGATGGCAACAAAATCACGCTGGATATCCCGCTGCCGGAGGCCATCGATGCCGAATTGCTCGCACCCGAAACCGCCGTGGTCAGCAAAGCGGCCTGGGCCAAGCGGATGATCCATAGCGGGGTCGAATCTCTCCGGGTCAACTCGCCTCCGTCCACCGGTATGCTCACGGCTCCGCATTACAAGGCCATCTCGTTCGATGGTTGCGAAGATTGCTGGGCCAGGGACATTTTCTCGAACGAGGCGCTGGGATTGATTGAGGTCACCAAGACCTCGCGACGGCTAACCTTGGAGAAGATTCAGTCGGTTCACACCTCGACCGTGGAGGCAGGAGCGGGTTATGCTGGCGATTACGGGATAAGGGGCTCCCAAATCCTGATTGATCGCAGTTCGGTCAAGTATATCAACTGCGGTGGTTTCTTTATCGACACCGCTTTCAGCAATTCCTGCCTTAACGTGGTGCTGAATTCCACCTTTGAGGGTAAGGGAGCGATCCAGCCGCACCAGCGTTGGTCCACCACCATGCTGGTCGATTCCTGTACGCTCGCCGACGGGGGGATCGATTACATCAATCGCGCCACCTGCGGCTCCGGCCACGGTTGGGCGATGGCCTGGGGCGTGGTTTGGAATAGCATGGCCAACCACCTGGACATTCAGCAGCCGCCCAATTGCTTCAATTGGTGCATCGGCTGTACCGGCAACCTGACCATCCCCAAAGTTAAAAAAGGCGAACCGCCCCAGCCCCCCGCCACCGGTCCATGGCTTAGCTCCTTCGGTACGCCCGTGACCCCGAAGAGTCTCTATCTCGAACAATTGCGGGAGCGGTTGGGAGACCAGGCCGTCGCCAATCTCGATTACTAGGCGCATGTTTACGCGGAGCGATAATACGACGAATCCGCCTGATGCTGAATGCACTCCCGGCACTGGAAACCAAGCACGGCGGCCAATCTTGGTTTGAGAGCGGGCAAATCACCAGATCAACCGGGGTTTTGTTTCGTTCCAAAAAGCAAAAAAGCCTCGTCGAGCGTAGGAACAAAGATTTTCGTCCCATCGCCGCGCAATGGTAACGAGTCCTATTCCTTGTTCCTTTAAATGGGCCTCTACTTCCGGCAATTGATCCCGAAGAAAGCCCACGCCGGGCCTGGACAAAGCAATGACTTCGAGATTTAGACGTTCCGCCCACTCTGCGAGCGACATGGCCGGCGACGGATTATCGATCAACTCAACTTGATCGGCTCGAAGATTCCAGTAGGTAGCCGCCCTGGTGGTGCCGTCGTGAAGGCTGGCCCGGAGATAATCTGCCCGGAGCAGTTCCGGCTTATTCATGGGATCGTCGCCAAAAGCGGTAAAGCCACAGATTGAGACTGGAGCCGTTCCGGAAAGGCCCCATCCCTCGGGGCTCAAGTCCTCCTCGTGAAGCCACAATCCCCACCGCTTTCCGTCCAGAGTTCTGGCAAGATCAGGATGTGGAACGAGAGAAAAAGGAAACTCCCGGTGATCATCAAGTTTCACCGCCTCTACCCGTGCATCGGCAAGTTGGTCGAGTCCCCGGACATCTAGCAGCCCCGGAGAGAGATATTTCTCGATATTCTAGCGCCGGACGAGGTAGGGCTTGCCGCGAGTTTGAAGACCCGCCACCCAACGCCAGGAGAGCGTAT
>CAIPBM010000060.1 GCA_903863295.1 uncultured Verrucomicrobiota bacterium | reverse complement strand
GGTGTAGGCCATGACGAGGATGGCCTTGCCGTCCTGAAGGCTGAAGTACTCATGTTGGGCCAGCATTTCGCTGGAATCGAAGTCGTCAATGGAACTGTCCTCCTCGTTGACCTTGATGTTTTCCTCGGCCAGCGTCTTGCCATCGGCTTGGGCGGCGACTTTGTTGAGGATGGAGACGAACTGTTTGACGAAGGGCTTGAAGTCGACCCAGTTCTTTTTGTCGCGAAGGTACTTGTCGTCGAACTTCTGGTTGGCCTCGTCGAGGATGGAATTGAGATCGAGTGCGATCTGCTTGGCCTTGGCATCGCTCTGCTTTTGCATCGCGATCTGGGATTCAATCTGGTTGGCGACTTTTTCCAGCTCATCAGTATCGCGGGTGAAAAGCAGGCGCTGCTTCAGCGCGGAGAAGTCGATTTTGTAAAGAACCGTGGTGATTTGGGGCTTGAGGGATTCGAGATAAGGCCCGACTTCATCCGCCACCTGGCGGTTCTTGGCGGTATCGGGCGACTTGATCAGGACGATGAAGCGGTAGTCACTGCCGAAATCGCGGATCAGCTCGTTAAATTCCCGCTTGGATTCGAGCTTGTCGCTGAGAAGGTCGCTCGTGTTGTTGACGACCTGAAAGCTGGTCGCCATTTTCCACGTGCTGAGTCCGGCCAGGATGACGCCAACCACAACGATGAGCGCGGGCTGGGCACAGACCAACCGGGCAGCCGCGCCCATGATCTTCTGGAGAACTCGGTGAATAATCGACATGGGGAGGGGAAATTAAGGACGAGTCGGCGCGGACTGGCAATCCCTAAAGCTTGGAAGATGATTTAACCTGATTCTCTCTCGCGTGATGCACATCGAATAAAACTTGAGTAACCAGTTTAACGATTTACGGTTGTGGGTCTCGTCCTCTCATGAACCAGCGCGCGTGCCTTACCTCCGTTGGAACATAGGAAGAGGGATTATCACCTATGTTGCAACAGGGACTCATCCTTTCCTCCATCCGCGAATATGCGCAGACCATGCGCCAGGGATTGCTGGGACTGGGGAACGTGGAGACGCGGGTCGACGTGGAATTGGATGCGCTTCGCGCGATGCAATTGGTGCCGCAGCAATACGAGTTGATCCTTCTTGATGCGATGCTCGACTCGATGGATGGCCTGCAACTCCTGCTTCTCTTGAAGCAGCAGGCGCCGACAACCAAGTTTGTTATTGTCAGTGATGCGGCGGACGAGATTTCCCGGGCGCAAGCTTACCAAAACGGCGCGGATTTTTTTCTCGAGCGGCCCCGGACTCCGGAAGCGATGCATGTCGCCATGGACGCGATCCGGGGTTTGTTGGGACGCCATGCCAAAAGCCAGCCTCTTCACGATGCCGAGAGCATGCCGCTGGCGGCGATTTCCGATATCGTGAAGACCCACTGTCTCTCCGGTGATTCCGTTTTGTTGCTGGTTCGCGGTAAAAACCAAAGCGGGGATATTTTCATTCATCGGGGAGAGGTCTTCCACGCCCAGTATCCGGGCAAGGGAGGCGAGGACGCCTTTTGTGACATGATGCACTGGGACAATGGACGCCTGCGGATCAAGGCGTTGAAATTGACTCATGTGCCGCCCCGGACGATTGAGAAGCCCTATCGGCAGCTGATCGACCTGGCGGAGAAGTCGGGCGCGTTCGATTCCGCGTTGCTACCGACGCCGGGTGAACTTTTTGTCGTCGCGGCCGATGGGCCGGTGGAAGAGACCGTTCCGAACGTCGTCCAGGAGGCGCCGCCCCTGGGTGAGACTGCGGCAGTCCCGGCGCTGGAAACTTCGCGCTTGCCGATGGGTGAGACGCCGCTTCCTCCAGTTAATTCGCACTGGAAGATCAACCTGATGGGCGAATTGGTGGAGGGTTCCCAAGTGGCGGAATCGGATCGATGTTCGTTTATCACTTACTTTCTCTACCGGAAACTAGCCGACGTGGCCGTGACGCTGCAGGTCGATTATTTCACTAACCTGACTTTGCTGGGACCACACTTGCAGCAGGTGCTCGTGGCCGATAACCTTGGCGTTCGTCATGCGGTTTTTGAAACGGCATGGACCAAGGAAGAGCAACGGCTCCAATACATCAAATGGTGCAGTGAACAAAGCCTTTGAAAAAATCGCCCTGATCCAGGGCATGATCGCGGCGGCTTTCGTCTCGGACGAGGGTAAGCTTGTGGCGTGGTGTGCCAATAGCGCGATCTCACCGGAGAATCTTTTTTTTATCGGTGAGACATGCCGGGTGATGCTTTCCGCCAACCGGGCGGAGCAACGGTTTGCCAATATTGGTGTGGCGGCCTTTGGTGAACGGACGCTGATTTTCCGGGAAGGGGAAGCGGGCCTGTTTCTCGCTTATCTCGATTCGCCGACAAACGATGCGGTGCTGGAATGGCTCTGGGAACAGGTGATTCCGCTGTTGGAGGCGGAAGGGATCAAATTTGAATAACTGTTTATGGAACGCGTGGCGGTGCTTTATTCAGGACGGGTGCAGGGTGTGGGGTTCCGCGCAACAGTGCGGCAACTCGCCTGTGGCTACGATGTGGTGGGTACAGTCTCGAATCTGTCCGACGGTCGCGTTGAAGTGGTGGCTGAGGGGGAGCGGGCGGAACTGGAAGATTTTCTGGCCGGCATTTCTGAAAGCGGTCTCTCCAGCTTTATTACCAAGACTCATCTGACCTGGCATCCCGCGAAGGGGAATTTCCGTGGTTTTGAAATCGGGCACGGCTAGGCATCGCCCGGACTGAGACGACCAGCGATTAGGATCTCGCGGAAGTGAATTGAAGGTAAAAGTAGAGAACCGGCGCGGTGAAGAGGATGCTGTCGATGAGATCAAGCGCGCCGCCAATGCCGGGGATGGTGCGACCGGAATCCTTGATCGAGGCGTCGCGTTTGATGACCGATTCGGCCAGGTCGCCCACGACGCTGATCAGCGGCAGGAGCAGGCCGAGCACGATGCTGTCGGCAAAGCTGAGGGCATGAAGTCTCGCGCCCATGGCGTGGGTCATGACCATGCTGATCACGAGTGAAGTCAGGATCGCCCCGACGAACCCCTCCCAGGTCTTGCCCGGGCTGATACGCGGGATCATCTTGTGCCGACCAATGGCCGAGCCGACTACATAGGCCCCGACGTCGGAGAACTTCGTGACGGCGAGCAGATAGATGAGGAGGAACTGATTTTGTTCCATGTCGCCCGGCAGGAAGGCGAGCAGCGCGACGTAGTTGAAGAGAAACGGCACATACATCAGGCCCAGCAGCGTCAAAGCGGCGGTGGTGATCGGGGCCAGATGTTCCTCCTGCCGGACCACGAGGCGGATAAACGCGCCGAGGATGGCGAAGACCAGCACCAGCTCAATTCCGAAGTGGACGAAGCGCGCCAGGTCGGGCCGGAAAATGAGGAAGTACCATGAATTGAAAAAGACCAGTGCGCCGCAGAAGAGTCCGCTTTGCTTGAAAACCTTGTGCCCTTTTTCCTCCTGCGCGTGATAAAATTCCCACTGCCCGGCGAGGCCAAAGAAGGCGATGAGCAGCAGTGAGCCCGCCTGCCATCCCGAGTAGACAAGGAAAAGAACGACGACCCAGAGAATAGCCCACGAGACCAGTCGCTTGAAAAAAGTACGCGGCTTGATGCTGGGACGGGCTGGCGCGGACACTCTCTCCTCGGAAACCGGGGAATAGGTGCCGGAGGATGTCGGGCTTTCGGGAGGCACGCGGCATTACAATGGCCATCGATCCCGATTTTGTCGAGGGAACTGTAAGGGTATCTTGGTCTATAGGAAAGGTAGCTTCTGAAGGGAGCTTGAGAACAAGTTGTGGCTTTTAGTTAAAAAAGTGCTATAACTACTTTAGTTAACCTGAATCGGCCATGCCCTCCGCCGTCACTGCTTACAGCGTGAAGATCGCCTCCCCGGGAGACGCCGCCATGGAATTGATCATCGCCCGGGAAGTGGTGGGCGAGTGGAATGCGCTCCATGCCTTGAAAGAAAAGCAGGTGCTACTGCCGCTTGATGGTGAGGGGAGTGAAGAACTGAGCGACTTATTGGTCGCCTTTTTTTGTGCCACGAAAGGCATTCCGGATGATCCCGCTGAGTCGGACACGATGGCGCAGATCGAAAAATATCTCCAGTCCGCGCGGCCGGCCTTGATCTTTGTCTCGGAAGCGCGAGCTCATTTTGCCGGGGCCAACGCCGCGCAGGAACAGGAACTCCATGATTTGAAAAAGAGGTACGACGTGCGTGCGCTCGTCGAGACTTACGGGAATGAAAAGGAATTCCGCGCGAAGTTCGCTCATTATCTCGCGTTGACGGTGGATCATCATTTCCATTTTGTCGCGCTCGGGCCAGAGGTGGTTGAGGTGAATCGACCTCCGGCCCGGGAACTATCGGAATTGGCCCGGATGCTCCTGACCGAGGCCTGCGAAGATTTTGAAGCCTACCTTGGCCGGGTCAAAATCGGCACAACGTTGAAAATCCAGGCCAATGGAAAGCAACTGGTTGATCAAAACAAACCGGAATTGATGGCGGCGTGGGAAAGTGCATTTGAAGAGTTATTGAACGGCGGTTTTATCCGCGATGTTGGCTACAACGGTCAGCTCTACCAGATCTCCAGCAAGGGCTTCGATTTCCTGAAGAGTATTGGAAAGATGCCGGGGGGGTATATTGCGGAGATGGGGAGTGTTTAGGATTCCTTTCCTCGTTCCCAGACTCCGTCTGGGAACGCCCTTGTCCGCGCGACTCTGTCGCCCTGCTCCACAAGTTGCGCTGGTCGACCGTGCCTCAACCGGGGTGGAACCCGTCAGAATCGGGCCGAGCGACAGAGTCGCACCGACAAGTGCATGACCAGACGGAGTCTGGGCACGACGCAACTTGGGGAAGGACGGCCGGAATAGTTAGAGGTCCTTCGACTTCGCTGCGCTTCGCTCAGGATGACGGAATTTTAAGGAGGCGCTTACGCGCCCCCGTCGCACGGAGTGCGACGGCTATCTCGGAGGACGTCCGCGATTGGTTACTGCCGACCGCAGGTCCGACGCTCCTAGACCCCAACTACAGGGGAGCAAAATCCGCAACATGCCGGACGAATTCCTCCGCGCGGGCGCGCAAAGCGGCATCCTCACCGGCTTCATAGAGACCGCCGCCGATAAGGAGGATCACCTCGCGCCCGTAGAAGGAAAGTACGTCGGCGACCTGTTGATATTTGATGCCGCCTGCGGGCATGGGCAGCGTAGGGATGAGTCCCGGAATCGCCGGTTGCGTCAACGCGCGGGCCAGCTTGCCGCAGGTCTCTTTGCTGTACGAGAAGCGGCCGCCGAAATTCGCGAAGATGGTCGCGTCTGCGCCGTAGAGCGGGAAGAGTTTGCCGTAGAGAAGCTCGGGCAGGATGCGAGTCGCGCCGCCAAAACTGGGGTGGCCGAGGATCGGCACCTTGGCGTGCTTCGCGACGATCTCCGCCATGAACGGCATGCCCAGGAGCATCGGGGCGACCATGACCGCGCCGACGCCTTCTTCCTGCGCGAACTTGAGTTGCTCCAGCACGGCGGTGGGTGTGCCAATGAGGTTGGGCGCATAGATGGTCTGGCGACCGGAGGCGCGATTGGCCTCGCGGACGGCTTTCTGGCAGGCGCGGACACGGTCCTGGAAAGGATGGAACGAATGATTGGCGAGGCCGTGATCGTCCTTGATGATGTCGATGCCCGCCCGGGCAAAGAGGCCGCAAAGGAAGGCAATCTGCTCGGTGCTCAGGCCGATCGGCTTCAGCGCGGTGCTGGTCAGGGCGCGCTCGGGAACGCCGACGATCTTGCGAATGCCGGCGGTTCCGAACTGCGGACCGGGGAGAGCGTTCCTGCGGCCGGGCCAATCGGTGGGTAATTCGATATCGGCGAGCTGGACATGCTCCTGGATGGAGGAATTGCCGAAGAGGACGTTGAGGAACTGGGCGGGATCGTCCGCCGTGGCGATGATGGGGAAGTCGATGACGACGCGGTGCCGGGGGGCATCGAGGGCCTCAACGCTGACAAGACGGCCCACGATATTTTCCAGCACGAACGGATCGCGCAAGGCCTTGCGGGGAAGTTCCACCGTCTGCTCCAGCAAAAGCGATTCGACGCGGGCATCGAGATCGGCGGAGTTGGAAGCGGTGACGAAATAGGTGACGCGCAAGGCGGGCCAAGGGGCGGGGGAGGACATGGAAAGGGGAGTAAAGCTGTACAGGCGACGAGGTGCAACGGTAAATCACTTAAGTTCCCTGCAACCTTTTCATCAGCTTCGCCAGATTTTGCGAACAGTGAAAAATATAGTAGACGTAGGCGGTGTGATCATCGAAATCGAAGTAGACTGCATAAGGAAAACGGCGGAGCAGTATTCGCCTAAAACTATCAAAACGGATTGGGAAACGTTGGGGGTTTTTCGAAATCTGTTGAAATGATGCATCAAGACAGGCAAGAAAATCTTCGCCCAATCCCTCCGCTTGAGCTTCATACCATTTATAGGCCGTCTGTGCGTCTTGCTTAGCCTCCGCCATAAAGGATGACGGATTTAGCCATGATCGGCCCGAATTTGGCTTTTGGCTGTCTCCCAATCCGTTCCCGAGCTGGGGTTGCTCAGGTAGCGAGCTTTGCGCTCCCGGACTTCCTTAATGATAACGGGATGATCGGGAAGGCAATGTTGATCCTCGGCAATGGAGTCCCAGATGGCCTCGACTAATTGGAGACGTTCCTCCACGGGAAGAGAACGAAACTCCAAGGGGATGGGCATAAAATGAGAGTAAGGGGATCCTTTTCTAAATCAAGTCGCGCTTCACCTTTTCCTCTTGACCCTTCTTGCTGAGGCGTTAATCTTCATTTTTCGGTCCGCGCCTGCGGTGGGAGCCTTAACGGGTTTCCCACCTTTTTTTTCCCCATCGTGGGCGGTTGATCGAAAAGGATTGGAAACTGCTATGAGCCAAGAATTTATTGCGATGTTGGATTATATGGAGAAGGAGCGCGGCATTAAACGCGAGCTTCTTCTGGATGCGGTGCAAACGGCGCTTTTGGCCGCGGCACGCAAAAGCTTTGGTCCCGCCCGCGACATGACCGTGGCGCTCGATCCCAAGACCGCGAAGATCACCGCGATTGCCCGGCTTCTCGTCGTGGAGAAGGTCACGCAGCCGCATGATGAGATAAGTCTCCAGAAAGCTCGCGCTCTGAAGCCGGATGCCGTCATCGGTGATACGGTGGAAGTCGATGTTAATACGCGCGATCTCGGTCGCATCGCCGCCCAGGTTTTCAAGCAGGCTCTCAACCAGACGTTGCGCGGTCACGAGCGCTCCATGATTTTTGAAGAATTCAAGGATCGCATGGGCGCCATCGTCACCGGCACGGTGCGCCGCTTCGAGCGTTCCGATGTCATCATCGACCTTGGCAAATTTGAAGCCGTGATGCCCGCCCGCGAACGCGTTCCCACGGAGGAATACACGCCCGGCGAACGGATTCGCGCCTTTGTGCTGGCGGTGGAAAACACGCCGCGCGGCCCCGAGATCATTCTCTCCCGCAGTCATCCCAATTTTGTCCGCAAGCTGTTCGAGCTCGAAGTCAGCGAGCTCAACGACAAGACTATCGAGATCAAGGCCATGGCCCGCGAGGCCGGTTATCGTACCAAGATCGCCGTCTGGTCCGCCAACGACAAGGTCGATCCTGTCGGTGCCTGCGTCGGCATGCGCGGCGCACGCGTGAAGAACATCGTCCGCGAGTTGAACAACGAGAAGGTCGATCTTTTCAAGTGGTCGCCCAATATCCGCGAACTCGTCATTGAAGCGCTCAAGCCGGCCAAGCTCAAGACCCTCGAAGTTGATGAGGCGGCGCATAAGGTCACCGTTCTCGTTGATGAGGAAAATCTTTCCCTGGCGATTGGCCGTCGCGGCCAGAATGCGCGGTTGACCCAAAAGCTGACCGGCTGGGACATCGATGTGAAGAAGGAAGAGGAAGTGGCCGCGCTCGGCTTCGAGCAGAAGCTGGCCAAGGCGACGGAAGCGCTCGCGCACACGCTCGCGATTGAACCCGCTGTGGCTGAGCAGATCGTCCGCGCCGGATTCCTCAGTGTCGAAGGCATCGCGGAAGTCGATGCGGAAGACCTGGTCAGCGCCGCGCCTGATCTTGATCCCGATCTTATTGCCCAAATTCATGAAAAGGCCCGGAGTCTCCAGACCCCGGCACAAAGCTAATTCTCGGTACCCCATTGTTGCATGCCCAAAGATAAACCAGAAAAGAAAGCCAAGGATCAACCCGATATGACTGCCACGCCCGCGCCAACCAAAAAGGCCGCCGGGAAGGCTGCGTCCGGTGAGACCAAGGCCAAGGCCGCCAAGGCGCCGAAGGCATCGGCCGCCGCTGCCCCCGCTTCGACTCCTGCTCCCGTGACCGAGGCTCCCGAAGCCCCCGCCATTCCCGTGGAAGAGGTCAAGATCAAGGCCCCGGTCCGGCGTCCCCTTTTGACCGCATCTGAGCAACGCATGGCGGAAAATATTGCCGCAGGTTCTCCGGCACCGGCAGCACCCGCTCCTGCGACCCCGGCTCCGGTTGCAGAAGCACCCGCCAAGCCTACGGAACCCGTCATCAGCGCGGTAGATGAGGCTGCGATTGCGGCCCAGCAGTTGAAGGACAAGATGGTGGTGATCAAGCCCCCCATCATCGTCAAGGATCTGGCGGCCAAGCTGGGACTCAAGCCCTACCAGATCATCCATCACCTGATGGAGATGAACATTTTCACGAGCGCGAACCAGGCCTTGGAAGAAGAGCTGGCCCGCAAGCTCTCGGTCAAGCTGGGCTTTACCTTTGAGATTGAAAAGCGGGAAAAGGGCGCAGGTCAGGTCCACGCTCCAGTCAAGATTGTCGAGCCGCCCAAGCCTGAACCGGTGGCTGCCTCCGAGTTACAGACGCGTCCTCCCGTGATTACCTTCATGGGCCATGTCGATCACGGCAAGACCTCGTTGCTTGACGCGATTCGCAAGGCACGCGTTGCTTCCGGTGAAGCGGGTGGCATCACCCAGCACATCGGCGCCTATACCGTGAAGCGCGGTAATCACAGCATCACGTTCCTTGATACTCCCGGTCACGAAGCTTTCACGGCCATGCGTGCGCGCGGTGCAACTGTGACCGATATCGTGGTGCTCGTCGTCGCTGCCGATGACGGCATCATGCCGACCACGATCGAAGCGATCAACCATGCTCGCGCCGCCAAGGTGCAGTTGATGGTCGCGATCAACAAGATCGATCTCCCCGGGGCCAATCTCAACCGGATCAAAGGCCAGTTGCAGGAGCACGGCCTTGTCCCTGAGGAATATGGTGGCGATACCATTATTTGCGAGGTCTCTGCGACCAAGGGAATCGGTATCGAAAAGCTTTTGGAAATGATGTTGCTCCAGGCGGAAATCCTGGAACTCAAAGCCAATCCCCGTGGCGCCAGCCGTGGTACGGTGATTGAAGCACAGTTTGAACAGGGTCGCGGGCCGACTGCCACGGTTTTGGTGCGCCAAGGTACGCTGCGCGTCGGCGACGCTATCCTGGCGGGTCCATACTATGGCCGCGTCAAGGCCCTGATCAACGATTTGGGTCAGAATGTCAAGGAAGCGGGCCCCTCGATTCCGGTCAAGGTTCTCGGTCTCGATGGAGCGCCTTCGCCTGGTGAAGAATACAATGTCCTGAAGCAGGAACGGGAGGCGCGTGAACTGGCCGAAGACCGCCGCGACAAGCTCCGTCTTGGGAAGCTCGAAGCGCCGCCGAAGATCACGCTGGAAAATCTTTTTGAAGCCATCGCCGATGAAAAGCACAAGGTGCTCAAGCTCATCGTCAAGGGTGACGTACAGGGCTCGGTGGAAGCCATCGTCGCATCCCTCAAGAAGATCGAAAGCAAGAAGATCGATCTCGATATCGTTCTCTCCTCCGCAGGTGCGATTTCGGAGTCGGACATCCTCCTGGCCAAGGCCTCGCAGGCCATCGTCATCGGTTTCAATACTCGCACGGATAACTCCGCCGCCAATGCGGCCAAGCGCGAGAACGTCCAGATCAAGCTTTTCAGCATCATCTATGAGCTCATCGACCAGGTGAAGGAAGCCATGGCCGGCCTGCTTGATCCCGAATTGCGCGAGACTCCCCTGGGGAGTGCCCTCGTCAAACAGGTCTTCAATCTCTCCAAGTTTCCCGTCGCCGGTTGCAGCGTCACCAGCGGACGCATCGTCCGCAACGCCCGCGCCCGCGTGGTGCGCAAGCGCCAGCCGATTTACGATGGCCAGGTGGTCACGCTCAAGCGGTTTCAGGACGATGCCAGCGAAGTTCGTGCGGGTCTCGAGTGCGGTATCCGCCTCGGCGACTTCAACGAGTACCTTGTCGACGACATCATCGAGTGCTATCAACTTGAAAAATTCGCCCAGACACTTTGAACGGAGTTTAAGCTCAGATTTGCGGAGGTTATACGCCGCCAATTCTGGGTGGCGGGCGATTGGGGCGGACTGTTACGTCATGACAACGTAAACAGGTAAAAAATTCATATCCCCCCTTGCTTATACTTGGCGGCAATAATAGCATATACTACTTTTAGTGTTACATTTGCTTAAAGAAGACTAGCTGTGGCCGCCAACGACGATTTTATCCTGGAACTCCTGATCAAGCATGGCTTGATCCAACCATCTGACCTGGAGGATGCGCGCCGCGCCTCGAGCCAGAACGGTCATGGCCCGGTCGAGGAGTTGGTACGTAATGGTCTTGTGACCGATCTCGATATCCTGCGCACCACCGCTGCGGAAGCGGGCGTGGACATGATCGAGAAAATAGACGCCGTGCCGGATGACGCGGTCAACGCGGTACCCCGCCAACTCGCGTTCCGGCTCAATGTCATGCCGATAAGTATTGAAGGCCGGCACATGCGGGTGGCCTTGGCCGATCCGTTTAATTTCGATGCGATCGACACGCTGACCAAGGAATTGCGTTTCGATATCGATCCGATGGTGGCACCGCCGGACCAGATCACCTCCGCGCTCAAGCGTTATTATGGTAGCGCGAGCGATGTGCTCAAATCGCTGACCGAGGGTTTCGAGGGCGATGAGCTGCAGGTGAAGGAAGGCAAGGTCGAAGACTCAACCGAGAACGAAAGCGACGCGCACATCATCAAGCTCGTCAATCTCATGATTCTCGAGGCCAATCGCCTGCGGGCGAGTGATATTCACCTGGAGCCGCTCGAGAAGCGGTTCCGGTTGCGCTATCGCATTGACGGTGTGCTCCAGGTCATGACCGATCCGCCGAAGCGGCTTCAATCCGCGATCATCAGCCGCCTCAAGATCATGTCCAACATGAGCATCGCGGAAAAGCGCTTGCCGCAGGATGGACGTATCCAGATGCGCGCCAATGAAGGCAAGACCGCAATCGATTTGCGCGTCTCCACGATTCCGACCAATCACGGTGAATCGATTTGTATGCGTATTCTCGACAAGACCAGCCTGCAACTCGGCTTGACCGAGCTTGGCTATTTGTCCGATGACCAGGCCACGATGGAACGCATTCTTAGCCTGCCCGACGGCATCTTCCTCGTCACCGGCCCAACCGGTTCCGGCAAAAGTACGACGCTCTACGCCTGTCTCAATATCATGAACAAGCCGGACCGGAAGATCATCACGGTTGAAGATCCGGTCGAATATCAGCTCAACGGTATCAATCAGGTGCCGGTGAATGCGGATGTGGGCATGACCTTCCCGGCGGCGCTGCGCGCGATGTTGCGGCAGGCGCCGAACATCATCATGGTCGGTGAAATTCGCGATTTGGAAACGGCGGCCATTGCGATCAACGCGTCACTCACGGGTCACCTGGTCTTTAGTACGCTCCACACCAATGACGCGCCGAGCGCAGTGACTCGTCTTGTCGATATCGGCGTGAAGAAGTTCCTCGTTGCCTCCTCGGTGCGCGCGATCATGGCCCAGCGCCTGGTGCGCCGGGTTTGCGCGGCCTGTACCGAGCCCTACGAGCCGACCGAAGCCGAACTCCGTTCCCTCAATCTCAAGCCGGAGCAAATCGAGCAGGCGAACTTCCGCAAGGGCCGTGGTTGTGAAAAATGTCGCGGCACCGGCTGCAAAGGCCGCATGGGTATCTTTGAAATCTGCGTGCTCGATGATGAAATTCGCCGGATGATCAATGAAGGTCTCGGCGTCAGCGCCATCCGCCAACGCGCCCGCGATCTCGGCATGCGCACGCTTCGTGAAGATGGTATTCGCAAGGTTCTGGCCGGGATGACAACACCGGATGAGGTCATCAGCGCCACGATGGGAGACAAGGAGTAAAGCCCCGCCATGAATCCAGACCTTCTTCTCGCCTTCCTTCGGGACAACCAAATCATCGATGAGATGCAGATGGCCGACCTGCTCGAAGAGCAAATCCGCACGGGTAATCCGATTGAAGATGTCATTTCCAACAGCGGGGTGATCAAGCTTGATGACTTGTACCAGATGATCGCCCATGCCTTGGGAACCGAGGTCGTCGATGTCGCGGCCATGGAATTGAGCCCGGAATTGCTCAGCATGATCCGGCCCCAGACCGCGCGGGTGCAGGGAGTGCTTCCCCTTCACTACGACGGTGAAATCCTGCGCGTGGCGGTGGTCAATCCGCTTGATCCCAATGTCATCGACAACCTCCGTTTTGCCACGCAGAAGGACGTTGCGATTTACGTTGCCGCTCCAGCGCAAATCCAGTCGATGATCGAGAAGTTCTACGGTACGGAAGTCTCTGATACCGATGACCTGCTCAAGAGCCTGGCTGGTGATGCCGCAGCCAAGATCGGCCTGAATGATGTGGTCGATATCGAGGCCGCCTCCTCCACCCCCATCGTCAAATATGTGAACACCATCATCGCCCAGGCCATCCAGGCGCGGGCGAGTGATATTCACTTCGAACCCTTCGAGACCGATTTCAAAGTCCGCTATCGTGTCGACGGTGCGCTTTATGAAATGGCCCCGCCACCGCGTGCGCTGGCAACGGCGATTACCTCACGTATCAAGGTGATGAGCCAGTTGAACATCGCGGAGCGGCGCATTCCCCAGGATGGCCGCATCCAGACGACCATGGCCGGACGTCAGGTCGATTTGCGCGTTTCCACCCTACCCACGCAATTTGGCGAGAGCGTCGTGTTGCGCGTACTCGACCGCACCACGGTCAAATTGGATCTTGATGCCATTGGCCTGCCGAAACGGATTTACGATTATATCTGCCAGGTCATCGAAAAGCCCAACGGCATCTTCATTGTCACTGGCCCGACGGGGTCTGGCAAGACGACGACGCTTTACGCCTGTCTCAATCGCATCAACACCACCGACAGCAAGCTCCTCACCGCCGAGGAGCCGGTTGAATACGAAATTGAAGGCATCCAGCAGGTGCCGATTCACGAGGCGATAGGCCTGACCTTCGCCCGCGCCCTGCGCGCCTTCTTGCGGCAGGATCCGGATCGCATCATGGTCGGTGAAACGCGCGACTTGGAAACGGCGCAGATCGCGATTCAGGCTTCGCTGACCGGTCACTTGGTCTTCACCACGCTCCACACCAATGATGCGCCCGGGGCCGTGGCACGTTTGATCGATATGGGCGTTGAGCCGTTCTTGATCGCCTCAAGTCTTGAGGGGGTCTTGGGACAACGGCTGGTCCGCCGCATCTGCACAGGTTGCAAGACGCCGTATGAGCCGAGCGAGGCGCTGCTGCGCCAAATCGGACTCTCCGTTCACGATCTTGGCGACAAGAACTTCTATTATGGGACGGGTTGCGACATGTGTAATCGCACGGGGTACAAGGGCCGCAAAGGCATCTATGAATTGCTCGATATCACGGAGCCGATCCGGGAACTCATCAGCCAGCGCGCACCTTCGGTGGTGATTCGCCAGAAGGCCATTGAGCTGGGCATGACCACGCTGCGGGCGGACGGCTTGCGGAGTATTTTCGAAGGTGAAACCACGATTGAGGAAGTCCTGAAGTATACCTAGCCACCTGCCATTGCCCAACTAACCAACACCCCTTATGCCCAAATTCTCCTACACGGCCGTGGATGCGCGCGGCAAGCAAGCCAATGGAACCGTTGAAGCCAACGACCAGAACGACGCGATCGCGCAGATCCGGCAGCTCGGTTTCTATCCCCAGCGCCTGGACGAAGCCAAGGAGACGGCGGCAACGGCGGCGGTCGGTGCGGACAAGAAGGCCAAGGTCGGCAAGAAGGGCGGTCGGGTCAAGCCTCGCATTCTCACCATCTTCACCCGCCAGTTGGCCACGCTGATCGACGCAGGACTTCCGCTCATGCGCAGCCTCAAGACGCTCGCCCAGCAGGAACGCAATCCGGTCATGCGAAATACGATGACGCATCTGGCCTCCTCCGTGGAAAGCGGGAGCACTTTTTCCGAGGCGCTCTCCGGTCACCCCAACATTTTCAACAAGCTCTACATCAACATGGTGAAGGCGGGCGAATTGGGCGGTGTGCTCGAAATCGTTCTCACCCGCCTGGCGGAGTTCCAGGAAAAATCCGAGAAGATCAAGGGCAAGGTCATCGCGGCGATGGTCTATCCGCTCGTCGTGTTGGTCATTGCGACCTTGATCCTGACCTTCCTCCTCATCTTCATCGTGCCGAAATTCCAGCAAATCTTCACCGACGCCTTGCCCGGCAAATCGCTTCCGGGAATTACGCTCTTCGTGATCGGGTGCAGTAACTTCCTCGTCTCGCAATGGTACATCGTGCTCGGCGGCATTGTCGTGATCATTGTGGGTTATAAGGCGTTTGCCAGTACTCCGGCGGGCGTCGTAATCCTGGATCGCATTGCGCTCAGGGTTCCAGTCTTCGGCGACCTGATCAGCAAGACGGCGATCGCGCGGTTCAGCCGCACCTTGGGCACGCTTATCAGCAGCGGTGTGCCGATCCTCCAGGCCTTGAACATCACCCGGGAAACAGCGGGTAACAATGTCGTCGCCAACGCGATTGCGAAGATTCATGACAGCGTCAAGGAAGGTGAATCGGTCGTCGGACCGATGGAATCTTCCGGTGTATTTCCTCCCATGGTAACCAGCATGGTCCAGGTCGGCGAGGAAACCGGGCAATTGCCGGATATGTTGGTTAAGGTGGCCGACGTTTATGAAGCTGAAGTGGACAACGTCGTCACCGGTCTCACCAGTATTCTCGAGCCGATCATGATCGTCATGCTTGCGGTCATCGTGGGTACCATCGTTATCGCGTTGTTCATGCCCATGGTCGGCTTGATCACCGGCATGAGCGATGCGAGCAATCAGCACTAAGCCGCGCGAGTTGACCATCAATTAACTCCCTTGCCTCATTTTTTTGGGGCGAGGGCCAGTGTTTACAAACAGCAAGTTTTACTCCGTCATCCTGAGCTTGTCGAAGGATCAGCGTAGGCACGATAATCGCGTTCTTCATCAAACTCTCAATGCGTGGAAATCTCCACCTGAGGGTGTTTTCCTCAGTAAGTCTTTCGATAAGAGAAGGTCTTCAGGAGCTGATCCTTCGACAAGCTCAGGATGACAAATTCAAAACTCGACAGCTACTCTGGCTTGGCGACGGTGGCCCGCTTGCACCAAAGCTTGCGTCCCTTGAACTCGATTCCGCTCAGCTTGGAAACCACCAGATCGGCATGCTCATCGGCGATGTCGACGAAGGTCTGCTTGGTCTGGAGACGGATGACGCCGACAATGTCTTTCGGCAGCTTGGTGATGCCCACGATGACGCCGAGCACATCGCCCGGTTGAATACCGTGATCGCGGCCCACGCCGAGCGTCAGACGGGTCATGCCCTGCTCATGAGAGAGCTGTCCCGATTCGCGATCGGCCTTCAGGCCCGTGCCCGTGGGCAAGGCCGCCGGACGGCGTTCATGCCGCTCCGGCCGTTCACGATAGTCGGGATAATCGCGGCGTTCCGGGCGAAAGTTTTCCTCGCGGCGGGCCGGGGCGGGGCGTTGCTCGCGGACAGGTTCCGCTGGCTTGGTTTCCTCATCCCCGTAGAGATGGATGAGCGCGGAGGCCACATCTGTCGCGACATAACCTTGATCGAGCAAGCGACTGATGAGTGCGTCCTGCCGCTCGTATTTGCCCTCCTCCAGCGTCTTGAGCAGGGCGTCATAAAAGCTGTTGGCCCGCTTTTTTTCCACCTCTTCCTCGGTGGGAATTTTCTCCCGCCGAATCTTGCCCTTCGTGAAGCGGATGATGTTTTGCATCTTGTAGAGTTCGCGCCCGGAAACGAAGGTGATGGCACGTCCGCTGCGGCCGGCGCGACCGGTGCGCCCGATTCGGTGAATGTAATCGTCACCGTCGTGGGGCAGGTCATAATTGAAGACTACCTCCACGTCATCAACATCGAGCCCGCGCGCCGCGACATCGGTCGCAATGAGAAATTCCAGCCCGCGCTTGCGGAACTTCGCGATGACTCGTTCCCGCATGGCCTGGGTCATATCGCCGTGCATCTTGTCGGCGGCGTAGCCCCGGGCGGTGAGGTGCTCGGTCAGCTCATCGACCATCATTTTCGTCGCGCAAAAGATGATGCCAAACTTGATGTCTTGCAGATCAATCAGGCGGCAAAGCACGTCGAGCTTGGAACGCCGGTCGACCTCGTAATAGACCTGCTCAATGGCGGGCATGGTCAGCGCCTGCGCTTCGATAGTTACGTTGACCGGATTTTTGGTGAAGGTCTTGATCAGCTCCTGGATGGGGCGCGGCAAGGTGGCCGAAAAGAAAACCGTCTGCCGTTCCGCCGGGGCTTGTTTGAGGATGGTGCGAATGTCATCCAAAAAGCCCATGTCGAGCATTCGATCCGCCTCGTCGAGGATGATCATTTTGATCTGGTCCAACTTCAAGGTGCGGCGATCAAGATGGTCCATGATGCGTCCCGGTGTGCCAATGACGATCTGGGCGCCATCGCGCAGGCCGCGTAACTGTCGGTCGTAGGATTGGCCGCCGTAGATGGGGATTTCGCGCACGCCGCGCTTGAATGAAGCCAGCTTCGCCACTTCCTCGGCTACCTGCACGGCGAGTTCACGGGTCGGGCACAGGATCAGGACCTGGGGCGCGCGCAGGCGGACATCGACAACTTCAATCGCGGGGAGGGCAAAGGCCGCGGTCTTGCCGGAGCCGGTTTGGGATTGGCCGACGACATCGGAGCCGGAGAGGAGCGCCGGGATGGCCTGAGATTGGATATGGGTCGCCTCCTCATACCCCATCTGGGCGACGGCTTTTTGGAGTTCCGGGGAAAGACCCAGTTCGGCAAACATTTTCTTCTGCATTCAAACTTGTACGCGAATGCCCGCCCCGCCACCACACCTAATCATCGGCGAATTCATTTAGGGAGGTGTCATGTTGAACTCGCCATCGGGGCGATTGTCATCCCGGCATCGTTCCGCTAGTTCTTTCCGGTGGCGAACGTGCCCCCCTCGCATCTCGAAACCAACCGTATTCTTCCTGCGTGGAAGTGTCACCCAAGGGCCTGGGCGATCGGGACGATTCTGCTGGCAACCGTTCTCGCTTACGCGAACAGCTTCTCCGGCCCATTCCTCTATGACGACGTCCAGTCGATCCCGGAGAATCGCTCCATCCGTCATCTCGATGAATTCACGGAGGTGTTTTCGCCGCCACTTTCGAATGGGCCGACCGTGGGCAACCGGCCCCTGCTCGATTTCTCCCTGGCGATCAATTATGCACTCGGCGGGTACCGGGTCTGGGGCTACCACGCCGGCAACCTGCTCATCCACCTTCTGGCCGCGCTCACGCTCTTCGGATTGGTTCGGCGCACTTTTCTTCAGCCCGTGCTGCGCGACACCTATGGCCGGGACGCCACCCTGTTGGGCTGGGCGGTGACGATTCTCTGGGCAGTTCATCCGTTACAAACCGAATCGGTAACCTATCTCATCCAGCGCGCCGAGTCTCTGGCCGGTCTGTTTTTCCTGCTGACCCTCTACGCCTTTGTTCGCGCGACGCAGACGGATCGCCCCCATTTCTGGTACATCGTCTCACTGGTTTGTTGTTATTTGGGCGTGATGACCAAGGAGATCATGGTCGCCGTGCCGCCGCTGGTTCTCCTCTATGATCGCACATTCGTGACGTCCAATTTTGGACACGCTTTGCGGAGACGAAGCTTTTATTACACCGTCTTGTTCTGTTCCTGGGGCGTGCTGCTGAGCATCCTCGGGACGCGGGGTGACACCATGGTCAAGGTGGTTGGCGGTGTGACTTGGCAGGAGTATGCCCTGAGTCAGTTTCCGGCTCTGGTCCATTATCTGGTGTTGAGCATCTGGCCGGACACGTTGGTTTTT
>CAIPBM010000059.1 GCA_903863295.1 uncultured Verrucomicrobiota bacterium | reverse complement strand
TGTGAAATAGTTCCCCATGCATTTTAAAAATTTCGTGCCGATCAATTTGTCGTTGCCCCGATGTGACCGGAAACAGTGAGCGATCTTCACATCGCCGGGCGATTATCCGTCGAAAAGCCGACGCCTCCAGTCGCTTCCTGCCAACAAACCGATTACTCCCCGAAAAAGCGGTCGACGAAATCCTTTGCTTCAAAGCGCTTCAGGTCTTCCGGTTTTTCTCCGCGGCCCAGATAGTAAGTCGGCAAGCCGATCTCCGCACGGACAGCGGCCACCATGCCGCCCTGGGCCGAGCCATCAAGCTTGGTCACGATGATTCCGGTCAGGCCAATGGCTTCGTGAAATTCCTTCGCCTGCTGGATGACACCGCTCCCAGTGGTGCCATCAGCCACCAGCCAGGTGTGATGGGGAATGGTCTCCACTTTTTTCTGGAGACTCCTCTTGATTTTCTGGAGCTCGAGCAGGAGATTGCGTTTGTTCGCCTGACGTCCCGCGGTGTCGATGATGAGCAGATCGGACTTCGCCTCCTGCGACGCCAGAAGAGAACGCACTGCGACGCTGGCCGGATCGGTCCCCGGCGCCGCACTCGTCACGGGAATTTCCAGCCGTGCGCCCCAGGCCTCGAGTTGTTCTGCCGCGGCGGCGCGAAACGTATCCGCCGCGCCGAGGTGAACCAGTCGTCCCTCCTGCTTCGCCTTGGCCGCGAGCTTCGCCGCCGTCGTCGTCTTGCCACTGCCATTCACGCCGATAAGCAGGATGACCTCCGGCTTGTGTTTGATGGGAAGCGGTGGCGGAATCCGGACGAGCTTCGTCATTTTCTCGCGCAAAAAAAGCTCGGCCTTTTCCGGCGTACGGGAAAGTCCCTCCGCCCGGATCTCATCGACCCATTCGGTCGCGAGCTTGATTCCCAAATCGGCCTCGATGAGCAAGGCTTCCCAGTCGATTTCTTCTCCCGAACCACCACGAAAGCGGTTCACCAATTGGTTCCAGAAACTCATGACAAAAAGGAAGCTGCGTTAGGCGGCGGGCGGTTGCTGCAACAGGAGCACCCGAAGCGGATAGTGCAGCTTCAGTTCGCCATCGAGAAGAATTTCGATGTGGTGGGCGCCCGCTTCCTTGAACTGGAGTCCGCCAAAAATGTTCACGTTCGTCGTGTGGCTGTTTTCGTTATCGAGATGGAATTTCGTCAACGCCCCGGCCAGGATCGTCACCTCATCGGGCGCGACAAGCCGGGTCTCCTGTTGGAATTCACCCACACCGGACGACCAGCGCGTCCAGACGCAAAGTTTGATAATCTGGATCGGCAGGGCCGGGGCGCCGATAAAATTGACGACGCCCACGATGGTGTGGGCCCCGCTCGCTTCAACGCGGACATCCTCGCAGGCGAAGGAAGCCTGGAGATCAGGAATCATGGGAACAGGATTGGTCATAGGATATACTACTCGATCCCTTACTTTTTAACACGCGGATCGAGCACGTCACGCAATCCGTCACCAAGAAAATTGAGAGCCAGCAGGGTCAAGGTCATCAAGCCACCCGGGAAGACCAGCAACCACCAGTAGAGCCGGATCGGGTTGATCGAGGAAGCGCCATCCGCGATCAGCGTGCCCCAGCTCGCCTGGGGTGGCTGCACGCCGAGACCGAGAAAACTGAGGAAAGCCTCGTCGATCATAATCGCCGGAATAGTGAGCGTGAGATAGACGAGAATGACGCCGCTCAGGTTGGGCAGGAGATGGCGAAAGAGGAGTCGGAAATGCGATTGCCCGAGTGCCTCGGACGCCTGGACGAAAGCCTGTTCCTTCAAGACGAGCACCTGTCCCCGAATGATCCGCGCCATAGTCAGCCATTCGGTCAGCCCCAAAAAAACCACGAGCAGGACGATGCGCGGGGGCACGATGATGAGCCCGATTTGTCGAAGAAGCAGAGTCACCGGATTTTCGAGCGTGGCGATGAGGATGATGACCAGGATCAGGCTCGGCAACGAATAGAGAATCTCGACCACGCGCATCATCAGGCTATCGATTCGCCCTCCCGCGTAGCCGCTCACCATGCCATAAGAGACACCCACCGTGAGACTGACAAACGTGCCCAGGGCGGCCACGAGAAGTGACATCCGCGCACCGTAAAGCGTCCGCGTGAGGAGATCCCGGCCATTGAGATCGGTGCCAAACCAGTGCGTGACGGAAGGAGGCTGCAGTGAGGCATCCGAGATCGCCGCGTAGCCGTAGCCCGTGCATTGCGCCCCCACGATGGCCAGCAAAACCACGAAGATAACAAACGCCGCGCAGATCGCCAAAAGCGGACTTCGACGCAAGGTGGGGAGGAGGACACGGATTGTCGTCATTCGATTTTCACCCTCCGGTCGAGGAGACAAATGAGCACGTCCGAAACCAGGTTCATGAAGAGCAGGAAGGCGCTGAAAACCAGGACCACTCCCGCCGACATCATGGGATCGCGGTTTAGCACGCTGTTCACGAAGAAGCGGCCAATGCCGGGAATATCGAAAAGCGTCTCAATCACCAGGGAGCCGGTAAGGATGCCCGCGAGAGCAGGTCCACAATAACTGATAAGAGGCAAAATGGCGCTCTTCAACGCATGGCGATAAAGGACCGCGTCCTCGGGCAGACCCTTCGCGCGGGCGGTGCGAATGAAATCAAGCTTCAGGACGTCGAGCAGACTCCCGCGCGTGAGGCGCGCGATGGCAGCGGCGAAGGGAATGGCGAGGCAAATGGCCGGAAGAATGATCTGGTCAGGCGAACCCCAACCCGCCACCGGCAGCCAGTGCCATTTCACCGCGAAGAGCATGACCAATAGCGGAGCGAGGACAAAACTCGGCACGGAAAGCCCCAGCAACGCCACGAGCATGGCGACGCGATCCGCTGCGCGGTTATGCCGCACCGCCGCGAAGGCCCCGAGCGGAATCCCGGCAAAAAGCGCGAGCAGAAAGGCGAGGCCACCGAGCAACATCGAGACCGGCAACGCCTGCGCGAGGATATCGTTCACCGTCCGGTTGCGGTATTGCGTCGAGATACTGAGATCACCACGAACGACCTTGCCCATGTAGCGGAAGTACTGGCTCGAAACGGAGCCGTTGAGATTGTACTGCTTTTCCAGCTCCGCGAGAATCTCCGGTGGAATCTTTCGCTCGTTGGAAAACGGATTCCCCGGCGCCAGCCGCATGAGGAGAAACGTGAGCGAAACGACGATGAAGAGTGTCGGAATCGCCAGCAGTAAGCGACGGGTAATCAGCGTGGTCATGGCTTTTTCTTCTCCGGGAACGTCAGCGCGCCCCACCGATGATCATCGACGAAATTGGGTTCAAATCCGGCCATTTTGTCCGAGCGATAAAGCGAGATGCCCACGTAATAATAGAGCGGGACAATAGGCATATCCTCGGTGACAAGAATCTTCTCCATCTCCTGCAAGACTTTCATCCGCTCGACCGGATTGGCGATTGTCTCGGACTGATCCAGAAGCTTGTCGTAAGTTGGATTACTCCAGCCGGTGAGATTGTTACCGCCATTGGTGACAAACATGTCGAGAAAGGTCTGCGGGTCGTTGTAATCGCCGACCCACGCGGAAAGGCAAAGGTCGAAATCGATCAGCGACTGGGTATTAAGATAAACCTTCCATTCCTGGCCACGCAGGTGAATGGACGTGATGCCAAGTTCCTTCTGCCAAAGCGCCTGCATCTCGGTGGCCACCTGCTCCGGTGTCGATCGTTTCGCGTAGAGCATCTGCACATCGGGGAAACCCTGGCCACCGGGATAACCCGCTTCGGCCAGCAAGCGCCGCGCTTCGTCGGGATTATAGTGCAAACCATCCGGGGGATGGTAATCGGCATTGCCGGGCGGCACGAGCGTATCGGCGACCGGTTCGCCCGCGCGGGTGATCTTGCGGACGATATCCTCCTTGTTGATCGCCAGCGCGAGCGCTTTGCGGACACGGAGATCGTCGAACGGTTTGCGCGTGACATTGAAGCGGAGAAACGCCGTGCCGCCGAAGGGATTGGCGTGAAAATAGGGTTCATTCCTTAGGTCATCGACCAACGACGCAGGCACGCTGTTTTTGTCGAGGATGAGATCGACCTTGCCGGAAGAGAAAAGATTGAGGCAGGTGGTGGCGTTGGCCGTGGGCAGGACTTTGATGCGCTTGAAATCGACCTTGGTCCAGTAGTAGGGATTGGCTTCGAGCAGGATGTAGTCGTTGAGCCGCCATGCCTTTAGGTAATAGGGCCCATTGCTGATCAAATGGCCTGGCTTCATCCAGTCATTGCCGTACTTGGCGATACCCGCCAGATAGACCGGGCAGAGTGTCTGGAACGAGGTCAGCTCGAGAAAAAAGGCGGTCGGATGAGTCAGCGTAACCACGAGCGTCTGGGCATCAGGCGCCTTCACGCCTACTTGGGTAAAATCCTTGAGCTTGCCGGTTCCGTAGGCTTCGCCATTCGCCAGGTAATAGAGCTGGTAGGAATATTGCGAGCCGGTCTCGGGGTTGAGGGTGCGTTCCCAGGAATGGAGGAAATCGTAAGCGGTCAGCGGCTCGCCGTTGCTCCATTTGGCATCGGGCCGAATCTTGAAGGTGTAGGTGAGACCGTCGGGCGAGATCGTCCAGCTTTCCGCCATGCCGGGGATAATTTCGCCCCGTGCATTGCGAGTGGTGAGTCCCTCATAGAGGGCCAGCGCGAGGCGTCCTTCGAGCTGCCCTGTAATAATGGCCGGATCGAGCGTTTGCGGTTCGTCGCCGTTGCAGATCGTCAGGTCAACGGGAGGACTTAAGCTCCAACCGCCGAAGAAGTAAAAGAAGGCGAGAAGGAGAAGCAAGCCGCCGCCGAGAAATGTCAGCGGAACCCATCGGCCCAGGGATCGGCGAGTAGGCAGGCTCACGGGACGACCTCGCTCAAGAAAAAGCGACGGTCATCGACCGCCGCTACAGGCTGAAAGGATCCCTCGAAAATCTCGGGAGAACCGATCATGACGAACTTACTTGGCCGCAGGAGCGGGCGCCACCGGGGCCGGAGTCGGCGGGGCCGTGGGAATGGTCGGTGCCGTCACGGGAGCGCCATTTGTGCTCAGCGAGGGCAGGGGCTTGAGCAGCTCCTGTTGCACGGGCGAAACGACCGGCGTTTCGTTCAAGGCAGCCTTGTGCGCGTAGAGGCGGGCCAGGCTGATGCTGAGGAGGAAGAAGAGGGCCGCCAGGACAACCGTGGCCTTGACCAAAACCTGGGAGGTTTGGGCACCCCAGACCGATTCCGTGAAGCCGCCGCCGAAGGCCGCGCCGAGACCTTCCTGTTTGCTGCGCTGCATGAGCACGATGAGGCACATGAACAGCGAAACGATCACGAAGAAAAACGAGAGGACACCAATCAGGACATTCGTCAGCGACATAAGAGGCTAAGCATTGCTCGTTGTTTTACTCGAGGCAAGCGTTTTTGATGATGGCGGTGAAGCCGCGGGCATCCAGGCTGGCCCCGCCGACTAGGGCGCCATCGATGTCGGGCTTGGAGAGTAACTCCTTGGCGTTCTCCGGTTTAACGCTGCCGCCGTACTGGATGCGGATGCGTTCCGAGGCGGCCTGGCTGAACTTGGTGGAGAGAACTTTGCGGATCCATTGGTGGGCTTCTTCCGCCTGGGCGGGCGAAGCAGTCTTGCCGGTGCCGATCGCCCAGACCGGTTCATAGGCGATGATGATATCGGCCAATTCCTTGTCGCCAAAGCCGGCAAGGCCTTCGACCAGTTGCGTTTCCAGGACGTTCTTCCATTGATCGGATTCGCGCTCGGGCAAAGTCTCGCCGACACAGACGATGGGGCGCAGTTCCGCGGCCAGGGCGGCCTTGGTCTTGCGATTGACCGTCGCGTTGTCCTCATGGAAAAGCTGGCGGCGTTCGGAATGGCCGATGATGACGTAACGGACGTAGAGCTCGCGGAGCATCGAGGCGGAAATCTCTCCCGTATAAGCGCCCGAGGCGGCTTCGTGCATGTTCTGCGCGCCGAGGCGGATGTTCGAGCCGGAACCGAGTTGCTCACTGACCGCAGCCAGCGCGGTGAACGGCGGACAAACAACGATTTCCGCCGCATCGAATTTGCCGATTTCACGCAGCAAATCCTCCACCAGCGAACGTGCCTCCGCCTGGGTTTTGTTCATCTTCCAGTTGCCGGCGATAATTTTTTTACGAGGGATCATATCAAGGGTGCTTTATGCGGTTACAGGTTGGTGCGTCAGGAGTGGAAATCAAAAGTGAGGTGTTCCTCGGGCAGCATGCCAGAAACGAATCACGTGTATAACTTTTTTAGCGTGGAGAACGCGGTACACAATACGATAAGAATGATGGATAAGTTCTCTCACGGTGACATCCCCTATTTCAGGAACAACCCTTCCAAGCTGAGGATTCTGTGATGACATCATGGCACGTTTGATAAGTTCATTTCCAAGACGCTGGGCCACTTGAGGATTATCCTGGGCGATATACCGGACGATTTCCTTTAAATCCTCAATGGCACGTGGAGTTACAATGACTTGGTAGCCCATGCCTCCACCAAACGTTTAACTTCCTCGGCCGGTGTTCCTTCCCCGCGATCCGCTTGGGCCAAACCTTCGCGAATACCTGCAACAAATTCGATCTCGCGAGCCATCTCTGCCAGCGGCGTGTTTTCGGGCAATTTGTTAATGAGATCAATAACGAGTTCGCGATTACTCATAACTTGGGCTCATTTCTTAAAAAATTGCCGCTTGGTCCACACCTCTTCAAATTCTTCCTTGGTGATTTCGGCGGGTTCAAACTCAGGGTCGCGGGCAAGTTTGGATAAATCGGGCAGCGGGGCGGTGTTAAGCTTGGTTGTGCCGGAAGAGGCGTTGGTCGCAGCGAAATCGCAGAAGCCGTTACGGAAGCATTCGAGTTTCCTCAATTCGAGTCCTTCTGCATCCAGCTCGCTAAATAACCAAATCGGCTCGTCCGGATTAGTATGGTTCCATTTTACCCGGATGTATTTCATTTGATCAAAGACGGCGCGTCATTTCCGGAGGTCACAACGCCGCGCCGTCTCTCCATTAGGGCTTATCGGGAATGCTGGCTACGCCGGGCAGTTCCTGACCTTCCAGAAACTCGAGCGAAGCGCCGCCGCCGGTCGAGATGAACGAGACCTTGTCGGAAACGCCCGCTTTCTTGACCGCCGAGACCGAGTCACCGCCGCCGATGATGCTGACCGCGCTGCTGTTGGCGGCGATGGCCTTGGCAATGGCGAAAGTGCCCACCGCACATTCGGCGACTTCAAAGACACCCATCGGGCCGTTCCAGAGAATGGTTCCAGCCGAGGCGACTTCCGCGGAGAAAAGCTTCACCGTTTCCGGGCCGATGTCGACGCCTTCCCAGCCATCGGGGATATCTTCGCCGGGAGTGAGATACTTGCCGGGGGAAATCGTCTTGGCCTTGAAATCGAAGTTTTCGGTAATGAAGGTATCGACCGGCAGGAGGAATTTGACCCCCTTGGCCTTGGCTTTTTCCAGGGCGGCCTTGGCGATATCGACCTTGTCGGGCTCCGAGAGCGACTTGCCGATCTTTTTGCCCTGCGCGAGCGCGAAGGTGTAGGCCATCGCACCGCCGATGAGGATGGTATCGGCCTTTTCGAGCAGCCGGTCAATGACCTTGATCTTGTCGGAGACCTTGGCGCCGCCGAGGATGACGACGAAAGGTTTCTTGGGATTTTCGAGTTCCTCGCCGAGATATTTCAACTCGCGCTCCATAAGAAAGCCGATGCCGCGATCCTTGACGAACTTGGCCACGCCCGCCGTGGACGAATGGGCGCGGTGAGCAGCACCGAAGGCATCGTTGACATAGACATCGGCCAGCTTCGCCAGTTTCTGGCTGAAGGCATCGTCATTGGCTTCTTCCTCGTTGTAGTAGCGGAGATTTTCGAGCAGGGCGACTTCGCCATCCTTCAGCTCCGCCGCCGCTTTTTCGGCCACCTCGCCGATGCAATCAGGAACAAACTTCACCGGCACGCCGATAAGCGTCGCTAGCGCGGGAACGACCGGGGCCAGGCTCTGCTTCGGGTCTTTCTTCCCCTTGGGACGACCCAGATGGGCGCAAAGCAGGATGCGGGCACCCTGTTCGATCAGATACTTGATCGTCGGGACGGTTTCCTTGATCCGCTTGTCATTGGTGATGACCTGCACGCCGTCCTTTTCCTGGAGAGGGACATTATAGTCAACACGGACGAGGACACGTTTGCCCTTGAGAGAAAGATCGCGGATGGTGAATTTGGCCATAAAAAATCGAAGGTGAAAAAGAAGCGGCGGCCCCTCAGGACCGCCGCTTCAGGCTGAATTATTTGATGATAAGCTTGAGCAGATCGACGCAACGGTTGGAGTAGCCCCATTCGTTGTCGTACCAGCTGATCAACTTGAAGAACTTGCTGTTGAGCTCAATGCCTGAACCGGCGTCAAAGATGCTCGAGTGCGTGTTGTGGATGAAGTCCGAGGAACAGACTTCGTCGCTGGTGTAATCGAGGATGCCCTTGAGGTAGGTCTCGCTCGCCTTTTTCATCGCGGCGCAGATTTCCTTGTAGCTGGTTTCCTTGGTTGTCTTCACCGTCAGGTCAACGACCGAAACCGTCGGCGTCGGCACGCGGAACGACATACCCGTAAGCTTGCCCTTGATTTCCGGCAACACGAGCGCGACGGCCTTGGCGGCACCGGTCGTGGAGGGGATGATGTTGATCGCGGCTGAACGGCCACCCTTCCAGTCCTTCTTGGAAGGACCGTCGACCGTCTTCTGGGTCGCGGTATAGCTGTGCACGGTGGTCATGATGCCTTCCTCGACGCCAAAACCTTCCTTGAGGAGGACGTGGACGATCGGGGCCAGACAGTTGGTCGTGCAGCTCGCGTTCGAAATGATGCTGTGCTTGGCGACGTCGAGCTTGTCCTGGTTGACGCCGAGCACGACGGTGATGTCTTCACCCTTGGCCGGGGCGCTGATAATGACCTTCTTGGCACCGGCGGTGATGTGGCCCTTGGCTTTTTCAGCTTCGGTGTAGAGACCGGTCGACTCGATGACGTATTCCACGCCGAGCTTGGCCCAGGGGAGGGCAGCGGGACCTTCGCGAACGGCCAAACACTTGATTTTATAGCCATTTACGACCAGAACGTCGTCTTCGGCCACTTCGGGGGAGGATTTCTCGCTCGTGACGGTTCCGTTGAACTTGCCCTGGGTGGAATCGTACTTGAGAAGATACGCAAGATTGTCGGCTGGAACGAGATCGTTCACCGCCACGACGTCAACCGTCGTGCCGAGCAGCCCTTGTTCCGCGATGGCCCGAAAAACCAGTCGCCCGATACGTCCAAACCCATTGATGCCAATTTTAGTCATAGTCGCTTTCTGTTTTGTTTAATTTACACGAAAAATGCCACTTCGCGTAGCAGAAACTAGGCCGGAAGCCGCCAGCGTCAACGGAAAAACGTAGGACGATTACTTCTCCCTTGCCGGTTGATTCGCAGCCGTGGAGACTGGGGGGACTTAATTATGAAAATGAATTTGGCAAAATGGGTTGGTCTGGGTGCGCTGTCGGTGGCTCTTTGTTCCTGCGCGAGCACGGATGCGGGAGTAAGCATTACGTCGCAAAGTTCCACAACCTACGCGCCCGTGCCGGTGAACGCCGTGCATGTCTCGTCCCATCCGCCGAAGGGCAAATACATCGTCATTGCCTCGCTGACCGCCAACGTGCAGCCGAACGAAACGCCGAGCCACGTCCTCCAGCGCATGCAGGATAGCGCCGCCTCCATCGGGGCCGATTACGTGCTGGTGACTTCCGTCGCGGACAAGACCTATCTCACGCCACAAAACCTCAGCCCGACCGACAGTCCCTACACCGCCACCCAGCGCGATTTCTTCAGCACCGCTGATTCCCCCGGGGATAACTACGTGCCGAACTACACCCGCGAGATCATCACCGGCCAGGCGCTCAAAATCACCTCCGGCAGCAACAAGCCGAATAAAGCGGCCCCTTCGATGTTGTGGCAGATTAATTCGGGGCAGTAAGGACTCATTTGTAACAAATCGTCGGAGAGCAGTAGCCCGGCAAACGAGCAGCTTCATCTCTGACGATTTTCATGTGAGACCGAGAGTTCCCTGTCCTCATTTCAGCGCACCGTTCAAGCCATGGTAAAAAACCTTACCTTCGCCTTGCGGATTTTTGTGATGTACTCACTGTTGAGTGTCGCATGCTTTCTCATGCTGCGCACCATCATTGGCTATACTTCTTTTAAAGATGACGCGCAATTTTTGGCTCTTAAGCAGGCCTATATCCACAACATGGTTTGGAAAACAGCATTCTACATCCATGTTTTTTCAGCAATTGTAGCCTTACTTGCAGGGTTTACCCAATTTTCGCCTGAAATCTTACGAGATAGTCCAAAAATCCATCGTTTAATAGGAAAAATCTATGTGGCGGTGATCTTGCTGATTAATTTTCCAATTGGACTAATTATGGGGGTCTATGCCAATGGAGGATTGCCTGGTAAAACGGCGTTCCTGCTACTCGATACACTTTGGTTTTATTTTACGCTTAAAGCATATCTGTGCGCCAGAAACAGACAGTTTATCGATCACAAAAACTACATGATCCGTAGTTACGCACTTACGTTTTCCGCCGTAATGTTACGGACATGGAAATTGATTTTAAGCAACATCCTTATAATTGATACCGCCGAATTATATGTGATTGATGCCTGGCTTGCGATTTTGCCCAATCTCATCATCGCTGAGATCATTATCAGGACAAACGATCGTCGCAAAAGCCACCTATCTCCCGAACGCTAACATCGTAGCCATGGTCAAAAGATAAGCTAGGAACGAAAAACTAATCACAAAAACAATCGTGAATCCTATCAACTTGGATTGAGGAACTTTTTCTTTCCAACATCTCTGGCAGATGGCGTTCGTGATAAGGTAGGCCGCTAAAATACTCAAGAGTAAGCCGACCCAGAATAGAAGAAAGGACATAATAAGTCGTAAAGTTCCTGTGTGGGTAAGGGTAAACCGCTATCGAGCGGTGGAACAGGAAAAAGGAGCCTATGTCTTTAGCTCATCTAACGGCCTTTCGTGAGGATACGACGCTCACCACACGGGGCTCTGGTATCAAAAAAGACCGGGCGGCAACTCAACAGGAGTCACCGCCCGGCCAGGGGAGGAATGAATGAACTTACATAGGGATAGACCCGGTCGAGGTCTGGGTGTTCAAGCTTAAATGATTACATCT
>CAIPBM010000058.1 GCA_903863295.1 uncultured Verrucomicrobiota bacterium | reverse complement strand
GCCTCAATCATGCCGGTGACCGTGCCAAGCAGTCCCAGCAACGGCGCAACATAACCGATGGTGCCCAGCAGCGTCACATTCGCCTCCAGCGCCGGAATTTCAAGCTGGGCGATCTCACGCACAACTTCGCGCAATTCCGTCGCGGGGAGATGCCGTTTATAGATGGCGGTGCGAACCACGGAGACAATGGGCCCATGCCATTCCTCGCAACGCGCAATTGCCTCGAGATAACTTTGACGACGAACCAGCGCCAGCACTCCCGCCAGAAATTCATGCACGTTCATGCGGGAACGTTTGTAGTAAAAGAGCCGCTCAAAGAAAACGCCCGTGGCCACCACCGCCAGCACGGAAAGCACGAGCATCAGGTAACCACCCTGCTGCATCATCTGGAAGACCCGGATTTTCTCTTCAACCGGCGCGATGTTGGGGGCCACTTGGGCGAAGAGTTGCGTGATCATAGTCGGTTACCAGATAAAGGACTTGGACTCGGCGACGACGACGCCATGCCGGAGAATGGTGAAGCGCCAGGAGCAGACCGGACCGTAGGTGAGATAGGCGTGATTGACGACGGCAAAGTAAGAGCGGACTGTTCCCTCGACATGCGGCATCGGCTGGGTCAGGGTGCGGATGACTTCCTTGCTGTTGACCTGCCGATATTCAAACCGGGCCACGAAATCATCCACCGGACCGTCATTGGACCAACTATTGGTGAAGTAATGGCCCTGGCGGGCTTTCAGTTGCTCCTGCGTCACCGCGCCCCAGTTGATGTACTTCACCTCGTAGTCGAGCGCAGGATTACCGACGCTGTGATAGCTGTCGTCATCCTGGACGTCGTGAATTTTCCGGATCTTGACCCGCTTATCGATGGCGATCTTTTCTTTCGCGATGCGGCTGGCCACATGATTGTTGTCTTCGTTGTCGGTCTCATCGGCATTATCGGTCTCGGAGGCCATGACAAAGTGGCGTTGCACAGGGCCGACATCCGCATCCGTAGGACCGTCGCCTTTGTGCGCGATCGGGTGAGCATATTCCTTGTCGTTCTCCGGCTCGGCGGTGGGCTTCGGCAAGGACGTAATCGTCTTGTTAGGCGCGGGGGCAGGAGTTTGGGCCCGGGCGGAAATCCCGGCCAAAGCCAATCCAACTGCGATTAAGGCCATCCAGCGCATGGAGGAGATTAAAGTCGGCACGGCTTGATGTCAATCGCGTGAAAGCTCGCGTAAGTCTTTTTAAGATCGGGCCCAACGAATGGCTGGCTTTCAAGAAACGATTCGCGATCTGACCACTTCAAGAGCTGTTACGATTTAAGCTTGTCCAAGGCCCCCCGGATTTCTTCTTCCGGGCCTTCGTGCTGTTGGTCAATGGCATGCCCCAGCGCACGTTCGTAAAGGACTTTCGCGGCGACCTGATCGTTTCGAAGCAAGGCGATCTTGGCCAGTAACATCGTCACCACCATCCAATCGGGTTTGGCTTGCAATGCAAACTGAAGCTGAACTTCCGCCTCAGCTAACCGGCCGGCATCATAGAGGGCTTTCCCGAGGCTGAAGTGGAGCAATTCGTCATTCGGGCGTTGCTGGAGCAGTAACTGATATTTCGCAATGAGCTCGTCGTTCTTGGACATGGTATTTCGATCAAGATCTAAGGATTGACGACCGGCGCGGCGTTGGTGCCTGAATCTGGTGCGTTGGTGGAAGAGTTTGGAGCGGCAGGACTTTGATCCGCGTTTGTCGAGCTTGAATCGGAATCGCTTGAGGGATTGTTCTGCTCGGAGATCATCTGCTGGTTGATCTGGTTGAAGACATCCTTAACCTGATTGCCCATCGATCTGAGGATAATCATCGCCGTGAGGGAAATGAAGAAAAGTCCGATGAAGAGATAACCGAAAATCAATCCCGTCAGGGCCATTCCGGCCCCCTTCAAATGGGGCTTTCTCGATATCTCGGAAAGCGCCATGTGCCCCAGGATCACCGCAGGTATGGCCGTGAGGAGAGAGCAGAACAGGCTCAACGGGCCACAAATAAGAGACCAGATCGCCAGCGCTGAGGTCTCCGGGATGCTCGCCGCTGGCCGGATGCCCGGCTGGCCGGGAGGTGGTACCGGAGGATGATAAACTGGAGGGGCGAGCGCGGCTGGTGCTACAAAGGGTGTTTGTCCAAGAGGCACCCAACCGCTCTGGCCTTCCCACCAGGCGTGGTCGTGCAAGGAGATCGTTCCGGCAGCCAACTGCGCCCGGACTTCGGCCTCAGTAAAAGGCCCCGTCTGCACGTTGTTGCGGTGAATGAAAATTTGCATCGGTTTGGCGAAAGTAGGATCGGGAGGTAAGTTGATTCCCAGCTTGGCGATTAGAAGTCAATGGCTAACCTTGGATGAAATTCTCTCATGATCGATAACCCCTTCGCCCTTTTTGATTTGGAGCCCGGCCCCGCCCTTGACACCGCAGGACTGAAAGAACGCTTTTCCCGCGCCACCAGCGAGTCGCACCCGGACAAGTTCGCCTCCGCGCCCGAAGCGGACCGGCTCGCGGCGGAGACCCGCTATTCGGCGCTCAATCGAGCCTACCAAACCTTGATCGATCCCCGGCAACGGCTGCTGACTCTCTACGAATTGACCAAGGGCGAGAAGCCTCGCGATGTGCAGCGCATCCCGCCGGGCCCCATGGATCTTTTTATCGAAGTGGGCCAACTCTGCCAGCACCTCGACAAATTTCTGGAGCGCAAACGTGGCGCGAGCGGCGCCTTGGAACGGGCCGAATTGACCAGCGAAGAGCTGACCTTACAGGATCAACTGACGACTTTGCGCGGCAAGCTGGAGCAACTTGGCGTGACCCTCGAAACTGACCTGGCGGCGCTTCAGTCGCGCTGGCAGTCCGGTGAGAAAGACCTCAACGCCCTGGAGACCGTTTACCGGAAATATTCCTATCTGGCGCGTTGGCAGCAGCAACTGGAGGAACGCGAAATTGCCCTGCTGACGGGCGAGTAAGCCTGCGCCTCGCTCGACGTTATGCCTTTCGATTTCACCCAGCCATCCGGGCGACGCGCCTGGATTCGTCAATTGCTCGGCCCGATGGATGAGGCGAAATGGAGTGAGCTTTCGTCGGAACTTTTCAAGTGGCAATACCCGCGCGTCCCGGCTTACCGGCGCCTTTGTCTGGGACGCCAAACTGACCCGCAGGACTTCAAGTCATGGCGCGATATCCCTGCCGTACCGCAGCAGCTTTTCAAGCGAGAGAAGCTCTACTGTGCCGGCTTGCCGAGCCCCCAAGCCATTTACGAAACTAGCGGCACCACAACCGGCGAGCCCGGTCGGCAATACCTCTCCCGCACCGATATCTATCGCGCCGTTTCCTTCGAAGGAGCCCGTCGTGCCGGTTTTTTTGTTGGGAATCCGCAACTCCATTTCCTGGTTCCCTCACCGTTGGAAGCTCCCCTTTCATCGCTCAGCGCCATGTTTGGCTTTTGGCAAAAAGCAGCCCGGCAAACCGGATCTCGCTTCTGGGCTCGGCAGGGACAATTCGACTTCTCCCCTCTCCGTGAAACTCTGGCGTGCCACATCAAGGCACGAGAGCCGGTTGCCCTGTGCGGAACGGCTTTCAGCTTTGTCCATCTTCTCGATGCCTGGGCCGATCTTCCCCCGTTACGCCTGCCCCGCGGAAGTCGGCTGCTCGAAACCGGCGGCTTCAAGGGCCGGAGCCGGGAGGTCTCCAAGCCGGAACTTTACGCCCAGTTGTCACGGCTACTCGGCCTCTCTGATGACCAGATCTGGAACGAATACGGCATGAGCGAACTCTCCAGTCAGGCCTATGCCCGCGGGACGACCGGCCTCCATTTCACGCCGCCTTGGGCACGCGTGATCATCTGCGATCCCGCCACGGGCCGGGAAGTCCGCCCCGGCCAACATGGCTTGGTTCGATGGCTCGATCTGGCCAATACCGACTCCGTTTTTGCACTCCAGACGCTCGATCTCGCGGAGCGAACCCCGGAGGGTTTCAAGCTTATCGGTCGCATGGCCCGCACCGAACCGCGCGGCTGCTCCCTTGGTGCAGACGATCTCGCACTCGCTAAGACCTCCCATTAGAGGTTTTTGTCATAGTCCTTCGATTAAAGATCCGTCATCCTGAGCCTGTCGAAGGATCAGCTCCCGGAGATAGCCACATTCCACGTAACATATGGTCGCAATGCGTTCAGAAGGAACTTTGGTAATACCATGTCTGGATTTGGTCGTGGACATCTCATGGAAGCTGATCCTTCGACAGGCTCAGGACGACGGGATTTCTAAAGCTACCGTTCGCAGTGATCTCCATGAGCGATCGAAACAAAATCACCTTTCCGGGACGAAAAGTCTGGCAGAATTGCCTCAACTCACTAAATAATGGATTTCGCATAGATGAAAATGATGTATAGCTCTCAACTTATTCTTGCGGCCCTGTTTGCTTTTGGAACCTCGGCAGCCTTCGCCGTCGTCGGCCCGGAATATCACGAGCAGCCGGAAAATACTCCAGTAGCAACGGCTCCGGCCAAACCGAAGGTTAAGACTCCACCAAAAGCACCCGAATACGAGTCGGTCGATCGCATCAAAGGGATTGGTCAGTTCAAATTTGGTTCCAAAGTCGCCGATTATCCTCCAGGACTCCTTCAACCCGTCAGCCCCAAGGCCAAGGGTAAACTCCTTCGTGTCAGCCCTTACGGCGATAACTATCTGGTCACCAATCTGAAAGGTCTTTCCTGGGGGAATATCCCCGTGTCAGGTTTGATCGTGACTTTCCACGAAGACAGCCTGATCGATATCCAAATCGCGCTCCGGGCCAATAAGGTTGACTTCTACCTTGCAGATCGCGCCTTCAAGGAAAAGTATGGCCCGAATAATCCCGAGACCTTTCCCGTTGCCACTTGGAACGGAGACCGCATTCAGGTGACCATGGTCATGGTGGGCGCCATTCTCTCCGACCCCGGCTCGCTCGACAAACCGGCTCTCGGCAAGGTCGATCTATTCAATCACGCTGCCTGGACCAAGATTGAAGCCGCGCAGAAAGCCCAATTGAACGACGTGCTCAATAAGCGCTACGAGGACGCCGCCAAGACGGTACAGGCTAATTTGTAAATCCGGCGCAAGTGCGCTACGCTGAACTCCGTTGACAACACGCCAGCGCCTCGATCTTCTCGCCCGCGCCTACCCGCGCCTTTTTCCACGCGCTGGACTCACCCGCCTGCTCCGCGACCAACTCGGGGATGTGGACGCGCTTGAGGGTTGGATTAATCGAGGTCACGTTCGCGTCTGGGCGCGTGCGCCCAAGCTCATCTATCACATTGGTGCGGGTAACCTGGCCATCTCGGCCATGACCAGTCTCGTGCAGGGGCTTCTTCTTGGAGCCCACAATGTCGTCAAATTGCCCGGCGACCGGGAGGATGGAACAACGCGGAAGGAAATCCTCGACTTCATCAAGGGACTTCCCGCGCCGTTACGGAAACTCGTGGAAACGCAACGGGTGCTCGATCCCAAGTTGATGTGCGAGGCCGACGTGGTCATTGCCTTCGGTTCCGATGCCACGATGGAGAAAATCCGGAGCCAGACGCGGTGGGAACAGAAGTTCATCGGACATGGCCATGCCCTCAGCCTACTCTGGTTGGCCCAGCCCAACCAACTCTCGCCCCGCCAAGCCCGCGCCTGCGCGATCGATATCCTGACCTATGACCAGCTCGGCTGTCTTTCCCCCCAGGCCATCTATGTCCCTGCCGGAACCGACGTGGCTTTGCTTGGGGAAAAGCTGACGCACGCATTGGAAAAACATTGGTCGGGACTTCACCCCAAGCCCCCCCGTCCACTTCCGACCGCGGCACGCATCGCAGAGGCCCGCGACATGGCATATGCCCTCGGCCATCACGTCTGGTTGCCACCTAAACGCCATCTTGGCTGGACACTGATTCACGATCCATCTCCAACCTTCCGACCTTCGGCCCTTCACGGCGTCATCTACCTTCGTCAGGTTTCCTCGACCAGATTGCATGCCGCTCTCGCTCCGATAGAGGGGCGTATCTCCACCGTAGGCTTGGCCGGAGCTCTTTCTGCCCCGATGGAACAGGTTTTTCTTGATCTGGGCGTTACCCGCTTCTGCCCGGCGGGACGGATGCAATTTCCCCCGCTAACCTGGCATCATGATGGGGGACATGGTCTTGCTGAGATGGTGACATGGATCGATGCGGAGGTTTAAAGTCCGACTCCATTTCTTTCACCTGTAAGAACAAAGTTACCTGCCCTGCTAATTAGCTCTCTGATTTAGCCAGATTTGCTGTAATCTCTCTATCGCATCACTTTATCGAGCCGATTTATATCCAATATCGGGTACGAATCCTGCCTACCAATGACTCTAATCCCGATTTAGCGAGAGGCGTTCTCCCGTTTTTTACATAATATGCGTAATAACTCAAAGTCCATAATTGCCCTAGATAGTTGTGAATAACTTTTTTTACAAGAAAGGTAAAAAGACTTGCTCGTCGTAAAGCATCTCCGTAATGTTCAAAATTGAACCTTTGTCAGTAAATGGATAATAAAAACGGCTAATCTCGCGGCGCCAGTACCTTATGAAAAGCAAGCTTTTGCGAAAACTAGCCAAGAGTCAGAAGTATCTGATTCTCGCCGAGATCAAGCGCAGCCAAGGTCTTTCCGTTTCCCAATTGTGCGAGCGGATTAACCTCTCGTACATGGGAGTTAAGCAACATTGCGTGGCACTCGAGAAGGACGGCTATCTCGATACTTGGCGTCGCCCGAAAGGCATGGGCCGTCCCGAAAAAGCCTATCGCCTGACCCAGACCGCGCAGGAATTCTTCCCTTCCGAGCATACCAATTTCACCGGAGAAATCCTCAAGAGCCTCGAAGAGGTTTACGGACCTGCCGCGCCGGAGAAGATTCTCTACCAAATCTACCGTAACCTCACCGTCAAAATCCAGGCCAAGGTAACCGGCAGCACGATCGAAGAACGGGCTCGCTCCTTTGCCGCTCTGCGGGATGCGGATGGTTACATGAGCGAATATTATTTCAATGTCGACATCCAGCGGCACCAGATCATTGAGTACAATTCCCCGGTTCTGCCTATCGCGGATCAATTCAAGATTCTTCGCCAGCTCGAAAACACCCTGATCGAAAACGTCCTGGGTGTTCGGGTCGTGCGCGAGGAAGAGCGGATTTCCGGCCTCTTCAAGTGCCAGTTCACCCTGCTCGAGTAGCTGGTTCATTCCCGGCAACCATGATCGGTCGATTGCGAATCTTTCGCGGAATATTCGCCGTGCCCCTTTACATCGCGGCATGATGCGGTAAGATAAGCATCAGGAGAAACACATGAAAGAGACCAAAGAATATACGCTTTATAACGACACGGTAATGGATCACTTCCTCAATCCCCGCAACATGGGCGATGTTCAGGAAGCGGACGGTGTCGGCGAAGTCGGCGCGGCAGCCTGCGGCGACATCATGAAGATTTCCCTGAAGATTCGCGATGGCAAGATCGAGGATGCCCGCTTCAAGACCTTCGGCTGCGGCAGCGCCATTGCCTCCTCCAGCATGGCCACCGAGCTGATCAAGGGCCGCACCCTGGAGGAAGCCAAGAATTTTTCCAATCAGGAAGTGGTCGACGCCCTCGGTGGTCTGCCCCCCGTTAAGATTCATTGCTCCGTACTCGCCGAAGAAGCCCTCAAGGCCGCCATCGAAGATTACGAAGCCAAGCAGGCCAAGCCCGTCGCGGCTTAGTCTAGGCAATCTCGCTTAAAAATCGGTCATCCTGAGCTTGTCGAAGGATCAGCTTCCGTTGATTTGGAAGTCACCTGAGTCTTTCGACTAACAATGGAGGCTGATCCTTCGACAAGCTCAGGATGACGAGCATTTTTGCTTAAATCCTCAGTCACATCTCAAGTTGTCCTCTCTCCACACCTAGGCTAAACTCAATTCTCATGGAAAAGCGCGCTGTCTACCTCGATCACCAGACCACCACTCCCGTCCTGGAGGAAGCGCTTCAGGCCATGATTCCCTACTTCCGGGAAGCCTATGGATCACCCTCCAGTCTTCACCGCTACGGCCTTCAGGTTCGCGAAGGCCTCAAGGAAGCCAAGGAAAAGCTTGCAGCCCTGATTAATGCGGAAAGCTGGGAGGACCTGATCATCACCTCCGGCGGCACCGAATCCTCCAATCTCGCCATCAAGGGCTTCGCCGATGCGAACCATCGCAAGGGCAATCATCTCGTCGTCTCCGCCATCGAGCACCCCTCGGTCATGAACTCGATTGAGTATCTGACCAAGCATGGCTTTGAAGTCACCTACGTCCCGGTCGATTCCGTCGGGCGCATCAATCCGGAGGATGTCCGCGCCGCCATCACAGACAAGACCATCCTCGTCTGCGTTCACTTGGTCAACCACGACATCGGCACAATTCAACCGGTGAAGGAAATCGGCAAGATCACCGCGGAAAAAGGTATCGTCCTGTATTGCGATGCCCTCGCCGCCGCCGGCTGGATGCCGATCGATGTCCGCGATCTCGGCGTGCAATTGCTCAGCTTCAGCCCGCATCGCTTTTACGGCCCCAAGGGCATCGGCGTTCTCTACCGCAACCGCAAGGCGCGCGTGACCAGTCACATTCACGGCGGCGTGCAGGAAGGCGGACGTCGTGCCGGCACGGAGAACGTTCCCGCCATCATCGGCGCGGGCGTCGCCGCGGAAGTCGCCGTGAAGGAAATGGCGCAGCGCGTCGAGCACGTCGCCATGCTGCAGAAACGGCTCTACGACGGCCTCTGGAAGCACATCACCTACATCAAGCTCAATGGCCCCGAGCCCGGCCCACTCCGCATCTGCAATACACTTAATTTGAGCACCGAGTTCATCGAGGGCGAAGGCCAGTTGCTGCTCCTTGATTACCAAGGCATCGCCGTCGCCAGCGGCTCCAGTTGCGTCAGCAAATCGCTCAAGGTTTCGCACGTCCTCAGCGCCATCCACCTCGACCACGCGCTCGCCCAAGGCAACATCATCATGAGCCTCGGCAAGGACAACACGGTGGAGGATGTCGACTACGTCATCGAGACCTTCCAGAAGATCGTCGACAAGCTCCGCAACATGTCGCCCATGTGGAAGGAATTCGAGGAAGGCGTCATCGACTCCGTCGTCACCCCCACCGGCAAAGGCAAATCCTTTACGCAGCATGCGGCGGATATTTCAGGGAAGCCGGTGCACTAATCAGGACTGATTTAGCCGCGAAAACACAATGGCGGGAGAAATGATAGACTTCCCGTAAAACGAAATTTCTTGATTCCGTTAATTCCGTCAAAAAATAATGCGACGGCCATAGACCGCAGCTACATGAAGGAATGTCCTCTCCCCTCGCCTCCAACATCATGACGGCCCAGTTGCGCGAAAATATTTCAATGAAGCCAGCGCACCCGTATTGATTCTTTTATTGATTCAAGCATTCATCAATTCGTTCGATCAATTTGGCGCTGCCAACTGCCTTGAGTTGCTTATTTCCAAGTTGATAATATGCATATTGCCCTGATGCAAACGAAACACCTTTTGCCATCAGCAACTCGGTCACATCGTAAATTTGCTTATTCTTATCAATAATTTTTGCCTGTCCTAAATCGAAAAAATCTGGCGAAACAGCGAAATACCTCAACGACATACCATCTCCGGATTCGTACCAGAGATTTACCGCAAAATCTCCTATTCCAAAATCGTAGTCTGTCTGATTTTGAATTTGTTCAAGTACATCCCTGACCGTGGCACTATCCATTTTAATGGTAATTTTCCCAGCGGGATACCGCCCTTTCGTGAGAACAAAATTGATACCTTGATTTTCGGGGTCTGATTTTTTGCTCTCCACTCTGATATATTGAAGAGCCTCTTCGATCGTCACGTTCTTTAGATCGACATTCTTAATGACTAATTGAAGAACTTTATGAACCAG
>CAIPBM010000057.1 GCA_903863295.1 uncultured Verrucomicrobiota bacterium | reverse complement strand
CGCACCTCGATCTCTTCGCGCTTCACTTTGTCTTCGTCAGCATGAAGATCGGCATCTCGCCGCATCTTTTCGATCTCATCTTTGGACAGACCGCTGCTGGCGGTGATGGTGATCTTCTGGTCCTTGCCGGTGCCCAGATCTTTGGAGGTTACATGCAAGATCCCGTTGGCGTCGATGTCGAAGGATACGGCAATCTGAGGGGTGCCTCGGGGCGCAGGCGGAATATCAGCGAGTTGGAATTTTCCAAGGGATTTATTGTCCTTCGCCAGGGGACGGTCTCCCTGCAAGACATGAACTTCAACACCCGGCTGATTGTCGGCAGCGGTACTGAAGGTTTCCGACTTATGCGTAGGAATGGTTGTATTGCGGTCGATTAGCTTTGTGAAAACACCACCCAAGGTCTCGAGACCAAGGGAAAGCGGGGTCACATCGAGCAACACGACATCTTTGACTTCGCCCTTGAGCACTCCGGCCTGAATGGCTGCACCAATGGCTACGACTTCATCGGGATTGACGCCCTGATGGGGCTTCTTGTCGACCAACGACCGGGCAACTTCGATCACTCGGGGCATACGCGTCATACCGCCAACCATGACCAATTCATCAATCTTGTCCGCAGTGATTCCGGCATCTTGGAGGCACTTCTTCACCGGGCCAAGGGTGCGGTCGAAGAGATCTTCGCAAAGTTGATCCATCTTGGCCCGGGTGAGCTTCAGGTCGATGTGTTTGGGGCCACTCGCGTCGGCGGTAATAAACGGCAAATTGATTCCATATTCGAGCGTGCTGGAGAGGGCGATTTTGGCTTTTTCGGCTTCCTCCTTGATACGTTGGAGGGAATCGGGCTGCTTACTCAACTCCATACCGTGGGTCTTTTTGAATTCGGCAAGAATCCAATCCATGATGCGAGCATCCCAGTCGTCGCCGCCCAAATGCGTATCGCCGTTCGTGGCCTTGACTTCAAAAACTCCGTCGCCGATATCCAGAATGGAAATATCGAAAGTCCCTCCTCCTAGATCATAGACCGCGACCTGCTCATTCTTCTTTTTGTCGAGACCGTACGCCAGGGAAGCAGCGGTAGGTTCGTTGATGATCCGCAAAACCTCGAGCCCCGCAATACGCCCTGCGTCCTTGGTTGCCTGGCGTTGGGAATCGTTGAAGTACGCGGGCACCGTAATGACCGCCTGAGTGATTTTCTCGCCCACGCGCATTTCTGCATCAGCTTTCAGCTTCGATAGGATCATCGCTGAAATCTCGGGCGGCGTGAACTGCTTGAGCTTGCCTTCAACGGTCACTTCCACGGCTGCGTCGCCGTTGGCAGCACGAACCACTTTATAGGGTACCCGTTTGATCTCTTCCTGAACCTCGTCGAATTTGCGTCCCATGAAGCGCTTAATCGAATAAATGGTATTGCGCGAGTTGGTGACGGCCTGCCTTTTGGCGGCATCGCCGATGACCCGTTCGCCCGTTTTAGTGAAGGCGACAATCGACGGCATGATCCGCTTGCCTTCGGAATTTTCCAAAACCAAGGGTTCACCACCTTCCATGACGGCCATACATGAGTTCGTTGTTCCGAGGTCAATGCCGAGTACTTTTGCCATATGCGTGTTTTCTGTCTTTGGTGTTAATTTGAGTGAGTTGGAACAACGATTTGTTCGTTAGAGTCCAAGGTGGTGTTTGATTTCATGCTCGGCCTTTAACCAATCCTCGACCTCGTGGTTCTGGCCCCGTCCGCGTCTTTCGAAAAAATCGTAAGCCCGTTTACTAATCTGATCTGGGAGAGAAACCTCAGATCCCGATGTGTCCCCGGTAGGGCACGCATCTGGGAATAAAGTGAACGATGAATTATTGTTCATTGGGGGGTGCCCTCCAGAATGCCGCGTGGCGATCACTGGCGTTAGGGCTTGAAAGTCACGCTAAGCCGTGGACTGTCGATCAGCTATGGGGTGTTCACCCCATAGTCCGCATGGAGACCCTGGCGCATCCTAATTGAATGAGGAAAGTGCCCTCGTGAGCCAACCGCTAGTCACGAGTTGAAACCATTTTTCGTCTCACTGCCTCAAGCCTTACCCATTTATGAAAACAACCACTCCTCTTACCAACTCTCATCAGCGCACCTTCGACAGAATCTTCCAGCACCCGATATCTCACAATCTTGAATGGCGCGATGTTCACGCGCTTCTGGGAGAAATGGGAAATGTCACCAAGGAACACAACGGCAGTTTGAAGGTGACGCGAAATGGCCAGACCCTCGTTTTGCATCCGACCAGCAAGAAAGATGTCTCCGAGATG
>CAIPBM010000056.1 GCA_903863295.1 uncultured Verrucomicrobiota bacterium | reverse complement strand
CGCGGTTCGGGACAGTCGCAACCGGCGCGCGTTTCTCAAGGCCGCGCGTGAGGTGCTTGGCTTTCCCGTGCGACTGCTTTCCGGCACCGAGGAAGCGGAAACGATTTTCGCCGGGGTCTCGGCCGATCCCCACTGGAAAGGCAAGGACAGCTTCATCCTGGATATTGGCGGCGGGAGCGCTGAATGGGTGCAGGGCCGGCACGGTAAAATGGAGAAACGCATCAGCCTGCCGCTCGGTGCGGTGCGGCTGCGTGAACGATTTCTGCATGTCTACCCGGTGGCGGCGGACACTGCGGGGCTGCTCGTCGAGACGGTGCGGGCGCAAATCACGCAGCCGCTGGCCCATTATACGCTGGGTGCGCGACGACTCATTGGCACGGGAGGGACGATCACCTGCCTGGCCGCGATTGAAAAGAAGCTGACTCATTTTGACCCGCGCAAGATTGATCATGCGTCACTGACCATTGAGCAAATTCGGAAGTTGATGGATCGTTTTACGGGACGCTCGCTTGATCAGCTCAAGGCCATTCCGGGGCTACCGCCCAAGCGCGTCGATTTGATTACTCCCGGAACCGCCGTGGTGCTGGCGACGATGGAACATCTTGGTGCGCGACGGCTCTATGTCAGCGTGCGCGGTTTGCGTTATGGAGTTTTGACGGCCGCCATTTGCGAACATGAGTCGAAACCGACTTCTCATCTTCACCATCATCGGGCAAAAACGGACGATTGATGTTTATGTCCAAGCTGGTTGAGGAATCACGTTTGTTGCGGGGTCGTTATGATGAGGAACCGAGTCATTCCGATCATGTGGCCGCTCTTGCCCTGCAGATCTTTGACGGACTGCGCCTCTGGCATGGACTGGGAGATCGGCCCCGCGAGCTGCTTCATGCTGCCGCCCTGCTCCATGATATTGGCTGGTCGCAAACTCCCGACGGCAAGGGCCATCACAAGTGGTCAGCCAAGTTGATCCGCGAACACGGCTGGAAGAATCTCAAGAAAGACGAGGTGCTCGCAGTCGCCCAAATTGCCCGCTACCATCGCAAAGCCATTCCGCAGCCTGACCATGTCGATTTCCACGCGCTTTCTGCGGTCGCCCAGAAAACGGTGATGATTCTTGGCGGCATTTTGCGCCTGGCCGATGCGCTGGATCGCACCCATACGGCCCGGATCGAGCAGGTGGAAGCGGTCTGCACCAAATCCACCATTCGTGTCCGGGTCAAGGCCAACGGGAAATGGGATGCTGAGCGGACAATGTTCGAGACCAAGCGCGATATGCTGCAGCTCGCGGCGGAGCGGGCGGTGATTTGCGAAGGATAGTCGAGGACACCGGAACTAAGGCGCGTTGACACCGATGCTCTCGGGAGCCTCGCCACCGGCCAGCTTCTTGAGGGTGGCTTTTTCGATCTTGGCGTAGAGTTCCTTGTTCCGCTTCAGCTCTTCCTTGGCGGCATCGCGGCCCTGGGCAACCTGGACGCCCTCGAAGTAGAGCCATGCCCCCTTCTTGTCGACGACGTTAAGCTCAATCGACAGATCCAGCAGCGAGCCCTCGCGGGAAATGCCCTCGTTGTACATGATATCAAACTCGGCCTCACGGAACGGTGGGGCTACCTTGTTCTTCACAATTTTCACCCGGGTCCGGTTACCCAGTACCGTGCCGTCCGGCGTCTTGATCGCCGTGATGCGGCGGATATCGACGCGAACGGAGGCATAAAACTTGAGCGCCTTGCCGCCCGGCGTGGTTTCGGGATTGCCAAACATCACGCCGATTTTTTCGCGAATCTGGTTGGTAAAGATCGCACAGGTCTTGGCCTTGCTGATGAAGGAGGTCAATTTCCGCATCGCCTGGCTCATGAGCCGGGCCTGTGCGCCCATGGTCACGTCGCCCATCTGGCCCTCGAGTTCCGCCTTGGTGATGAGCGCCGCCACGGAATCGAGCACAACCACATCCACCGCATTCGATTTGATCAGCGTCTCGGCAATGGTGAGCGCTTCTTCACCCGAATTGGGCTGCGAGACGAGCAACTCGTTCATGTTCACGCCGAGCTTGCGGGCATAAGACGGGTCAAGCGCATGCTCCACGTCGATGAAAGCCGCAACGCCACCCATGCGCTGCGCCTGTGCGATCACGGTCAGGGTTAGGGTTGTTTTCCCGGACGATTCTGGGCCAAAAATCTCAATGATCCGTCCACGCGGAAAGCCGCCGACGCCCAGGGCCGTATCAATCGCAATCGATCCCGTGGGGATGACTTCCACGTTGAGCTTCGAGTGCTCATCGCCGAGGCGCATGATTGATCCATCACCATATTCCTTGGCGATGGCCTGAAGGGCGAGCTCCAGGTTTTTATCCCGCAAGGCCTGGGCCTTGTTTTCGGGTTTTGCGTCGCTCTTGATTTCGGATTTTGCCTCGGATTTAGCTGCCATAGTGAATCGTTGTTAGCGGTTATTATACAAACGTACAAGCCTTATTTTAAGGAAATATTTCCCCTCGCTTGGCTACACCTGACTTTCTCCCGCGGCAAGACTGTTTTGAGGAGATAGCCTCAAACCAGCGCACGCCGCACCAAATCGAGGGCGATTTGCGAGGCCATGTATTTAAAAGTCTCGCGTTGTGGCGAAAGATTTTTTTGCAGAACCTGCGTGGCGCCCGTCTTCTTCGCCAACCCGAAGTAAACCAGGCCCACCGGTTTCTCGGGCGTGCCTCCCGTCGGGCCCGCAATTCCGGTGACGGCCACGGCGATATCCGCACCGCTGCCGCGCAAGGCGCCTTCCGCCATCGCCTTCGCCACTTCCTCGCTGACGGCTCCGTGTTTTTCGAGCAATTCCGCCGGAACGCCCAGCTCCGTCATCTTGGCTTCGTTGGCGTAGGTCACCCAGCCATAACGGAAAATTTCCGAGCTGTGGGAGACATTGGTGATCCGGTTCGCAACCAACCCACCCGTGCACGAGTCCGCCGTCGCCACGGTCTTGCGGGCGACGCGGGCGAGTCGCACCACGGTCTGCTCCATCGTCTCGCCACCTTCGGTGTAGATGAGATCGCCCACCTTGGCACGAGCCAAGGCCGCCGCTTTCTCGACGAGGGCTTGGTCGGGCGCGATGAGGCGCAGATCGACCTCACCAGGACGAGCACAGTAGCCAACCTCGACCGGCCCGAGCGCCTTCACCTCATCCTCAACTAGAATCTGCACGCGAGTCTCGCCCATGCCGAGAATGCGGAGGGTGATTTCATGTCCGAGGGTCAGCTGATCGGCAAACCGCTTCTTCAACCAGGGCAGGGCTTCGTTTTCCCACATGGGCCGTAATTCATTGGGCGGTCCTGGCAAAAGAATGGCGACGTTTTTGCCTTTTTCGACAATGAGCCCGGGTGCGGTGCCGAATTTATTCTGCAGCACAACGCCGCCCTCATGCACCATAGCCTGGGAACGCTGCAGCTCGTTCATGACAAACTTGCGCTCGGCGAACTTGGCCGCGATGCCGTCGAGGATTTCCTGGTGGAAGATCAGCTTTTTGCCGAAGGCCTCCGCCACGGCCTCGCGGGTGATGTCGTCGGAGGTGGGCCCGAGTCCCCCGGTGACGAGGATCAGGTCGGCGCGCGCCATGGCTTCCTCAAAGGCCTCCGCGATGGCGAGGCCATCGGGCACCGTAACCTGCCGCTCCACGCGCAGCCCCAGGCTAAAGAGACTCTGGGCGAGAAATCCCAAGTGGGTGTTGGTGACCTGCCCCAGCAAAAGTTCCGTTCCGGTGTTGATGACTTCGACGCGCATGAAATATAGGTTACCCAAAAATGGGATGGCGTCATCTGAAGATGCAGCGGAATGCTTTCGCAATGGCCGATGGCACCAGTGAAATCTTTACTTGTGCCGATGTAATGCATTAGGGATCGAATTCAAATGGCATGGATGACAATCCAAGCCAAATTTGATAATGAGTTGGAATGATGCTCTCTCCCGAGCAAGTCGATTACGATTGCTCTCAACTTATTCGTCGAGTGATCGCTAAATTTGTCAGAGAGAAGCGGAAACGTTGGAATTTTGACAAATCTGAATTGTTAACTACTGGGTGTTCGCCTCTTGTCTTAGCGAAGGCCAAAGAAGACGACTTGAAAGCAGGCTCATTCAGCGCTTTAGTAGCGCTGCTCGTATTTTTTACTCAAGCATTTGTCGACCAACCTCATCGATGGGTGTTTATTCTTTCGGTTCCTGTGGCAGCATGGTTTTGGCTCTATCGGCGAACTCAGTATCTTAAATTGCGCTTTTCTCACGCGGATAATTTGCTGGTAAGAGAAGAACTTATGGCCATTTTGAGTAACGAAAAAGAACGCGCCTTTCTGTGGCGCTTGGACGCTTTTCTTAGCCGCAAGCCAGTTTCGAGCTAATTCCAGTTGCGTCACCCTTCACATTCTCAGATTCGCGCTTAGATTAAGCGGATGCCTTTCAAACTCGCCAGTCCGTTCCCGCCTTTGGGAGACCAGCCGCAGGCCATTGAGAAGCTGCTCAAGCGGCTGCGGGCGGGGGAAAAGCATTCGACGCTGCTGGGCGTTACCGGCTCGGGCAAGACGTTCACGATGGCCAACGTCATCCAGGCGCTCGACCGACCCACGCTCATCCTTTCCCACAACAAGACGCTGGCCGCGCAGCTCTACAGCGAGTTCAAGCAGTTCTTCCCGGAAAACGCGGTCGAGTACTTCGTCTCCTACTTCGATTACTACCAGCCGGAGGCCTACATCCCGCGCAGCGATACCTACATTGAAAAAGACTCGAGCGTGAATGAGGAAATCGAGCGCCTGCGCCTCGCCGCGACCAGCGCGCTGCTCACCCGGCGCGATGTCATCGTCGTGGCCAGTGTCTCGTGCATCTACGGTTTGGGCTCGCCGGAGGATTACCAGCAGATGATCTGTCCCATTCAGAAGGGCCAGTTCCTGACCCGGGAGAACATGCTGGCGCGACTGGTGGAAATGCAATACGAGCGGAACGATTTCCAGCTCACCCGCGGCAAGTTCCGTGTGCGCGGGGACACGGTGGAGCTCTGTCCCGCCAATGCGGAGGATGCGGTGCGGATCGAATTCTTCGGCGACGAGGTTGACCGGCTCACCCGCTTCGATCCCATCAGCGGCGAGACAATCGAGACGATCCAGGACATGACCATCTTTGCCGCACGGCATTACGTCACGCCCGCGGACAAAATGCGGATCGCGATGGGAACGATTCGCGCGGAGCTGGACGAGCGGATTGTGGAGCTGGAAAAGCAGGGCAAGCTTCTCGAATCGCAGCGATTGAAAATGCGAACGACCTTCGATCTCGAGATGATGGAGGAGATGGGCTACTGCAACGGCATTGAGAATTACTCCCGCCATACCAGCGGACGACCGCCCGGTTCGCGGCCCTTCACGTTGATCGACTTTTTCCCGAAGGATTTTCTCACCATCGTCGATGAATCGCACGTTGCCGTGCCGCAAATCGGCGGGATGTATGAAGGCGACCGTTCGCGCAAGACGGTGCTGGTGGAACATGGCTTCCGGCTGCCCTCGGCGCTCGATAACCGCCCGCTCAAGTTCGATGAATTTGATGCTCTGGTGGGACAACGGCTCTATGTGTCCGCGACGCCGTCGAAGTACGAAGTCGAGAAATCGGGCGGTATCACGGCGGAGCAGATTATCCGGCCCACGGGCCTGCTCGATCCGGAGATCGTGGTCAAACCGCTCGGCGGGCAGATCGACGATTTGCTCTACCAGGCTCGGCTCCTCGTGGAGAAAGGCTAGCGGGTCCTTGTCACCACGTTAAAGAAGCGGACGGCGGAGGACCTGTCCTATTAACTG
>CAIPBM010000055.1 GCA_903863295.1 uncultured Verrucomicrobiota bacterium | reverse complement strand
CAGCCTTCGATGATTTTGGCATTATCATTTAAAATCGGGCATCCATTGAGAGCTGATCCTTCGACAAGCTCAGGATGACGGCGATATTATTGACATGATCATCGGCATCCCCAAGGAAATCAAAACCCAGGAACATCGCGTGGGCCTGCTTCCCTCGGCGGCTTACCTGCTGGTGAAGCAGGGCCATCAAGTCCTGGTAGAGCGTGGCGCGGGCACCGACTCCGGTTACCCGGATGCCGACTACGCCGCCGCCGGGGCAACCCTGGTCGCCTCACCCGAAGAAGCCTTCCGCGCCGATCTTGTCATCAAGATCAAGGAGCCCATCCCCTCCGAATTCCCGCTCCTCCGCCAAGGCCAGATGCTCTTTACCTATCTCCACCTCGCCGCCAACCGCCCGCTCACCGATGCGTTGCTTAATTCCGGCGTCACCGCCATCGCCTACGAGACCGTCACGCGCAACCATCGCCTGCCATTGCTCGAACCGATGAGCGAAATCGCGGGCCGCATGTCGGTCATCGTCGGCGGACATTTCCTGGCCAAGCCGCACGGTGGCAAGGGAGTCCTTCTCGGCGGTGTACCCGGCGTGCTTCCGGGAAAGGTCGTCGTGCTCGGCGGCGGCACCTCCGGCGTCAACGCCGCGAGGATGGCCACCGGTCTCGGCGCGGACGTCACCGTGCTGGAAGTCGATGTGGAGCGGATGCGCTTTCTCGACATCACCATGAGCACCACCCACACGCTCTATTCCAGCGCAGCCCATCTCACCGAATTGCTGCCCTCAGTCGACCTCCTCATCGGCGCCGTCCTCGTTCCTGGGGCCAGGGCGCCCAAGCTCGTCTCACGCGCCATGCTGGGCCTGATGAAACCTGGCAGTGTCTTCGTGGATATAGCCATCGACCAAGGGGGCTGCGCGGAAACCTCCCGCCCCACCACGCACGACGATCCCGTTTATTTTGAGGAAGACGTGCTACATTATTGCGTGACCAACATGCCCGGCGCCTATGCCCGCACCGCGACCCAGGCGCTGACCAATGTCACCTACCCCTACATCGAGGCGCTGGCTAATCTGGGCCTCACGGAAGCCTGCCAAAAATTTGACGGCCTGCGCGACGGAATCAATATCGCGGAAGGGCGCATCACTTGTCCGGCCGTGGCCGAGGCGCATGGCCTATGACGCTTGTCCGCGCAACTGCTCCAGCAGCGGACGATCCGCTTCCGGGAATTTGTAGTTCATCAATTCCGCCGGGGTGACCCAGGCGAAATCGGCCACTTCCAGCTTTTGCGGTTCCCCGGAAAGGATACGGGCATCATAAAAGAAAAGCCGTACATCCCGGTCCGGGTAGGCATGGACGATGTGATGAATTTCGTCGCCGATCTCCGTTTCGATCCCCAGCTCTTCCTGCAGCTCCCGTTTCAACGCCAACTTCAGTTGCTCGCCCACCTCCACTTTGCCGCCGGGAAATTCCCAGTAGCCGCCCAGCGTATCGTCTGCCAGGCGTTGCGAGATAAGGAGCTTCCCGTCGTCACGGCGCACCACCCCCGCCACGACATCAATGGGGGGATGCGTTACCACGCGAGCGTGCGGTGCGACCAAATAGCGAGGGGGTTTAAGTACCTTGCAACGGAACAGGGGCGCCGGAGGCAGTACCGCCGACACCTGTTCGGTCATTTCTTGGCTTTCTCCCAATCGGCGAGGAATTGCTTCAAGCCGCTATCGGTCAGCGGATGCTTGAGCAACTGCTTGATCACGGCAAAGGGGGCCGTAATCACGTCACTGCCGATGCGGGCCGCTTCCAGGAAGTGCATGGGAGAGCGCGCACTGGCGGTGAGAATCTGGGTTTCGTAACCGTAGTTATCGTAGATCACGCGGATGTCACGGATGACCTGCATGCCTTCCGTACTGATATCATCCAGACGTCCGACAAAGGGGCTGATATAAGTCGCGCCAGCCTTGGCGGCGAGCAGCGCCTGGGAACCGGTGAAACAAAGCGTCACGTTCGTCTTGATGCCCTTTTCCGTGAAGTGCTTGACGGCCTTAAGGCCCTCGGCAATGAGCGGTACCTTGACGACAATGTTCTTGTGCCAGGCGGCGATGGCTTCGCCTTCCGCGATCATCTCGGGAGCGGTGAGGCTGACGACTTCCGCGCTGATCGGGCCATCAATGATGGTGGTGATCTCCATGATCAGGTCCTTGAAAACCTTGCCGCTCTTGGAGGCCAGCGTGGGATTGGTGGTCACGCCATCCACAAGCCCCATGTCATGGGCTTCGCGAATTTCGTCGGTATTGCCGCTATCGATAAAAATCTTCATATTCAGCATCCTAACAGCCGAACGGCGGGAAACAACCGCGAAAATGCCTCCGCCGCGAAATCGTCACGTATCGCGCTTGGAAAATGTTCTCTCCTAAACCGTGGTCCAATCAATTTTCTGGCTGATTTTTCGCTCCATGCCCTATTTTTACCGTATGCGACCGCTTGACCGAATTCGGCATGGGCTATGGCTGGCCTGCGGCCTCGCGCTCCTGATGGCCGCTCCCGTGGCAGCAGATGACGTCAAGGTCACGATCAAGACGCGAGCCCCAATCCAGTCCCTTGACGATCAGGGACATCCCACAGCGGTCTCGATGAGTCTGCCCGGATCAGGCTATATCCTGGTCCGCACGCAGGATGATCGCCTCATCCTGAAAGATGCCGCCGGCAAACAATACCTCATCCGGATCGATGCCACGGATTACACACCGCCAGCTCCCACTTCCACTCCTTCCGTACCAAGCCAACCGGTGGTAACTGCGTCCACAGCGACAGCCAACGTTCCGCCGATCACGGCCCAAACACCAAGCCCAACGACTACAACGCCCGTTCCGTCAACCAGCATCGCAACCTCACCTGCCGGTAGCTTGAGCGGGACAGATACCGCCGCCATCAGCCAACTCAACGACGCCCTTGGCTTCACCCTTCTCGTTGATGATCATTTTTGGGACGACAAGTTGGATGACGTGGCAGATAGACTAAAATGGCCCAAAGAATCGGCCACGACAACCGAGGCCAGCTACCGTCGATACTCCAAATCGGGCACGACCATTCTCGACGCTCCGGCCTATTCCATGGCCCTCTATGGCAAGAACGGTAAACCCACGTACATCTCGATAGTCTACAGCAATGCGGGGGATTTCTCCGAAGCCAAGAGTCTGGGCCTGAATGCTGCGGGAGATGCAGTGGAGAAGGTTCAGACCGATCTGGCCCAAGCGGTCAAAAAAGACGCGGACGCAATCGGCACCAAATTGACCGCGATTCTGGGACAGCCCAACATTACCCTGTTCGGCAATTCCTCCAGCAACCGCGATGAGGTGCACCGCTGGGATTGGAAAGATGTCTCCTTCCTGCTCAGCGCGCACAACGGTGCCTACACCACGCTCAAAATCATTCCCGCCAACGCCGCAGACCACTTTGGTAGCGTGGAAGTCACAGACCGGCAGGACCTCAAGGACCTCCTCGCACAACGGGTGGTCAAACGGGATAATGGCGATGTCGTCATCAGCGAAATCCCCATGGTGGACCAAGGTCCGAAGGGTTACTGCGTCCCTGCCACTTGGGAACGCTACCTGCGCTACGTCGATGTCCCGGCCGATCTCTATGTCCTGGCCATGATCGGCGGAACCGGCTACGGCGGTGGAACAAATACCGATGCAATGCGTGCCGGGGTGGACGATTATGTCAGTGCCTATCATCGCCGTATTGAGGTGATCAACGATCCCCTCGATGTGCTCCACGTTTCGCGCTACATCGACAAAGGGCTGCCGTTAATGTGGACCTGCTTCATCACCAAGGCGGGTGAAGTGGAAATCAACAGCCATACCAAGACGCGCCAAACCGTGACAGATTGGACTACCTATAAGCTGCAACTGGCTGCCGATGATAAACTGCGCGAGACAAAGGAACCTACGGCGCAAGGAACGGACAATGGACACATGAGGATGATCATCGGCTACAATGCCACCACAGACGAACTGGCCATCTCCGATTCCTGGGGCGAACGCACCGCCGAACGCTGGATCAGCGTAAAGGAAGCCAATGATATCTCCGGTGGCGACCTCGAGTATATTCAGTGGTGAGCCTGGAAGACGCATTCAATTCCGTCATCCTGAGTCTCACGGTTTGGTGAGAAGTACCCTGGTGTTTCGAGTCTTTAGATTTTTTGTCCGGCTTGAACAGGAAGACATGAAATCATGAAAGACATGAAGGGGGAAGGGACGTGCAGGTTGGGCTTATGTGCCTTCCTGTCATTTCTTTTCATGTCTTCATGTTTTCCTGTTACTAGAAAGCCCAATGTAAAAAAAGACTTTGAAAGCTTTTTTATCCGTCCCAAGAAAGCCTGAAGCGTCTCAGCATCATGTATGAGCGACTAAACAAGTAATCGCTGTGATGGGGCACAAGCCAATCACGCGCGGGGAAACGTCACCGTAAACGTCGAGCCCTCGCCCGGCGTACTGGCCACGCTGGCTGTGCCCCCATGGGCTTCAACGAAGGCCTTGACCAGGCTCAAGCCGAGTCCGATTCCGCGCTGGGAACGGCTTTTGTCCCCACGATAAAGACGATCCCAGATGCGGGGCAAATCGGTTGGCTCGATACCAATGCCATTGTCTTTCACGGTGATCCGCACTTCCTTGGGCTGAAACGAGGCCCCGATGGCGACGCGACCGCCGTTCGGCGTGTACTTGATCGCATTATCGAGGAGATTGCTGAGCAGGAGCTGGAGCCGGTTGGGATCCGCCGTGATCTGGCCCGCCGGGTCTATCGAGGCCGTCAGGGTGATGTCTTTGTCCTGCGCGACATCTTCGTAAAGTTCCAATAGCAAACTGACCACCGGGGCCAGTGCAAACGTATCGAGGTCCAGTTTCAAGGCACCGGCCTCAACCTCGGAAATATCCATGATCGTGCAGAGCATGGCGTTGAGCCGCTCGGCTTCCTCCACCGCATCGGCCAGCGCCTCCTTGATTTGTGAGGCGTCCTCATGCTGCAAGGCGAGCTGCGCCCCAGCCTGTAACCGGGTCAGCGGCGTGCGCAAGTCGTGGGCGACATTATCGAGCGAATCGAGCATCGCACCGATCAGCGCTTCGTTGCGGGCCAGCATCCGGTTGAACATCGTGACCAGTTCGTTGAT
>CAIPBM010000054.1 GCA_903863295.1 uncultured Verrucomicrobiota bacterium | reverse complement strand
TTTATCGTAGGTCATGCATGGTTTTGTCCTCCAAGAAAATCGGGTTTCCGACATTTGATTTTTTATATCTTCTATCCTTGGCTTAGGTTGTCAGGGCTGGGTGGCCGTGAAAATAGATGGGAGGGGACTGGAGGAGAGGATAGGCTGTCTCACAGCCAATCTTCTTACTTATGTCCGGAAAACTCTACATCGTGGCCACGCCAATTGGTAATCTGGAAGACGTGCCGCCCCGGGCCTTGCGGGTGCTCAAGGAGGTCGATCTCATTGCGGCGGAGGACACGCGGCACACGGGGCATTTGCTGACAAAGTTTGAGATTCGCAAACCTATGATCAGCTACCACCAGTTCAGCGAGGCGAAGCGGACGGCGGAGTTTCTGGAGAAGTTCCAGCAGGGTCAATCGATTGCGCTGGTCTCCGATGCCGGGATGCCAGGCGTGAGCGATCCCGGCGAGCGCCTGATCCGGGCGGCGGTCGCGGCAGGGGTGCCGGTGGAAGTGGTGCCGGGACCTTCCGCGCCGTTGCTGGCGCTGGCGGGTTCAGGTTTTCCGATGGTGCCGTTTTATTTCGGCGGATTTTTACCGGTGAAGAGCGGTCAGCGGCGCAAGGAATTGATCGCAGCAGCCGCGCGGGATTTCACGAGCATCTATTTTGAATCGCCTTATCGGGTGGTGCGGATGCTGGAGGATGCCGTGGCGGAAATTCCCCAGGCGCGACTTTGTCTCGCACGGGAACTGACGAAGAAGTTTGAGGAGTACCGGCGCGGGACAGCGGCGGAGTTACTGGAGCACTTCAAGGCGCATGAACCGCGCGGGGAGTTTTGTCTCGTAGTCGCGGCGAAGGTGGATTGAGGGATGCCGAGCCAATTGATATTATTTAAAATGGCGCAATCGTCGGAATAATCCGGCGACGTTGTTGCCGGTAAATGGCAAAGTGACTATCGGTCGTAAAGACGGTCGACCCTGGATAGTCCTCAACCAGACAGACGATGCAGGCGTCTGCAAACGACATGGGCAGGTTTTGATAAGTTTCCCTCAGGCCAAAAAGGTGAGAGGTATGAGGATGGCTCTTGAACACCGGAACGATTATATCGTCATCCAAAAAAGCCCTGAGGTGGCGAAGCGCAGCCGGATAAGATTTAAGCAGGAAGCAGGCTTCTGACAAAACCGCGTCACAGGTCAAAAGAGGGTCTTCCAGCTTACATAATTGCGTCGTGGCCCATTCGTGGTGACGATCCGTTGCATCGATCAGGGCCACGATTGGTCCCGTATCCACAATGACCTTTTTCATCGACCATACCCATCCATGTGCTTGGGATTGGTGGAGAGATCGCCCTTGCCACTCCTGATACAACCAATGCCCGCTTTCATCCGCTCATAGAGATTTGTTTTGGTTTTTTGCGTCTTGAGATAGGTGCCGAGCGCTTCGCGCATTAATGTCGATTTTGGTACGCGTTTCCGGGAGGCGACGGCTTCAAGTTTTTGGGCCATTTCCTGGGGGATTTTCATGGTCACGGTTATGGTCATGTCCGCAAAAGTAATACCAAATGCTACATTTGGCAATACCCGCACTTTCCACCCGATAAAAACTAACCAATTAAGGCCAAGAGAATACCGGTGAGCAGAATATTCCCCAGCGAGATGGGCAGGATGAATTTCCAGCCGAGGCCCATGAGTTGATCGTAGCGGAAGCGGGGAAGTGTCCAGCGGACCCAGATGAAGAGAATGATGAAGCAGCACATCTTCACCAGGAAGACGAGCGGGTAAAGGATGAGACTCCACCATTGATCCTGCCAGGCCATGTAGAAGGGTAGCGGCAAGCTCCAGCCGCCGAAGAAGAGGGTGACCATGAGGCAGGAGGCGACGATCATGGCGGCGTACTCCCCGAGGAAGAAGAGGGCGAATTTCATCGCCGAGTATTCGGTGTGGTAACCGCCGACGAGTTCCGTCTCGCTTTCGGGGAGATCGAAGGGAAGACGGTTGGTCTCGGCGAAGGCCGAGATGAGAAAGATGACGAATGAGATCATCATCGGAATCCAGAGGATGTAGCTTTTCCAGACGTGCCAGGGCCAGTGGGGCGCGAAGAGCGGAAAGACCGTCCAGCCGTTCGCGGCCTGATAGTTGACGACTTCCGAGAGGTGCAGATCGCCCATGACGAGGAAGACCGGGATGACGGAGAGGCCCATCGAGACCTCGTACGAAATCATCTGCGCACTGGAGCGGATGCCGCCGAGAAAGGGGTACTTGGAGTTGGACGACCAACCGGCGAGGACGATGCCGTAGACGCTGAGCGAGGAGAGGGCGAAGATGAGAAGCACGCCGATGCCGACATCGGCGATGACGCCGGGCGAATGCATGACGTAGCCCCAGGGGAGTGTGATGTCGCGCGTACCGGCGAAGGGGATGACGCAGATGGTGAGCAGGGCGGGAACCATGGCCATGGCGGGGGCGAGCCAGAAGTAGACTTTATTGACGTGCGCGGGGGTGAACTCTTCCTTGAGCATGAACTTGAGCGCATCCGGCAGCGGCTGGCCGAGGCCCCACCAGGTCCACTTAGGCACGGTGAAGAGGCCAAGGACGTTGACGCCGCCAAGTGGAATGCCGACGCGGTTCGGACCGATGCGATCCTGGATGGCGGCGCTGATGCGGCGTTCCGCCATGACGGTGTAGGAGACGAGGCCGAGGATGACGTTGACGAGGATGAAGATCTTGATCGCGGTGACGAAGACGTCGGGCACCCACATCGGGACGTTAGCGGGCATGTCGGCAAAGAAGAGGTTCATATGTCTAGGGTTAACGCGGAGAATTTTTTAAACAGGAAGACATGAAGGAGACATGGAGACGGAGTGTTCATTGGTTCGTTCATGTATTTCATGCCTTCATGTTTTCATGTTAAATTGGGTCGTAGTTGAAGAGGTATTCAACAACTAGCCAGGCGTTCAGCCCGTTAGGGGAAAATTTAGACGGAATTAACGGAATTTTTGGGCAGGATTAACCAGATTAGCGGGATTGGTAGGCAGGGGATTTTTGACATGAGGAACATGAAGACATGAAATTGCTAATGAATCACTGGCTTTACCTTTATTCATGTCCTTCATCAGCTTCATGTTTTCATGTCCAAATTCTGTTTCAGATGAAGCTCAGACGGTGGCGTGCGGAGAGGGTTGAGGACGGGTTATTGGTGTTGAGCTGGAAAACTGGAGTTGGAGGCCGAGGTCGCCGATTTTGCTGAGGCTGAGTCCGGCTAAAATCGGCGTCGCCTCGGCCATGGCTTTGAAGACTTCCTCGATGGTGTGGAGTCCGTTTCCGCCGCCAAGGGCGGACTTGAGCTGGAGCAGAATCTGCCAATCGTCCATGGCGTGACCGGGAACGGCGATGGCTTTGTTGAGGCGTTGCAGCCGCCCGGCACCGTTGATCATGGAGCCCCGCTTTTCGGCGAAGCTGGCGCCGGGGAGGACGAAGTCGGCCAGTTCAGTCGTGGCCGTTTGGAGCAGCGATTGTACGACGAGGAGTTTGACCCGCTGGATGGAGGAGAGAGGCCAACCCGCTTCCTCAACCAGATTCTCGTGCAGAACCAGAAGCGCTTCGATGCGTCCCGTATCGACCCCGTGACGGATTTGCCCGAGGGTCTTTCCGCCTTGGGAAAGACCGAAGAGCTCGACGCCGCGTGTGTTGGGATTGAGATCGGCACTGCGGAGAATGCCGTCGGCTTCGCCCTCCCGCGGGACGATATCGCAGAGCACGTCCTCGCCGCCGAGGGTGCGGCGGATTTCGCTGAGGAGGAAGGCTTCCTCATTGGTCAGGCGCCCGGAGGCGATGATGGCGATCTGTTCCGGACGAAGCGCTTTTAATTTCGCCGCCAGTTGAGGAATCAGTTCGGACCATGGGACGTAGCTCTTTTCCGGTACCGATCCGCCGCCGGGGGGAGCGGCGGCTACCGCCATCGGCTCGGTCAGCCGCTCGGGACTGTGAATGTAATGGAAGCCGAGCCGGCCTTGATCGCACATCCACTCGGAGTTGACCGCTTCGTTGCCGCGCGGGGTCAGGCGATAGACCAGGTTCTCGCGGCTGCCAACAATGGTGTTGCAGCCGGTCGCGCAACCGGTGCAGATGCTCTTCGTTTCCTTGAGAAACCAGACGCGCATCTGGAAGCGGAAATCCTTGCTGGTGAGCGCACCGACGGGACAGATATCGACGGTGTTGAGCGAGTAGTTGTTGTCGAGCCGCTTGCCGGGGTGGACGGCCAGCGTGGTGTGACTGCCCCGGTCGATAAAGCCAAGGACATCGTCATGCACCATCTCCTTGGAAAAGCGGATGCACCGCGAGCACATGATACACCGTTCGTCATCGAGGACGATCCGCTCGCCGATATCGACCCGCTTCGGTTTCTTGACCTTGTCGTCCGTGAAACGGCTGCCTTCGTTGCCATACTGGACCGAATATTCCTGGAGCTTGCACTCGCCGGCCTGATCGCAGATGGGACAATCGAGCGGATGGTTGATGAGGAGAAATTCCATCACGCCCTTGCGGCATTCCTCGACCACGGGTGAGGTGGTGCGGATGCCCATGCCTTCCGCGATGAGCGTGGCGCAGCCGATCTGCGGCTTGGGCATCCAGGAGATTTCGGCTTTGCCGTCCGCGCCAAGGATGGGCTTGCGATCGTGGTCGACCTTGGGCATGCCGAGCTCAATGAGACACATGCGGCAATTGCCGGAGATCGAGAGCTTGGGGTGGTAACAATAGTGGGGGATGAACTTCTGTGCGCGACGGGCGACTTCCACCGCATTGAGACCCCGGGGAAATTGCATCCAGACGCCATCGACCTGCACGTTGAGCAGGGGGGCATCTGCCGGAGGACTGTCGTGATTGAACGGATTTTCCACGGGATCGAAGGGACGACGTTAACTTCAGAACGACTGGAAAGACTCCGTTGCGCCGGGTCGGTGAAGACCCGGCGCAAAGGTTTTAGCTCAGCTTAGGAATTCGGACGAACCGGTTCCGGGGCTGGTGGCGGCGGGGGCGGGGTTTTGTCCGCACAAGCCGTCAGGAATGCGGCAGAGACTGTCACCGCAGCAATCAACACAAAGAGTTTGATGTATGATTTCATTTATCCTTTTTGTTTTGGGTTAGACTTACAGGCTTTTAGCTTAACGGGAAGTAGGCGCAGGGCAAGATCATGAATAGGATTAAACAGCTTCCAGTTTCTGGGCCGGGGTGGGGGCGGCGGCGTCCCCGGCCGTATGGGCGTCGAATTCATCTCTGAATTTGGTGACAAAGCTCTGGACGGGCCAGGCGCAGGCTTCTCCGAAGGCACAAATGGTCTTTCCGGCGATGTTATCGGCAACAGTTTTGAGCAGGCCCACATCTCCGGCGTGGCCCTCGCCTTCCGAGAGACGGCTGGTGATTTTCTTCATCCAGAGCGAGCCCTCTCGGCAGGGCGTGCATTGACCGCACGATTCGTGCGCGTAGAACGTGGCGATATTGGCCAGGCACTCGACCATGTCGCGCGTTTCATCCATGACGATGATGCCGCCGCTGCCCGCCATGGAACCGACGGCGGCCAGGGTGTCAAAATCGATGGGGACGTCTTCCAGGGCGATTTCCTTTTCCTCCATCGTGCCGTCGGGTTTCTTGTGCTTGATCTTGTAGCGCTCGCCGGCCTTCAGGACTTTCGCGGAGGAGCCGCCGGGGATGATGGCCTTGAGCTTGCGACCGCCTTTGATGCCGCCGCAAACGTCGTAGATCAGCTCGCCGAGGGTGATGGCGCCGACTTCAAATTCATAGTAGCCCGGTTTCTCCACATCGCCGCTGACACAGAGCAGGCGCGTGCCGGTGTTGTTGGGGCGGCCCAGTTTCGCATAGGCCGCTCCGCCCATGGCGATGATATGCTTGATGTTGCAGAGGGTCTCCACGTTATTGACGATGGTGGGGCTCATGTAGAGACCAAGCACGGCGGGGAAGTAAGGCGGCTTGATCCGCGGGTAAGGTCGCTTTCCCTCCAGTGACTCGATCAGGCCGGTTTCCTCGCCACAAATATAGGCACCGGCGCCCCGGTGAATATAGATTTCAAGATCGTACCCGGAGCCGAGAATGTTTTTGCCGAGAAAATTCTTCGCCTTGGCCTCGGCGATGGCTTTCTCAAGGATCTTCGCACCGAGAACGAATTCGCCGCGAATGTAGATATAGGCGAGATGGACGTTGTTGGCGTAACAGGCGATGGCCATGCCTTCGAGAAGCTGATGTGGATCTTTATAGATGATCTGCTTGTCCTTGAAGGTGCCGGGTTCCGATTCATCGGCGTTACAGATGAGGTAGACCGGCTTGGTGTTGCGCTTGGGATCGATGAAACTCCATTTCATGCCGCAGGAAAATCCGGCACCGCCGCGCCCGCGCAGGCCGGAGAGTTTTACATCCGCGACAATATCCGGGCCCGGGATGGTGAGAGCTTTCTTGAGCTCCACGTAACCGCCATGCTTCAGATAACAATCGATATCGATGGTGTATCCCGGTTTGTCGATATTCGCGAAGATGAGTCTGTTTTCAGAGACGGGCATAGGAAGAGGATTTGACGGAATTACGGAAGGCAGACGGAATTAACGGAAGGAGTGCATTTAGGATTGGAGATTGGGTGGGTCTTCTTTTGTATAATAAATCCGAGTTTTGGTTTTAAATTCGAGATTTTTACCTCCAAAATTCAATAGTAAGCCGAAATCGATTTGGGCGGCGGCTAAATAATTCACGAGTTGGACGGAGTGGGCAATATTCAGGGCCTCAACCGCTTTTAGTTCTACGATAAGCCGATTCTCGATTACGAGATCAGCATGAAAAATTCCAACTTCAGTTCCCTCATAGCGAACGGGGAAAACCTTTTCTCGTTCATAAGAAATTTCGGCTTTGTTCAATTCGAGCAGTAGAGCATTGGCATAGACGGACTCGATGAATCCACAACCGAGGATGCGATGAACCTTCATACCAATGCCAATGATCTTCTTGGCAAGAGCTTCATCTGCGATCCGTGTTTCCTGAAGTCTGTTGATCATTCCGTTAATTCCGTTTGCCTCCCGTAATTCCGTCTAAATTCAGCGGTATTTTTCCAGCAACTCATCCGCGCGTTTGATGGTGACGTTTTCGTGGAAGTCGTCGTTGATCATGATGACGGGGGCGGTGCCGCACGAGGCGATGCACTCGACGAACTCGACCGAGTATTTGCCATCGGGGCTGATCTCGAGACCGTGGACTTCGTTCTCCGTGGTGCCACATTTTTGGCGAAAGTGATTGCAGAGATCGTAGCTGCCAGCCATGGCGCAGGAGAGCGTGCGGCAGACCCGGATCTGAATCTTGCCCGCCGGATGCTGGCGGAACATGGGATAGAAGGTGACGAGCTCGAGAATATTGATGGGCTGAAGGCCCAGTTTATGGCCGATCCACTCGATGCCGTCGTCGGAAATATAGCCAAACGTCTCCTGCCACAGATGCAACAACGGCAGCGTGGCGCTGCGCTTGGAAACCGGGTAGTGGCTGATCAGTTCATCGGCCTGCTCCTCGAAGCCGACGGGCAAAGGAGGGGCCAAATGATCGTGGTCCGGACTGCCGACGGGGTAGGCCTGCTCGGGCGGAATCGTTTGGGTGGCGGGATCGACGACGCGGTTGGTGCTCATAAGTGGGCCATTTTTAGACAGGAAATCATGAAGACATGAAATACATGAACCGAATTCATCATCTAAAATTTCTTCTCCGGTGTATATTCGGCATGGAAGACCGTGCCGTTAATGAAAACGATCTTCATCTCATGCTTATGTGAGGGGTAATAGTAGACTTCTCCGGTCAAACCCGTGGTTTCCGACTGCTCAATATGCGAAGGCTGCCCAAGTAGTTTGGTTACTTCATCGGCAGTTAAGGGTGGATGGGAATCCTCAATCTTTGAAAAGGCAGCAAGCGTCTCGGCATTGGAAATAATGCCACATGCCCAGTACGCGAGTCCCAGCAAGGGAATTGTGAGAAGCATCGAGAAGATTAGAAATGACTTTTTCATGTATTTCATATCTTCATGTTTTCCTGTTATAAAATCCCAGGAATTTAATTCTATACGAAATACTGGAAATCATTTGAACTCCCCTTCCGTGGCGATGACCTGGTCATTGAGGAACGTGATTTTCACATCGGATGTTGCGGTGTGATAAAGATAGGTTGTCCCGGAAATGAGGCCAAGGGCGCTGCCCGTTTGGGAACTAGTGGGCTCACCCAGGATATTTTTCACTTCAACGGTGGTCATCCCGTTGTGAATCTTTTGCAGGTTGTCTTCGGTGAGCTTGGAGCCGCAGGCCGTCAAAAGCAGGGCACAGATAAGGAGACCGAGAGTTCCCCTGTAGCGGCGGTCTATGACCGTCGCGACCTTGCGAAAGACTGACGCAACTGATTCTTTGACATGCTCGGAATAAGGAACGGGAAAAAACCGTCGACGGTCATCGACCACCACTACTGGGGAAGAGATTTTCATCGGTCACATTCTCCCATGACGAAGTCGAGGCTGCCGAGAATCGCGACCACATCGCTCATCATATGTCCCGGCAAAAGCTTGCCCAGGATGCTCAAGTTCACAAAAGAGGGTGCGCGAATCTTGAGACGATAGGGAACGCCGCCGCCCTTGCTGTTAATATAGAATCCCAGTTCGCCCTTCGGATTTTCCGCGCCGAAATAGATTTCGCCTACCGGCGCCTGAATTCCCTCCGTAACGAGGATGAACTGGTGAATCAACTCCTCCATCTTAGTGAGGACCTTATCCTTGGGCGGGAGATAGCCCTTGCCCTCCGTCACGTGGATCGGGCCGCCCGGAATATTCGCCAGCGCCTGGTCGAGAATCCGTACGCTTTGACGCAATTCCTCCAAGCGGCAGAGATAGCGGTCGTAGGCGTCGCCGACGGAGCCGGTCGGGATGTCGAAATCGTACTCGGCGTAAGTAAGATAAGGGCGCGCCTTGCGGACATCATACTCGACGCCGCTGCCGCGGATGTTGGGGCCGGTCAGGCCGAAGTCGATGGCGTCCTCGCGCGTGATGATGCCGATGCCTTTGTTACGATCAACGAAGATCTTGTTGCGCGTGAGCAGTTGATCAAGTTCATCGATCTTGGCCTTGAACTGCTCGACGAAGGCCTTGGCTTGCTCGACGAATCCGGGCGGCAGATCGCGAGTCAGTCCACCGATGCGCGTGTAGCTGGTGGTGAAACGCGCGCCGGTGAGCAGCTCGATGAGATTATAGATTTTCTCGCGCTCGGTGAAGATATAGAGAAAGACAGTCATGGCGCCGGTGTCCATGGCCAGCGCGCCCATGCCGAGCAGGTGCGCGGAGATGCGGGCGAGCTCGCAACAGATGACGCGGATGACCTGGCAACGCGGCGGGACGGTCCAGCCCATGAGCTTTTCCACCGCGAGCGCATAGGCGACGTTGTTCGAGAGCGGGGCGAGATAATCGAGCCGATCCGTGTAGGGCACGAACTGGTTGTAGGTCATGTTCTCGGCGATCTTTTCATCGCCGCGATGGAGATAGCCGATATCGGGCACGGCCTTGGTGACGATTTCGCCATCGAGCTCCAGGAGAATGCGGAGCACCCCATGCGTGCTGGGGTGGGAAGGCCCCATGTTGAGCGTCAACTTCTCGCCAAGAGGCGCGCCGTCGGCCCTCGACAGCTCGACCTGCCGAGCGACGCGCGTGAGGCTATCGGGTGTTTCTAGGATGGTCTCGGGCATACGGTTTAGGCGAGTTGGACTGAAGGGGAGTTTTGGACAGGATTAACAAGATTAACAGGATTGGGAGGCAGATAAGTGGAGCTTTTCCTTTTGAATTCCAGGCTTTTGGCGCCGAAGTTAAGTAATAACCCGGTTTCTATCTTTGTTGCCGTGAGATAATTCACCAGCTGCACTTCATGAGCGGAGTTAAGAGCTGAGACGGCCTTGAGTTCCAAGACAAGGCGCCCATCGACGATGATATCCGTCATGAAATCACCCATGACTTCTCCTTCAAAATACACAGCCAATAATTTCTGGCTTTCCACTTGAAGCCCTGATTTTTTTAACCTAAGCAGCAGAGCATTATGATAAATGGACTCTAGAAATCCGGGACCAAGAACGCGATGAACATGCATGGCTTCACCGATCACTTTTTTCGTCAACGGATCTTCCTGGAGTACAGGCTTCATCACACGGTCAGTCATAATCCTGTTAATCTTGTTAATCCTGTCCAAAATTCAGTTAGTGCTCGGCGGGCTTGGCGCGGGGTTCGTGAGTGGTGGTGAAGGAGTCGCCGAGCTTGGGCGGATGCACGGCGGGCGCGGCAACATACGGGCCGCCTTCCATGGGCGCGGGGCGGCTGAAACCGCCTTCGCCGGGGAGATCGCTGGGCAGGCCTTCCAACGGAAAATCTTTCTTGAGCGGGTAATAGGGATAGCCCTCCCACATGAGGATGCGGCGCAGGTCGGGATGACCGACAAAGGTGATGCCCATCATGTCGAAGACTTCGCGCTCATGCCAGTCAGCGCCCTGGTAGACGGAGATGATCGAGTCGACGGAGGGATCGTCCTCGCTGACTTTGATCTTGAGGCGGAGATGCTCCTGGTCGCGCGGGCCGCCGAGGGCGCAGAACTCGTAGATGACCTCGTAGCGCGGTTCGTCGCCGAAATAATCGACGCTGGAGATATCGACGAGGAAATTGTAGCCGAGTTCGTTCTTCAAATAAGCGGCGGCGGCGCGGATGAGATCGCGGTCGATTTCCACGGAGAAGTCGCCGCGGAATTCCTTCCCCTGCCCGACCTTGCCGGGGAATTGCTTTTGGAGGGAGGAGATGGCGTCGGGTGCGGGCATGGGATTTTGACGGAATTACGGGATGCAGACGGAATTAACGGGATCGGAGGTATCAGTAGACGAAGTAAATTGAGGTGAGCGCAAGGCTGTCCACACCATTGATGCAAAGCTGACTAATCCCAAAATATAAGTGGTCTGTAGATTCTTTGCGTGGTCACAGGAGAAATCTACCAGCGCGATCACAAGTAAGAATCCACCGGAAGTGCCCAAATAGAGACGAGCAAGTCTCATCTCTAGAAGCCATGGAGATATCGCCCAAAAGAAGGAAACTACTATCGCACCGAAAGAAAAATGAATGCTGACCTCATCAAGAAATGAATTATGGAGAATGATTGGAAAACAAATCACAGCGAAAACTACAATCAAAGAAAGGCGGCAAACCCACAGCATCCCATGATCAATTATAGGAAGCGCTTTCATATTCAAACCACGTCACTTCCTCCGCCGCCATTTTTCATGTCATTCATGATTTCATGCCTTCCTGTTAATCCGGCTCGGATCACCAGCTCACTCCACAACTCACCATTCGCCGGGGGATTTAGAATGACTTTGTACTGCCACATATTTTTAACATGAAGACATGAAATCATGAATGATATGAAGGGCAACCATTATCCTCATGAAGACGCAGATTCGGATCGATGGGGGGAGGATTTCGGTATTTCCGTTTGATCTGCAGCGGAACAGCTCCAAAATTCAGGATCAGTCCCACATCCAGTCTGGCTGCCTTGAGGTAATTGACCACCTGCAGTTCAGAACTAAGTGGCAGAATATCCACGGCTTTCAATTCAATGAGAAGCTTGCCTTCAATGATCATATCCGCCGCGAAAGTTCCAACAAGCCGGTCCTTATATTTGACGACCAAGGGCGCTTCACTGACAAAAGCAAGTCCCACCTCGGCCAACTCAATTTCCAAGGCCCGATGATAGATGGACTCAAGAAAGCCCGTCCCCAATTCCTTTTGAACCTCAATAGCCAAGCCAATGACTTGGGCCGTCACTGGATCGTCATCCTCCCGCTCACTCCCATTTCGGTTCACATATTTCATGATTTCATGTCTTCATGTTGAACCGGATCCGATTTATCCCATACGTCCAACACTGAGAGGGGGAATGCTTTTTTGGGCCAGGGTCGATTTCTCGGTCATGATCTTGTTCTGGAGACGCATCAGGCCTTCCAGGAGCGCTTCGGGACGCGGTGGACAACCGGAGATATAGACATCGACGGGCAAGAGCTGATCGATGCCCTGCAGCACGGCGTAGCTGCGGTACATGCCGCCGGAGGAAGCGCAGGCACCCATGGCGATGCACCATTTCGGGTCGGGCATCTGATCCCAGATCCGTTTGCAGGAGAGCGCCATCTTGTAGGTGACCGTACCCGCGACGATGAGCAGATCGCTCTGGCGCGGGGAAAAGCGCATGACTTCCGCGCCGAACCGGGCGATATCGAAGCGCGCGCAGGAGGCGGCCATCAATTCAATCGCGCAACAGGCGAGCCCCATGGGCATGGGCCAGAGGGAATTTTTGCGCATCCAATTGATCGAGGCATCGACCGTGGTGAGAACGACGTTGCCTTCAACCTTGGAGTTGTAAGAGAGGTCGCGCCCGTGGACCATGACTCAACGATAGTCCTGCCCCGGGGTGCGGCAAGGGAATTATGAGAATATCTGCGCGGGCTCCGGTAGACGGGCTCCTTTTCCACTCGTGTAGCCCAGCGGTTAGCTTCATTCACCTCAAATTTTCAAGTTGATTTGGAGCACCGTTTGGCCCAGCATTTCAATTCGCGACTCCGATATTTCACCCAGAAATACCTTTATGAATCTCTCTTCCGTAGGGCGTCGGAGCTGGGTCATGCTCAAAGTCTCTTTTCTCGCCGGCAGCCTGTCGGGCCTTCTCAATCTTCAACCGGCCCGGGCGACCAATGACCCCTTCACGGGCTATAATAATAGCTCCTACTATTTTCTGCCCTATGCGGGCAACACCTCCTTCGCGCCGGGAAGTACGCAGGATGTTCGCGTGGCGGTGACCATCGCGGGGAAGGAGCACGTTTTCAATGTCGATACCGGTTCGCGAGGGCTCTACGCCTCAAGCACAGAGCTGGGGCCTGATTTCACCATCGGGCCGAACTCGTTTCCGGGTGAGATCGACCTCGATAGCTCCGGCCGGGTCAGCTACGGCACCTGGACGCAAACCTCGCTCAGCTTCAAGGTGACGGACCAGAACAATGCCCCCCAAGTCGCGACCGCGACGGCCTACATTCTGGATGTGACGACGCTCGGCGCGCAAGAGGGTCGCACGGCCTCATTCGGCGTCAACACCAAGGTCAAAGGCTACAACGGTACGGTCAAGCTGGTGGGCGGCGGAACGATAGCGGTCACGCAAAATTCCAAGGGCGATCCAGTCGTTGTCTTGTCCCATGTCAAACCGCTGAATCAGCAGATCTCCTATGCGGATAATATCCCCGGCCTGATCAATAATGTTTCCAATTTCGGTATCGGATTCGATCTCAGCGGCAAACCGACCGGGACGGGCCCCGTGGTGGACAATGAGAACCAGATTTACAATGTCCTGATCAATCTCGATGACATGCGGAACGGGACGCTCGTCGGTGGCTACATCATCACTCCCACCGGCATCCAGCTCGGCCTGACATCCAAAGATACCGGATATGCCTATACGATGTTGAACTCGACCGGCCTCCTCTCCGCCTATACCGCACCCGACTGGCAGACGCCGATGGGGCAGACGGTGGTGAATGGCGTGACCAATCAACCCGGCTCGATTGTCATGGACTCGGGAATTCCGAATGCCTTCCTCGCCGCACCAAACTTGAAGATAGGGGATAAAATCACCAAGCCGATGAAGGTTTACCTGATGAATTCCGGCGGCACGGTGGGCTACAACATCGACGTCAGCGACTCGACGAACGATCTGAACCCGGAGTCGGTCCTGGTCGTGAAACATGGAACCGGAGGCACATACTCGCAGGGACAGCCTCCCTATCAGACGCAATTCTTCAATACCGGGCGCCATGTCTTTGAGGCTTTCAACATGCTTTACGATGCCCAGAACGGCTACATGGGCGTCCTGCCCACCGCCTACGGCGCGAAAAATCCGAACGTCTTCTTCAAGGCGCAAGCCGGCGGTTATCCGGATCCGATCCAGAATCCCTAGCGCAGCTGACGTCCGTTGCTGAATCGCCCCTTCCACCGGGCGCGTCGCTGGCGTTTGACCCTAACCAGCCTGAGGTTGATGTCTTGTGACGCGCCTTGCATCAGCTTTAAAAAGCCTGATATTGGTTTCAGCAATAACCCCATGAAAACCATCACGCCTGCCCAACTCCAGACTCTGCTGACCGCTCAACCCGGCCTGTCGGTGCTGGATGTCCGCACGCCGCTGGAGTTTGCGGAGGTGCATGTGCCCCAGGCGCACAACATCCCGCTGGACCAGTTTGATCCGCAGAGCCTGCTCCGTTCCGGTCAACTGAGCCGGGATCAGCCCGCCTACCTGCTCTGCCGCTCCGGCGTCCGCGCGGCCAAGGCGGCGGATAAAATCGCCCGGGAAGGGCTCGATAACGCCGTCGTCGTCGAGGGCGGAACGCAGGCCTGGATCGAAGCGGGACTGCCGGTGGATCGCGGCGCGGTCAAGGTCATCAGCCTGGAACGCCAGGTTCGGATCGCGGCGGGTTCGCTGGTGCTCACAGGTGTTTTGCTCGCCGTCTTCGTCCATCCCTATTTCATCGGACTCTCCGCCTTTGTCGGCGCGGGGCTCGTCTTTGCCGGCACCACCGATTGGTGCGGGATGGGGCTCCTGCTCGCGAAGATGCCGTGGAATAGCAGGGCGTAAGGTTGGAGCTGGCGCGCCCGACGGTGAAGGCCAGGCGATTCCGGGCCGGTGAACGCGAATCCATCGCCGTTCTTTCCCACCTGTCCAAGACGTTTAGATTGAAACCCTCCGGCGGCGGCGGTAGTATTCTCCATCACTTTTGGACGAGTGGCTGAGTGGTTTAAGGCTCTCGACTTGAAATCGAGCGAAGGGGAAACTCTTCCGTGGGTTCAAATCCTACCTCGTCCGCTTAAATTTCACCTAAGGTTCAAGCCTGTCGAGACATACAATTATCTTTTTTCTGCCTGTCTCATTGCTCGACTTATTTTTTAATCCACAATTTAGCCTAATTACCCGAATACATGGGTATATCACCGCTGGCTTGAGTTACCGTCACACTAGTTGCCGTGACAGTCCCTGCCGTTGTAATGTTTGCTGCGGTTATAGTAGCTCCGGCATTGATTGCTCCAGTAGTTGTGACGCTAGGAGCAGTTACCGCCCCCCCTAGGGTTGCCCCACCCGTACTGTTAAAACCAGCGGCTGTAATACTCCCTTGAAATGTTGCATTGCTGTTTTTGTAAATAACAAGAGCATCTGAGCGACTGTAGTAGCTTGAACCGTTGCCTATTTCAAAAAGCGGGTCTGTTGGGATCCAGGTTGTGTCCCCTCCTATAGCAAATCCACCGATATTCCATCTTCCGATTGCGGTATCACCATATGCGTCAGCCTGAGTACCGATTCCCGAAGCCGTTGCCCCAAAACCTGTGGCATGACTTTGATCTCCCATCGCTGTAGCGAACGTTCCAGAGGCCAACGAGCCACCTAGAGCGGTTGAATGGTCTCCCGAGGCACTTGAATTTCCCAATGCTGTAGCATCATTATTGGTGGCAGACGACTGTCCCATGGCCGTAGAACAAATCCCTGAAGCAGTCGAGGTGTTTCCTGCGGCAAATGAATAATTTCCGTTGGCAGTGTCATAATATCCTAGAGCGACTGAACCGTTTCCAGTAGCGACTCCGGAAAAAGTCATGGACAGGGTTGTCGCGTGGCTACTCAGGAACTGAGCTGAAAAGATCGTATTGGCCAATCCGACAGTCAATATACTTGTATTATCTACCACTGTTTGATTAGGCATCCGATTATCATTACCATAACTAAATATTGAGTTTTGGAAGACACTTGTTCCCGACGGAATCAATCTAATTTTAGCCGATCCATAAGAATCATATAAGCTTAGTATACTGGCATAATCTAGTGACATTTGTGTAGCAGATGCTGACGCTGCATTTTGCCGCCAGTACCACGTATTGGCACTACGACTGGCATCAAATTCTATGGTTGAAGCAGTCCCATCTGTGTAACCCATTGAAAGACCAGCATTGGAGGTGTCAGTCCTCGTTCCGAAAGTGAATATATTACCTTGGACGTCTGTCATTCCGGTTACATTGAGATTCCCAGTAATCGTCTGGTCAGCATTTAGTCGCAAGACCTGTAAAACCATGCACAAAGCCAATGGAAATATTCTGTTGAGTAATTTGAGGTGTATCATGATTACTTTCCTTATCTCATAGTCTCGGACGAGCGTGTCAGCAAAGGCCACAAACAGGGCAAACACATATCCCAATCGACATTCGTTGACAATAAATATAAAGGAAATGTTATCCAAAAATTTCTAAAGTTTGAAAATGAAGTCAAACGGATAGAAGGATTTGGGCAAAGAAGATAAGCGTTTCACCGCGCGCTGGACTTTTACATAGCTGCTGATTGTGCGCGGACGCGAACCGTCGCAGGTGACAACGGCTGTTACCCCGGAGAGGCTACCTTAGAGGCTCGTCGGTAGCGGTTGGCCTAGGCGTCCGCGGATTTGGGTGAGCGCCCAGGCGGCGTGTTCCCGGACGAGTGGCTCTTCGTGCAGCGCGGCGCGTTCCAGTGCGGGGAGATCGGCGGCGGTGCCGATGTTGCCGAGCACGACGCAGACGTTGCGGAGCAGGCCGCGTCGCTTCACGCGCAGGATGGGGCTCCGGGCGAAGCGGCGCTTGAATTCGGGCTGGCTGATTTCCAGGAGATCGTGGAGCAGGTCGTTCCCCTCCCCCGCGCGGGCTGAACCGGGCCCGGCGAGAAAGCGGGACTCGCGGGTGGTTTGCGCGAAGCGGTTCCAGGGGCAGACCTCAAGGCATTCATCGCAACCGTAAACGCGGTCGCCAATGAGCGGGCGCAGTTCCTCGGGAATCGAGCCCTTGAGCTCGATGGTGAGGTAGGCGATGCAGCGGCGCGCGTCGAGCTGATAGGGCCCGGTGATGGCGCCGGTCGGGCACGCCTCGATGCAGCGGGTACAGGAGCCGCAGTGATCCTTCTGCGGCGCATCGGGCTCCAGTTCCAGCGATGTGATGATTTCTCCCAGAAGCAGCCACGGGCCCAGTTTGGTGTGGATGAGCATGGTGCTCTTGCCCTGCCAGCCGATTCCGGCGCGCTCCGCCAGCGGCTTTTCCAGCACGGGGCCGGTATCGACGTAGACCTTGGCCGTGGCACCCGCTCCGGTCATCCCGGCGGCGAGCGCCTCCAGTTTTTCCAGTAGGACGTGATGGTAATCCTCCCCCAGCGCGTAGCGGGCGATGCGGCCCCGGCCCTGCGGCTGCGGTTGCCAGTAATTGAGCCCCGCCACGACGAGGCTGCGCGCGCCGGGCAGGACGAGCCGGGGATCGGTCCGGCGCTCAGGCTCGCGATTGAGCCACTGCATCTCGCCCGCCTTGCCGTCGGCGGTCCATTGGCGGTAGAAATCGGCATGCCGGGCCGGATCGGCGCTGGTGATGCCGCAGACGTCGAAGCCGAGAACGCGGGCGCGGGCCTTGATCGCCGCAGCGTCAGGCCCGGTAGGCGGGGCGTTCATTCATAGGCCTCGCGCATCATCACGATCGACTTGGCGACTTCCGCCGGGGAGTGGAGATCGGTCTCGATCCGGTAATGGGCCAGGCCGTAGTACAGTCCGCGGCGTTCCAGCAATTCCTTCATCGTCTCCTGCAAGGTGAGGCCCGACATGCTGAGCAGGGGCCGGGAGGCGGCGCCGGACTGGACGCGGGAGCAGAGGGAATCGAGCGTGGCGGAGAGGTAGAAGACGACGGTCTGGGCGAGGAGCAATTGCCGGGTGGCTTCCCACATGAAGGCACCGCCGCCGAGGGAGAGGACGGCGGGCGGGGTCTTAACCAGGTGCGAGATGAGGCCGCATTCGACCCGGCGGAAATAGGCTTCCCCCTTGGCGATGAAGATTTCACCAATGGGCATCTTCTCCTGCTTTTCAATCAGGGCATCGACTTCAATGACGGGGCGTTTCAACTCGGCGGCCACGAGCGGCGCGACGGTGCTCTTCCCGGAGCCCATCATGCCGACGAGGGTTATGTGCTTGGCCATGGAGATAAGATGCGCTTTTTGTGCCGCTTTGACAATGGGGTGGGGAAATTTTGGACAGGATTAACCAGATTTGGGATTATGAAAGAACCGTTTCTGGTAGAATATCCTCATGGCGAAACCTAACAATAAGCGAAAGAGGAGTGGTAAAGTTTTGTTACGTAAAATGACCGATCTCGGTGAAGGATATCAAATCGCAAGAAATCCAGGCATACTCCACATTTTTTCGTTTCGAGGAGGAGGGCGAAAGAAGACTCTCGGTATTTACGGGGATCCGAAAGGGCTACGCTTTTTAGCAAAACTTCTCGAGGATATAGCGAACATTGATCAGTCCAAGATTGCAGATATTAATTGCCCGCCTACTGAAGGAGTGCATTACCATATGGATGTCAAAGACGGCCATTTGAGTTTGAATTCACACAGTATCATCTTCGGAAGAGTTGATGCGAAGGGCGATGGAAGTCGTGAATGGATATTACCCACTTCGAGTGCGAATCGATAAGTCTTCGATCCTGTTAATCTTGTTAATCCTGTCCAAAAAACTCTAAACTGCCACTTCCATGCCGAATACGTTTGGTCATCTCTTTCAAATCACCACTTGGGGCGAGTCTCACGGGGGAGGCGTCGGCGTGGTTGTCGATGGCTGCCCGCCGCGCATTCCGCTGACGGAAGCGGACGTCCAGCTTGATCTCGACCGCCGCCGTCCGGGCCAAAGCAAGATCGTGACGCCGCGCAAAGAAAGCGATACGGCGCAGATTCTCTCCGGCACCTTCCAGGGCCAGACGCTCGGCACGCCGATTTCCATCTGGGTCAAGAATGAGGATCAGCGCGCCGAGGCCTACAAGGAGATGGAGACGCTCTTTCGTCCCTCCCATGCGGATTATACCTATCAGGCCAAGTACGGCATCCGCAACTGGCAGGGCGGCGGGCGCTCGTCGGCGCGGGAAACCATCGGACGCGTCGCGGGTGGAGCGGTGGCGCAGCAAGTCTTCAAGAAATTCCTGCCCAAGCTTGAGATCGTCGCTTTCGTTTCGCAGGTGGGGAATCTCTCCTCCACGGTACCGGTCGAGGCCGTCTCCTATGCGGAGGTCGAAGCCAACATCGTCCGCTGGCCCGATAGCACCGATGCCGAACGCGTCATCGAACTCATTGAGAAGGTCCGCTCCCAGGGCGATTCCGTTGGCGGCGTTGTGACCTGTGTGGTCCGCCATGCGCCGGTCGGTTTGGGAGAGCCGGTCTTCGACAAGCTCGAAGCCGATCTGGCCAAGGGCATGATGAGCCTGCCCGCGACGAAGGGTTTTGAGATCGGCTCCGGTTTCGCCGGGACCTCGCTGAAAGGCTCCGAGCACAACGACGCCTTCTACCAGGAAGCCGGCCGCGTCCGGACGCTGACCAATCGCAGCGGCGGCGTGCAGGGCGGTATCTCCAATGGTGAGGACATCATTTTCCGCGTCGCCTTCAAGCCGACTGCAACCATCGCGCAATTGCAGCAGACGGTTTCCGTCACCGGTGAAGCCGCCGAGCTCAAGGCCCGCGGCCGGCACGATCCGTGTGTCCTTCCGCGTGCCGTGCCGATGGTTGAGGCGATGACGCGGCTGGTGCTCGTGGATCACTGGTTGCGGCAGCGGGCGATTGCGTTGTAAACAGTCGTTTCGAGCACCCATCGGCAGGGCGGGTAGGGTTACACCCCATGGGCAGACCAGGTGGTGGCGTTATCTTTAGTCAACCTCACCACCGTTCGTGGTTAAGGAAAACGCAGCACCTCAAAGGAAACACCATGAACATGATCGAAATCAACGCCGACTGGAACATTGCCATCGGGAAACTCCAGCAGAAATGGACTCAACTCACCGACGCCGATCTCTGCTACGTGGAAGGCAGGGGCCTCGAATTGTTTAGTCGAATTCAAGAGCGAACCGGCCAATCGCGTGAAGCGATTGAAAAAGCGACCCAGGAAGCTTTCTCCCGGTTTAATCTTGTCGGCTGAAGCCGGGTTAGTCCGGTTTTTTGGAGGGCCCGGCTCCCGCCGGGCCGCCAAGGAAGCGTGAGTCACCAAACGGCCCGGCAGGAGCCGGGCGCTCCAGTAAAAAAATCCTTCGTCGGCAAGCAACTTCAGATAATCCCAGCCTTCTCGAGCTGATCGAGCCGCCGCTGGTTCTTTTCATCCACGACTTCGGCGACATCAGGCAGTTCAAGTAGCACTTCCAGGCAGAACGATATCTCCGCGTCCTGGAAGCCGGTGGTTTCCATCGCCAGTTTGTCGAGCGAGGCATAGACCCAGGCGAACTGATCGCCGTTGAGGACGCGGAATTGCAGGTTCGGTTCCCACATGATTTCGCTCGGCTCTTTCACCTCCAGCGTGCCCTCCATCTGGGGTACCACCTGCTCGACCTTCTCAAACCGCTCCAGCCAGGAGGCGACACATTCCGAGACCCGCGCCCGGTCGAGAGCCTTTTCAAAAACAGCGACGAAACCCTTCTTATCCATGGCGCAATTTACCCCGGCAAAGGCCGCGATCAAGCCTGCGATGACTGACACGATAAAATGGTAATGGTTACCAGGCTAGCGTCCATCGAGCTTATCGGGGGTGGCGAGGGGTTTTCCGGGATCGGCGGAAGAGGGGTAGGCGGAGGAATCGCCGCCTACCTGGGGATTCTGATCTGTGACGGGGCTGTTGAGGGTATAGCCGGAATAGCTGCCGTTGGGGTTGGATTCCCCGGCGGAACCGACGGTATAGGAGGTGCAACCGGCCACGGCAAGGGCCAACGCAAGGAGAGGCAAAAGGCGGAGAAAAAGCATTGCAAAAGTGTAAGGCCATTCCCCCGGGGAGCCAATAAGACTTCTCACTCGATTTTCTTTTGCAAAGCGACTTGATCAAATGGCCTTGTCCGGGCATATTTCCGCCATATGCCCGCTGCCGACCCTGCCGTTAAAAACGCAAAAGCGAATTCATCGACCCGTCTCCCTGAGCTGTCGCCGCAGCAAAAAATTGAACTTTTCCGCCAGATGGTCGAAATCCGGCACTTTGAAGAGAAAGCCAAGCAAGCCTTCCAGCAGGGCAAAATCAAGGGTTTCTGCCATCTTTACAATGGCCAGGAAGCGGTCGCCGTCGGCTCGATTTCGGTTTTGAATGAGGACGATGCGGTCATCACGGCCTACCGCGATCACGCACACGCGCTGGCTCGCGGCAGCGATGCGAACGCCTGCATGGCGGAACTTTTCGGCAAGATCACCGGCTGCTCGCGCGGCAAAGGTGGCTCGATGCACTTCTTCGACGTGAAGAAGGGATTTTACGGCGGTCATGGGATCGTTGGCGGTCAGATTCCGCTCGGTACCGGACTGGCCTACGCGCAGAAATATCTCGGCACCAACCGCGTGACGCTGGCCTACATGGGCGACGGCGCAATCAACCAGGGCGCGGTGCATGAGGCGATGAATCTGGCCGCCCTCTGGAAGCTTCCGATCATTTACATCATCGAGAACAACGAATACTCGATGGGCACGACGATTGCCCGTTCCTCCGCCGGCGATCCGCTGACCAAGCGCGCCGGGGCGTTTGACATGGCAGCGATCCAGGCCAATGGCATGGATATCGACGATGTCCGCGCGAAGACGTTTGAAGCGGTATCGCTGGCCCGCACGGAAAGCCAGCCGACCTTGATGGAAATCAAGACTTACCGTTACTTTGGCCATTCCATGTCCGATCCGGGCAACTACCGTTCCAAGGACGAGATCGAAGCGCGTCGCAAGAGCGATCCGATTGAGCTCTACAAGGCCCGCCTGCTTGAGCAGAAGGTCGCCACGGAGGAGAGCCTGAACGCGATTGACGAGGAAGCCCTGGCCAAAGCGCAAGCTGCCTACGATTTTGCCGAGTCGAGCCCCGAACCGGCCATTGAGACGGTTTATGAGGATATCTGGACTCCTGAAGACCAGATTCCCGAGTTCCAACCCAGCCAGCGCTAAAGGCGGAGATTTCCGCCGTTTAGAAGTAATTTTTTTGACCCTTTGGAGTTATTGAATCATGCCCACCCTGACCTACCGCGAAGCCCTCAACGAAGCCCTTTCCGAGGAAATGGAGCGGGATGACCGCGTCATGCTTATGGGCGAGGAAGTCGCCGAGTATGACGGTGCCTACAAAGTCAGCAAGGGCTTGCTGAAGAAATTTGGCCCGAAGCGGATCATCGACACGCCGATCAGCGAAACCGGCTTCTCGGGTCTGGCCATCGGCGCAGCCATGTACGGCCTCCGCCCGGTGGTCGAGTTCATGACCTGGAGCTTTTCGCTCGTGGCCTATGACCAGATCGTCAACAACGCGGCCCAGGTGCGCTACATGTCGGGCGGTCAACTCTCCGTTCCCATCGTTTTTCGTGGTTCCTCCGGCGGCGGTCTTCAGGTGGGCGCGACTCACTCTCACACGCCGGAAAACTGGTACGCCAATGTCCCGGCGCTGACGGTCATTACCCCGGCTTTCCCCGATGACGCGAAGGGCCTGCTCAAGAGCGCAATCCGCAGCAACAACCCGATCTGCTTCCTGGAGAACGAAAAACTTTACGGCTACAAGGATGAGGTACCCGAGGGCGAGTACCTCGTCGAAATCGGCAAGGCGAAGGTCCGTCGCGAGGGCAGCGATCTCACCATCGTGAGCAACAGCGGTTCGACCCATCGCGCTTTGAACGCGGCGAAGATCCTGGCTGAACAAGGGATTTCGATTGAAGTGATCGATCTACGGACGATCAAGCCGCTCGATTTTGCCACCATTGCTGAATCGGTGGCCAAGACCAACCGCCTGCTTATCGTCGAAGAAAACAAGCCGTTCGCCGGTTGGGGTGCCCAGGTCGCCTACCAGGTGCAGCGTGAGCTCTTCGACGACCTCGACGCGCCCGTACATCGCCTCACCTCGCTCGACGTTCCCCAGCCTTACAATGGTCGCATGGAACAGGCTGTCCTGCCGAACGAGGATCGGGTCATCGCGGCCGTGAAAGAAATTCTGGCCTGATGAAGAGCCATCTCCCGGACGGCATCCGCGTTCGATGGCTCGGTCACGCCACGTTTGACATCACCGGTCCGGCCGGACAGAAGTTTCTCATCGACCCCTTTGTGGTGAGCAACCCGAAGTTCCCGAGGGAACTCGGGGCAGAGGTCACCTCCCCCGGCGCTTACCATTGCCTGCTGGTGACGCATCCGCACTATGATCATTTTGAGGACGTCCTTCCCCTGCTCGAGGATGACTCGGAATTGAAAGTCATCACGCAATTCGATATCGGCGCGTGGCTGGAAACGCAGGGCGTCGCCAAGAGCCAGGTCATCGGCATGAACACGGGAGGGACACTTCCCTTCATGGATGTGCGGATTACCATGGTCAATGCCGTCCATACCAGTTCCCTGAACGAAAAAGGCCTGCAAAAGGCGCTCGGCTTTCCCATCGGCTACGTGCTCCGGTTCTCCAACGGCTTTACGATTTACAACACCGGCGACACGGCGGTGACCATGGACATGAAGATCGTCCATGATCTTTATCAACCGAACCTCGTCATCCTGCCCATCGGGGATTTCTATACCATGGGCGCCGAGCAGGCGGCCTACGCGCTGAATCTGCTCAAGCCCCAGTTCGCCATCGGCGGGCATTGGGGAACGTGGGATGGCATGCCTCCTGGCACGCCGGAAGCTCTTGAAAAAGAGCTCGCCCGGTACAAGATCAACACGCAACTTATCAAATTGAAACCGGGCGAATCGCTCACCTAGGATACTCATATGGCCAAAGACATTCTCATGCCCCTGCTCAGCCCTTCGATGACCGAAGGCACTCTCGTAAAATGGCTCAAGAAGGAGGGCGACGCCGTGAAATCTGGCGATGTCCTCGCGGAAGTCGAGACGGACAAAGCCACGATGGACCTGGAAGCGTTTGACTCCGGATTCCTGCGCAAGATTTTGATCCAGGCGGGCGAACGAGTTCCCGTCCAGACGAAGATTGGCATCATCGGCACCAAGGATGAAGTCATCGATGAGTCCGCCCCGGCGTCTCCGGCGAAGGCGGCGGCACCTGCGGAAGCTCCGGCCAAGAAAGAAGCAGCACCCGCAGCCACTCCCGCCCCCTCCCCCTCCCCTGCGGCGGTTTCCAGCTCCTCCGCCCCTACCAACGGTAACGGACGGATCAAGGCTTCCCCCCTGGCCAAGAAGGTGGCGGCAGAAAAGAACGTCAGCCTGGCCACCCTCACCGGCACGGGGCCTGGCGGACGCATCGTCAAGAAGGACGTGTTGAGCGCCCCGGCCTCTGGTTCCGGCGGCGGTTCGTCGATCTATGCCCGCGGACCAGTGGCCAAGGAAGGCACGACCAAGCTCACCACCATGCGCTCGGTCATCGCCAAGCGCCTGCTGGAGAGCAAGACCACAATTCCTCATTTTTATCTTGAGATTGAAGTCGATGCAAAACCGCTCTTCGACCTGCGCGCGCAGTTGAACGATTCGCTTGGCAAACTCACTCCGCCGGTCAAGCTCAGCCTGAATGACTTTGTGCTCAAGGCGGCCGCCGAAGCGGTGCGGCGGGTACCTGCAGTCAATGCCTCGTTTGAAGGCGATTCGATCCGCCAGTTTGCCGATGTGCAGCTCTCCTTTGCGGTCGCGATCGCGGAAGGGCTGATCACGCCGATCATCAAGGAAGCGCAGAATAAATCGCTGATTCAGATCAGCGGAGAAGCCAAGTCACTCGCGGTCAAGGCCAAGGAAGGCAAGCTCAAGCCGGATGAATTTCAGGGCGGCACCTTTACGGTTTCCAATCTGGGCATGCTCGGCATCGACAGCTTCAGCGCGATTATCAATCCGCCCCAGGCTGCCATCCTGGCCGTGGGCAACATCGTCAAGAAGCCGGTTGTCGGACCGAATGACGAAATCGTGGTCGGGCTGCGCCAGAGCATCACCCTCTCCTGCGATCATCGCGTCGTCGATGGTGCGGTCGGCGCGGCCTATCTCAAGGAGCTTCGCGAGTTGATCGAAAAGCCGGCTCTGCTCCTCCTCTAGTCGGAGAATTTTGGTAACCGCCGGACTCCATCCGGCGTCTACTTCATGGAGAGCCTGAAGTCTCGGCAGTTCGGGATCAAACCATGAAGACTCTTTTTTGCCGGTTGCTGGGGGTGAAAAAGCGGAATGAAATCCGCCACGGTAAGCTGTGGACCATTACGCGGGTCATGGGTTTTGACCTCTTCAAGGTAGAAACGCCTCCTGCCGAACCTGCCCCCTTCGTTAAACCCGAGGCGAGAGCAATCGATAAAATGACCGTCCACGTTATCAAGAGCGAAAACAACGTGACGAATCTGACGAAGAACCCGGAACTATTGTAGACCGAGCTTTTTCCGTCGATAGGCGATTACGCCATAAAAAACGAAGCCCAGCACGAGGAGCGCGTAGGTCGAGGGCTCAGGAACCACGCCGACAGATAAAGCGGTGTCGATCGTGGCATAAACCCGGTCGTAGTTGGCCGAGGTCGGATTGGGGACCGTGATGCCCGTGACATCGTATTGATCGTATTCGAGCAGGAGGGTGCCGTTGCTGGTGAGGGACAGTTTCCCGGTTGTGCCCAACGCGGGGCCGGTCGATTGGTCATAGGCCGTGGCGGGAGTGGCAGAGGAACCGTTGATGTAAGTCGCGGCTTGGTCGACCTTGGAGGAAGAGGGATCGAGTGGATCAATAAAGCTGATCGTGCCCGTGTTGGTGGTCGTATCCCAAACAATGCCATTCGCCAGCAGCTCATGGCCGCCGCTGGTAGCGACACCGGAGCTATTGCTATAACTGATGCCCAGCAGGAGTCCGCTCGCATTCACCAGCGAGTTATAAAGAAAATTGGCGGTGGGCTCCCCAAAGGTAACCCACGAGGGTGCCGGATACTTAACCGTCCAGCCATCATTGCTGGGGAATACTCCGGCAAAAGTCGTGTTCGTGAAGCCATTATCAACGACGATGTACTTATAGAACTCATTGACGAACCGGTTGTCGTAGGTTCCACCATTGTTACCCCCCGTCGTGCCGTAGAGCGATATGAGCGTGTTGTCTGTGTCGTGCCAGTTTGAATAAGTCGTGCCCGTCAGGCTCGTCCCGTAAATGGAGGGATAGAGATTTTGCAGCAACGTCATGGCGTTGGTGCTGGATGTCGGGACGCAGGCCTCATCGCCGACGAAATTGTTCTCCGTATTCATGCTGTACTGGTCAAGATAACCGTAAAGCGAAGCATCAATGGAGGCGGAGAGCGTTTGCGCTCCTGCGGCACCTATGAGCAACCAGGTCGCCACCGCAAAAAGAAGCAGCCGGGAAGTGGAGGGCACGACACGTCCAATGCTCATGGTGCGAGTAGTTATCACTTTTATCTGATACAGGCAACAATGAAATGGAGCTAAGGAACCGGAGGTTTTGTGGCTTAAAAGGAGAAAATGACGCGAGAAAATGCGCGAAGAAAAGGACGTTTAGCAAAGCCATTCCTTTGAGCCTTGATTCGGGCTCAATATGCAGATTTTCGCAAAACCGAAGATGCAGATTGCAGCGGTTCAGCCTCTCTGGACGGATGCGCTGGGAAGACATCTTGAGAGGTAAACGGAGGAGTCCGACAGAACTTGGCATCCCCCGTGCAAAAGAGGTTTCCTAACAAAGGAACCACATGCCAAAAATTACTACATTACGGGACGTTTACGTCGAACAACTGAAAGACCTCTACAGCGCTGAAACCCAACTCGTCAAAGCCTTGCCGAAAATGGCCAAGGCGGCTGATTCTCCGGAACTGGCCCAGGGGTTTACGGATCATCTGGAACAAACCAAAGGACACGTCGCCCGGCTGGAGGAAATCTTCTCCGGCTTGGACGAAAAACCCACGGGCAAGACCTGCAAGGCGATGAAAGGTCTTGTCGAGGAAGGTGCCGAGGCCATTGAAGAAAATGCCACTCCGGCAACCAAGGATGCTCTTCTCATCGCGGCTGCCCAACGGGTGGAGCACTATGAGATTGCCGGGTATGGCACGGTCAAGACTTACGCGAAGCTTCTGGGTGAAGACCAAGCCGAGAAGTTGCTCGACCAGACCCTCCAGGAAGAAGTCGAAACGGACGAAAAGCTGACTGAGGCCGCCGAATCGATCAACGTTGAAGCCGATGAGATCGAGGAATCCCCAACTCCTTCTCATCGTCGCTAACCCCTCACGGAACAGATCCAGCAGTCGCCATACCGACTGCTGGATCACAACCCAAGGAAGCTGTGCCTAAAAAAGAAAAGAACCAGCCCGCGGATAAGAAGTCCCTTCCCCACCCTCCGCTCAAACCGAAGCACCCTGACACCAAGGGAGCTCCGGACGATAATGACCCCAAGGCCCAATATGAGGACAAAGACGAATCCTAATACCAGAGGCGAATTGTGAAGTGAGGCCACGCTGTTGGAAGTAGGAATCAATCTTAAAAGTTTTCAGGGTGAATAATTTACCGAAAGCGCTTGAAGTCGCTCCTCTATTAGATAAACTTTGATAAAGGAGGACGGGATTATGGGCGATTCCGAGCCGATTCGCATCTTGGTAGTAGAAGACAACCCTGACGATCAGGAATTGCTGCATTACGAGTTAAAGAAAACTCCCGTTGGAAAGCATGTACTCGCGGTTTCGGATCCCCGCGATGCCATGAAATTGCTCCAAGGAGTTGAATCCTCCGCTTTCAAGCGACATCTGCTGGCTATTTTCCTCGACGTTCGTTTGCCGCACATCAATGGCATCGATCTGCTTAAGATGATCCGGACCATGGACGGAATGGCCACATTTCCCATTATCGTCATGACTGCTTCGCCGACTCCGGAAACCGTCGCAGCCTGCCGGGAATTGAAAGCCATGGCGCTGCTGGAAAAGCCCATAACCTTCAACACTTTTTCAACGGCGATTGCCAATTTGTTTCATTCCAACCGGGATGAAGCCCCTGCCGCTGTCGCGACTAGCAATTTGCTATAAACGGTTGCTTGAGGGTTGCCCGTTGCCCGAAAGCTGAGTGATGCCAGACGAGCTCACTCTATCTATGCGCCGCCCTAACAAGGAGTTAGGGACAGTCTACCGATCCGGTACACCTTTTGCCCCTTGGTTGTCATGCCCAAAGGATCCAAAATCAAGTATAGCGCCAAGCAAAAGCGACAGGCGGCCCATATTGAAAAGAGCTATGAACAAGGGGGCGCTCCAAAAAAGCTAGCCGAAAAGCGAGCCTGGCAAACGGTTAATAAACAGAGCGGGGGTGGCGAGAGAACTGGAAGCGGACGACAGGTGAGCGCAAAGGCTAAAAAAGCCGCTCGAACCGAATCGGGGCAACGGGCAGTGCGTTCACGCAAAATTGGCTCCGCACGGGTTCAAAAATCACCGACTCGCCGCAAAGCCTCCGCATCGTAGTTTCTGCATGAAGACAATGCCTGATCATTGGGCCGCCCATGATCCGTCCGAACCAAGCGTTCGTGTGGTCATCGTAGAGGATGATGAGAATGATCGTGAACTCCTGACCCGTCAGTTGCGCAAAAATAAGATCGATCAACACGTCCGATTCTTTTCCGATGGAAAAACGGCCCTGAAGTTTCTCTCCAACCTTCCGCCACCTGCGCCGTTTTGCGATCTTATCGCCATTTTTTTAGACCTGAAACTGCCCGGTCTTAGCGGGTTAAAACTTTTGCGCGAAGTGCGTCAAATGCCCCGGATCAAAAATACACCGGTGGTGATTATGACGTCTTCCATTAATCCGAAAGACTTTGAGGAGTGCCAGGGATTGAAAGTGGCCGCATTTATCCCCAAGCCTGTGACCTTTGAGGTTTTTTCCCAGGCGATCATGCGCCTTCCGCATCTACCCACGTTTGCGGTTGTCCATCCCAACGCGCCGACGCGGCTTCATCCTGATTAAGGCTGAAAACTTTGCTTATTTCTTTTTCTCCGGAAGGGTTTCCGCTTCCTGCTGCGTCGTGGGCGACTGAGGGGTTGTCACCGTATCCGTAGGTACAGGCGGGCTGTGATCCGGATCAAAACCCGGCTTGAGGGCCTCAATGTAAGCGTTCCAAAGCACACCAAGAAATGCCCCCCATCCATCGACATCCGGTTGGTCAATGCGCCCGGAAATGGGGGCTTCGGTTGCGATAACCTTCTCGTGATTTTGAAACAAGCCTTTGACGGTGTTGAGCACGCCCGCCCAGATGACTCCGGGACCGTGCCGGTCTTCCGGCTTCGGCATGAACTCGAAATGATAAAAGAACGGTTTCACGTACCCGTGATAGACACCCTTGTCGCCAGTCAGTTCGCTATAGAGTCCGATCTCGCCGCTTTTCATCTCCACCTTAAGATACTTCTTCAGAGCCGAATTAGCACCTTGTGCGGGGACATGCTCCATTTGAAAGTCCTGGGTAAATGTGGCGTATTTCTCGTCAAAATTTATCGCGAGGTTCATCTTAAACGTGCCCGTGTTCAAGGGACGGGCGGAAACTTTCACCGTGGCGGGCAGCGGGACTTTTAACCTCTGGCTGTTACTGATGTTTTCGGCCGCTATCTCGACGCTGCTGATTTCAAGATCGACCGGGGGATCCGCGTGAAAATCCCTGAAATGAAAATCTCCCTGATGAATTCTGACTTCGTTGACCCGCCAGGGGATGAGTTGCTTGATCGTGTTGATCCAGATCATGCTGATCGATGATTGACTCTCTTTGTCACTTGGACCAGCGACGATATTGACCTGCGGATTAAAAATGACCACGGAAGCCCGCTCGGCGCCGTGAAATATTTCCGACCACTGGAGCGAGACATGCCACCGCGGGGAGAAGAAAAAGGGAATGGGCACATCTCCAGTCTTCTTATCGATATGAAACTGATAAACATCCACGCTGGCGGTCAAGGGGTGGAAGCGGACCCATTCGACTCTGCCGGTGTATTCCGGCAAATTCGCGAAGGCCCGGTTGATATAATCCCGGCCCCAATATGGTGCCGAGTACCAGACGGTCGCGGTGAGGATAGCGAGAAAAAGAAGCCCGCTCTCCACAATAATCCGGGTTCTTCGGCTGATCAGAAAAAAACGGGTAGGGAAGAAACCTTTTCCCTTGGCGGATGATCTTCCCGGCGTTGGATTAGTAGTCACTGCTCGGTCAAGAAGAGAATTAAATTCGCGGCTTCCCACGGTAGAGTGCGAGAAGCACAAGAAGGAGTATCAGAAAGGTCAGCCCTCCACTTGGATAATAGCCCCACGTGGCACTATAGGGATAAATGGGCAAGGCTCCCAATAAGAGGAGGACGAGAATGATCCATAATATAGTAGGCATAGATATTCCTTTTATAGATTGCTTCTGCATTTGCAAAAGCCGTGCCAAATCATCCTTCACAAGCAAATGCCCTGTTTGAAGCCGTTTACTAAAATACCTGGCTCCGCGATACGGGCTCTTTGCAATAAAGCGCTCAGGTGATAATGCGATCTGCAACTTTCTCCAACGGGAGGATAGCAGCAGCAGGACAAGGTGTTTACCACGCTGCTGCGGCACATTGCATGATAAGAAATTGCTCGAACCGCAAACAGCCTATTTGCCTTGAAGCATTCGATCTATAAGTAATTGAAAAACAGCTTCATTTTTCAAATTTTGAGTTGGCATGATCCATGCAAAACATCACGACGAAATAATTGCTCATGCCTTCCGATGATCGGATAGCGGGGCAGACTTTATAATCATCTAAATAAGGAAATCATGAAAACACTCACGCTACTTCGTACGTTGATCGCCACGGGATTTATGGCATTCAGTTGGACTTGCCCTCCGTTGGCCTATGGACAAACCCAAAATACAACGCCGGATGGAACTCAAAGCAGCAAGCTCAACGACAGCACGGCGGATCAAAACAAGGCATCCACCGGCGCCCCCGCGGACTCAGGAACATTGGATAAAACGAACTCGAAAGATACGACGAATTCATTGGATAAAAATCCCTCGACTGCCTCTACTGATTCCGCGGACAAGGCGGGAACTAAGACTCCGAATCCAACCACTCAAGATAAGGCCCAGGGATCGAACCCTACTTCTTCAGGCAATCTCTCAGACAAAGATTTTATCCTAAAAGCGGCCCAGGGCGGCATGACTGAAGTCGAGCTCGGCAAGCTGGCACAACAGAACGGTTCCTCGGCCGACGTGAAACAGTTCGGCTCGCATATGGTCATGGATCACTCCAAGGCAAATTCTGAACTAAAAGCGATTGCGGAGCAAAAGGGAGTTGATGTTCCCGCTTCGCTCGATCCGAAACATCAGGCCGTCGTGGATCGTTTTCAGCATCTTTCGGGATCGGCGTTCGATGAAGCCTATGTCCATACCATGGTGAAGGACCATGAAAAAGACGTCGCGGAGTTCCGTGAAGAGTCCACTCAGGCAGAAGATCCCAAGTTAAAGACCTTTGCCGAGAACACGCTTCAGGTGATTGAGACGCATCTCTCCGATATCAAGTCGATCCAAAGTAAAATGAAATAAGAGACGCGGCCCTACTTTCTTCCTCTCTTTCTCTAACTGAAGCTTATGAAAAATAGACCCGTTTTCTTAGTTCATCTGTCAGAACTTCGCAGGTTAATGGAGAGAAAGCAGGGGAAGAAAGGCCGTGAGCTTCCAGAGCGCAGCGGCGCGATACCAAACTTTGATTTGACCGGGATTATTTCCGTTCTCCTCGAACGATGAGCTCGCCTCCTCCCAAGGGACGGTTCAAGCGCTTCCTTTCCATTTTGGGCCCAGGAGTGGTCACGGGAGCGGCAGACGATGACCCGTCGGGAATCGTCACCTATTCAATCGCTGGTGCCCAATTGGGCACCTCGCTTCTGTGGACGGCCATGTTGACGTGGCCGTTGATGACCGCAGTCCAGATGATGTGCGCCCGGATTGGGCTGGTCTCGGGCGTCGGTTTAGCGGAAGCGCTCAGAAAACGAATACCTCGTTCTTTTCTCGTCGTGGCCGCCTTCGGATTGTTCGTGGCGAATACGATCAATATCAGCGCGGATCTCTCGGGAATGGCGGAAGTGACGCAGCTACTGACCGGCCTGAATTCACGACTATTTCTGGTGGCTTTCGGATGTCTGATTATTTTTGCCACCATCCGGTTCCCCTATCAGGCCCTCGCCTCGATCCTGAAATGGCTGGCCGTCGTGCTTTTCTCTTATGTTGTCACCGCCTTTATGGTGCACCCGAATTGGTCCCATGTGCTGGCAGCAACCTTCCTGCCTCATTGGCCCAAGGGCCATGCCGAATGGACCACGCTGGTGGCGATTTTAGGGACAACCATCAGCCCCTATCTCTTTTTCTGGCAGGCTTCCCAGGAAATCGAGGAGGAAAAATCCAAGGGCCATCTCACCGAGGCAAGCAGGCGGGGAGCACCGGAGTCAGACTTGAAAGAACGCGCCCTGGATGTGGGCATTGGGACGTTTTTCTCCAATATCATTATGTATTTCATCATTTTGACTACCGCCCTGACCCTGCATCAAAACGGGCTTACGCATATCGAATCGGCCAAGGATGCCATCCAAGCCTTGCGCCCCTTGGCGGGAAATTTTGCGGCCCTCCTTTATTCCATCGGTTTACTCGGCGTGGGCTTCCTCGCCATTCCGACCCTGGCGGGCTCTTCGGCGTACGCCTTCTCGGAGACGTTTGGTTGGCGCCAGGGGCTGGATCAGAAATTGCGAAGAGCCCAGGCTTTCTATGGCGTTCTCACCTGCTCGATTCTTATCGGGATTGCCCTTTCCTTCACCAGCATCAAACCGACCGATGCGCTTTTTCTAACCGCAGTCATCAATGGAATTTTAGCGCCTTTCTTGCTCCTGGGCATTCTTTGGGTCGCAAGCGACGCTGCCGTCATGCAAAATCAGCCCAGCTCGATCTTAGCCCGTGTGGTCGTTTCCATCACGACGCTCGGGATGTTCGGCGCTGCCATCGCGATGTTTCTTTAATCGCTCCCACGAATTGATCGGACTGCATTTTGTTATCCAGAGCGTAATGCGAGATGCAATTTGCAGACACAGATCTTATGACGTTTTTTTTAACATAAACGGATTGAAGGGCTTATCTCATAATCCGTTCTGGCATGTCGTATGCAAATTAAGCAGTCATGACTTGGTCGCATGTAAAATTGCTTTTTCTTATCTTTTTTATAATCAGCCATGGCGATCTTCTTGCGGACTCGAAACCTGAGCCAGGTTCACCACCCCCATCATCCCGCGATTCAGGAACAGCTTTGGCCTGCCTGACCGTTTATTGGAAAAGTGAGGGAGACCACTGGACCTCCAATGGACAGAGCTCCACGGGAGTGCCTCTACGATCGGGCCATTGTGCGGTGGATCCCAAGGTTATCCCCTTTGGCAGCGTCGTTACCATTCCGGATGTCGGAACATTCCTTGCGGTCGATACGGGCAAAGCCGTTATAACGCGCCGAGCCGCTCACCAGTCCGGGCACACGGCAGAGGAAAAGAATGCCTTGGTCATCGACCTCTTTTTCCCTACCAGACAATCGGCTCAACAATTCGCCAATCGCGGCCCGAAATTTGTGAAGGTAACGTGGTGGGCGCCTTGGTGCTCCAATGATCAGGCCAATCAGGCCCGTAAGCTTTTCAGGGCGGAAGACTGGGCCAAGCTTCAAAGTCTTGGGATGCTTTAATGAGCGGCTCCAGCCAAATTGCGAGGAATCTAAAATGGTTAATTGCATTTTGCCCGAAAATCAATCCAGGCCAATGCTTGCTTAATCATGCAAGCTTCGTGTTGAGAGCAAGATAAGTTTCTCGATGAGGTTGGCATTCTGGTTGCAACTCGGGATTCACTATGACTAATGAACCCACATCTTCAGCATTTCCAGCCACCCGCGAAACGCTCTCGCAACTCAAGGAAACCGGTGCCGACGCAGCCCGCGATCTGGCCAGTACAGCGTCCCAGCATGCCTCAAAAGCCAAAGGTCAGTTAAAGGACCTCGCAGGGCATTTCCAGGAAGAAAGCCAGGATCAGATCAATGAAGCCAAATCTAAATTAAGCGACGTTGTTGGCTCCTTCCGGGAATACGCGACCGAACGTCCCCTCGCCTGCATCGGGGTTGCCCTGGCCGCCGGATTTCTTTTCGGCCTCAGCCGTCGCTCCAATTAAGTCCCCTCGGACTCATTTGACGGGCTCCGCTCCATGACCTCCTCGCCATCAACCCAGATTCTCATCGTGGAAGACGATGAGAACGACAGCTATCTGCTGACGCGTCAAATCGCGTCGGCACAAATTGAGGAGCTCGTCACCGTGATAACCACGGGGGAGGAGGCCCTCCAGTTTCTTCGAGAACAGACGAGTCCACCCCTGGCTTGTTTCGTCGATATCCGGTTGCCCGGCATGAGCGGCATCGAACTTCTCACCGTGGTTCGAGCTGAACCTACGCTTAAGAACATCCCGGTGATCATCATGACCGGATCGTGTAACCCGAACGACGCGACAGTCTGCCATCAGTTGGGCGTCACCGCCTTTTTAGAGAAGCCCATCGGGCTCTCCACGTTTATCAAAACCGTCGCTCATTTGTTTCCCGAAAAAAGCGGCCGGGGAATGGAGCCATGATCGAGAAATCCGTACTCTTTTGTGTTCTCGCGACGCTAGCGGGTCTGTTTGGTTTCTTGGGACTGGTGGGGCTGGCCGCAAGCCTTGCCAAAGCACTGCTTCTCATTTTTCTGGTCCTGTTGGCGCTTACCTTGGCGCAACGACTCTAGTTATTTCAAAAAGGCATTCGGTGTTGGTCTTACAAGGAATGAAAGGTGATTGAAATTTATGAAAACGTATACATGCGCGTGCGGGCAACTTCTCTACTTCGAAAACATAACTTGCGTCCACTGCAAACGCGAAATCGGTTTCTTACCCGATCTTATTTGTGCCAGTAGCCTGGAACCCGCAGAGGAGGGGCTGTTTTCCCCCACCGTGGCGCAGGCCAAAAACCGTCTCTACAAAAAGTGCCAAAACTATAGCCAGGCTAACGTCTGTAATTGGATGATCCCGGCCGAAAATACCAATGAGACCTTCTGCGTCTCATGCCGGTTGGATGTCGTCATCCCGGACCAGAGCATCCCGCATAACGTAGTGCTTTGGGCCCTGACGGAAGCGGCCAAAAGGAGACTCGTCTATAGTTCACTCCGGCTGAAATTACCTTTGGCCAACAAGATTGACGATCCTGAGGGAGGCCTGGGTTTTCGCTTTCTGGCGGACGTCAATAAACCTGATGGCAGCATCGATCATGTTATCACCGAACACGATCACGGCTTGATCACGTTAAATATCGCGGAAGCCGATGATGGTTTCCGGGAGAAGACAAGGCTCGGCATGAAAGAGCCCTACCGGACTCTTCTCGGCCATTTTCGCCATGAAACAGGCCATTATTATTGGGACCGTCTCGTGCTCGACACCAAATTCCTTGAGCCCTACCGGGCTCTCTTTGGCGATGAGAGGCAGAGCTACGAAGACGCCATGAAAAAATATTACGCCTCGGGCGCCCCCAGCGACTGGCAGGAGAGTTATATCAGCGCCTACGCGACGATGCATCCGTGGGAAGACTGGGCCGAAAGCTGGGCCCATTTTCTCCATATTCATGATACCTTGGAAGTAGCGGCGGATTTCGATCTGGTCGGCAAGCGCATCCGGATTGATCCAACGGGGGATGGTGACGAGGGGAAATCTTCGCTGAAGGCCAGACCGTTCGATGAAGTCTTGGAGAAATGGACTGAGTTGACCGTGGCACTCAATTCCATCAACCGCAGTATGGGACACCGCGATCTTTATCCTTTTGTTCTCTCCCAGGCTGTCATCGATAAACTCTACTTCATTTCCGAAGTCATCGCGGGTAGCGATCCTCATTCCACGGCATGAAACAGATTGGGGAAATTTCTCAACCGCCTCCCGGTGTTGTGCTAACCTGATTCACAACTAACTCCCTGAAGATTTTTAATGTCATCCCCCGTCACGGATCTTAACGAACTCAAATTTCTCCTCGGTGGAGGGGAGATGGGGGAGCGTATCCGCACGTTCGACTGGTCGAAAACACCGCTGGGGCCGATCAATGCCTGGCCTCAAAGTCTCAAGACTTCGACAGGCCTCATGTTGAATTCGCAGCATCCAATGTGGGTGGGCTGGGGACCTGAGGTGACCTTCCTTTATAATGATGCTTACATCCAGGTGTTGAGCCTGGCGAAACACCCCAAGGCCTTGGGAAAGCCTGCAGCAGATGTATGGAAAGAGATCTGGGATATCTGCGGGCCCTTGGCGGATAAGGTCTTCCTGCGCGGCGAGGCTTCGTTTGTCAACGATGTCCGCCTGTTCATGAATCGCGGAGATTTCCTTGAGGAGACATTCTACTCCTTTTCGTACAGCCCCATTCGCGATGAGTTGGGCAATGTCGGGGGACTTTTCTGCCCATCCGCAGAGGTGACGGCGAAACTTCTCAGTACGCGGCGATTGCGGACTCTATCTGAGCTCGCCGCAGAATCCCTGGTGGAAAAATCGACCCGTGGTGCGTGCGCCTCGGCAGCGTCCATCCTGGCGAAAAATTTGGACGACGTCCCCTTCGCACTTCTCTATTTGATTGACCGGGAAGAGAGTTCCGCAGTTCTAGAGCAAGCCATCGCCCTCTCGAGAGGAAATCCACGGATCTGTCCTGAAATTGTCGAGTTGAGCCTCTATGCGGAGGAGGAGAGATTTTGGCCTCTTTCGGATGTCGCCATCACCTCAAAATCCCAGGTTGTCCCGCTCCAGAGATCCGACGGCTTTCCCCGGGGTGCGGCAGATCAGCCGGTCACCGAGGCCATCGTCATGCCGCTGATCTCGCGGGGGCAGGAGCGCCCCTTTGGAATCATGGTGGCAGGGGTTAACCCGACCCGGAAGCTCGACGCTGAATATCGAACGTTTTACGAGCTGGTCGCCGGGCACATTGCCACGGCCATCCAAAATGCCAGCGCTGCTGAGGAAGAGAAAAGACGCGCCGATATGCTGGCCAAGCTGGACCGGGCCAAGACGACGTTCTTTAGCAACGTCAGCCATGAATTGCGAACCCCGCTCACCCTGATGCTCGGACCGCTGGAGGACGAAATGCGGGAAAGTCCGGCTCCCAATGAGCGGCTAGAGCTTGTTCACCGGAACAGTCTTCGCCTGTTAAAACTGGTCAATACCCTTCTGGATTTTTCGCGCATTGAAGCAGGCCGGGTTGATGCGTCCTTTGAACCGACTGATCTCGCCGTCTTCACCTCGGAATTGGCCAGTGTTTTCCGTTCCGCGGTGGAAAAGGCGGGGTTGAACCTGATCGTCGATTGCCCGGAGTTGCCTGAAGCCGTTTATGTCGACCGGACGATGTGGGAAAAGATCGTGTTCAACCTGATGAGCAATTCGCTCAAGTTCACCCGACAAGGCACCATCGAAATCAAACTGGAGCAGGCAGATCGTGAAGGTATGAAAGGTATTTGCCTGTCGGTACGGGATTCGGGCGTTGGCATTCCGGAAGTTGAATTGCCCCGGGTTTTTGAACGCTTTCATCGCATACGGAATTCGTGGGCCCGTTCCCATGAAGGGACGGGAATCGGACTGGCCCTGGTGCAGGAATTAGCGCGACTGCATGGAGGGAGCGCGAGCGTCCAGAGCACGGAAGGGCAAGGAACCACGTTCTTGATCTGGATTCCCCTGGGAAGCGCACATTTGCCAAGAGAACGCATCATCAATTCCAAATCGTCAGGCTCCTCGCTTACGGGAGCGCGCCTGTTTGTGGAGGAGGCTTTACGTTGGTTGCCGGATCCCAATAGCCTGCCGGAATCAGTCTCCTTGGTGGCGAGTGGCTCTGGTCGCAGCACTCGGGATCACTCCACGGCACGCATCCTCCTGGCCGATGATAATAGCGATATGCGCGGCTACATTCAGCGGTTATTGACCGACCATGGCTTTCAAGTAACTGCCGTGGGGGATGGCCAATCCGCACTTGAAGCTGCCCGCGCTCACCCCCCCTCTCTCGTTCTCAGCGATGTGATGATGCCCCGGCTGGATGGTCTCGGTTTGCTGCGGGAACTACGCAACGACGCTCTTCTGAAAAGCATTCCCATCATCCTTCTCTCCGCCCGGGCCGGGGAAGAGGCCCGGGTGGAAGGTGTCGAAGCAGGGGCTGATGATTATCTCACCAAGCCGTTCAGCGCTCGCGAACTCATCGCACGAGTCGCCACTAACCTGAAACTGGCGCAAATCCGTAAGGAAGCCGAGGAAGCGATCCTAGACCGGGAAGAGAAGCTGCGTCTGGCCTTGATTGAGCGTGAGAAAAGCGAAGAAAAAGTCCGCGCCACACTGGAAAGTATCACCGATGGCTTGCAGGTTGTGGACGCCCAGGGACGCTTCACTTATTTCAATGCCAGCGCCCGCCGTACCCTCTCCGCCCAAGGCCTAGATCCCGATGCACTCATCGGACGCGAGTGCTTTGAGGTTTTTCCGGAATTACTAACGCTGGAGGTGGGGAAGACCTTGAAACGATCCCTGATCGAACGCGTACCGACCGAAGCGGAGAGTCTTTATCTCCCCTGGCAAAGGTGGTTTAGCGTGCGCCACTACCCCGTGGCGGAAGGCGGCGTCTCCACTTTTTTTCACGACATCACCGAGCGCAAAAAATCTGAGGAAGCCCTCCATGCGTCGGAATTCAAGTTTCGCCTCTATTTTGAATCAAACATTATCGGCAATCTTGTCGGCGATCTCGACGGGCGCATTTACGAGGCTAACGACGAGTATCTACGCATCATCGGGTATTCAAGGGAGGAGTTGATCTCCAATCAAATCCGCTGGGACACCATCACTCCCCCTGAATTTCTTGCCCTTGATCATCAGGCGATCAAGCGGGCACGGGAAGCGGGTTTCAGTGGTCCTTATGAAAAACAGTACCTCCGCAAGGATGGCACCCGCATTTGGGTTATCGTCGGATTTGTGATCTACGAAACGTCCAA
>CAIPBM010000053.1 GCA_903863295.1 uncultured Verrucomicrobiota bacterium | reverse complement strand
GTGCATTAAGAGCCTCCGCCACAGGCGCGGTCTCTGGGCCAAGGATGTGCTGGCGGATTTCCCGGCAACGATCCAGGGCGGTCTGGGCTTGCTCGTACCGGGCCAGATTATTGTAAAACCACCCCAGATTCAGCAGGGCATCCGCCGTTTCAAGAGAATCGCGCCCCGCATGTTCCTCCTGAATCTGGAGCACCTGTAGCCGGAGTTTTTCGGCCACCTCGAAATGATGGGCTCGCAACTCCCCATCTGCCTCGTTATTAAGCGCCTGAACCAGCCCCGGTATATCGTGCTTTTCTTCCGCCAAAAGGGCCTGATTGCGTGCGATCACAATCGCTGCCGCATTGGCTTCAGGCGTCAGTCGAGGAGATGTTGCAGGGATGACCTGCGGTTCCGTAGCCTCAACTTTAACCAGAAAGACACCAACCCAAAGTACGACTAGTCCAGCGTAAAAGAGGCGCATGCGGTAAATCCTGCGGATTTAGTATACCGCCTGAAAGGAGGCTCACAAGATATCCCTCGGGATGCCTCGTAGAGATTACTTGCCATCTTGGCACGGCGCATGCAATAAATAGTTCAGTCTTCTATGAAGTTTGACTCCTCCGCCATACCCGTCCTGCCCAACACGCAGGAACTCACCGAGCTCAATGACCTCCTTTTGAGTGCTACGGAACTCCACCGCGTCTACGCATCCCTCGAGACACACCCTCGTGTACTGGGTTCGGAAAAGTCAGTTGAACTCTTTACCTCGTGTCGGGAACAGCTTCACCAGGATGTAGCGCTTTTAGACAAACAGTTGGAAACACTGCTGGCTTTGAGCCGATCCAAACCCGACTCGAACACGGATAATCCGGCAAGTTTTACCCAGTCGGGCGGCACAGATAGCCCTTCTCCCTATCTCCTTATCCCCGACGTTGAACCGACCGACTTGAACAAATCGGTTTTTGAAATCGTCAGAAAATGCTTTCAAACCGAAGATCGCTTTAGTGATCAACTTAATAACTGCCTTCACTCGGCCCAGAAGCGGAAGCACCTTAAGCTCGAATTGCAGCTCAAGATGATTATTCTGTCGGCGGATCAGCGGTGCCATTTGCTGGAAGACCGCTACGGCTATGCCCGCAGCAAGAGCCTTTTGTTTCAGGGCCTGCGCCGTCAGACCACCCGGTTCCTCAGTGCGCTTAACGGTGAAAACCGGACCGATATCGATCGCTAAATCTCTAGCCCTTGGCCGCCCCAACCCGCTTCTTGTTCGAGTCATCGCTCGAATCATCGATCGGCTCAATATTACGCTGGATTGGCTGATTGGACGACTTCTGCTCGTGCATGGCCTTGTAGAGCAAGGCCAATTCATCGTATTTCAGCCATTCACCTGGCCGTACGTCTTCATCATCAACAAAGCGCCATGAAGTAATCCGGTTGTTTCCATCCAACCCTAGGTACTGCGCCACGGCGGGAGAAACGTCGAGTCCCGCTCGGGTTAAGGTATCGGGCCTCTCTGGACCAAAGACATATTCCGCGTGATCTGAGACCAGGGGGCCAACGTCCTCCCACTGGGCATAGCAGGAACGGCCTTGGGCATTCTTGATCTGAACCCAGCGATCCTTGCAGGCGGAGACTTGCTTCCCGTCCTTCATGGGGCGATGCCAGCCCTCGGGAAGCCAGCGACGGGCTTTGTCCGGGTAAGCCAGATCGTTGAAAGGAAGAGCGACATAGAATGGATTAACCGTGGGAGCATGGTCGGCGGGGGCGTAGCCATTCCGCTGGTAGGGATTATCTGTTCCCCGGTTGCTCTTGCGCCAATCCTCGTCCCAGGCGCTGCCGATATTATCCGTTGCACTGATCTGGGATCCACCCTCCCCGATCCAGAAAATGGTGGTGATGATCCCCGTCTTCCAAGGGTAGGTTGCTTTCGACTTGGAGAAATTGGTGAAGACAAAATTGTCCGAGGGCGTCGTCGAGTGGTAAGACGGCGAATAACTGGCCACTGCAGCCGTGGGAAGTGGCGATACCAGTCCGGGGTTTTTCGCACCAGACCCAACGGGCATCAGAATGGGATCGGACCCGGTACCCACAGGATTATGCCTTGCGACTGGCAATCCGGTTTCGACCGTCGGGCCATTGGCCGAAGTACTCGCGGCGGCTGCCGTGGTTTTGTCCGGAAGATGTGAAGGAACTATTGGCGCGGTGGTGACGGCCTTCACTCCATTTGTCGCAGATGACGAAGTTGAGGCTGTCGCGGTGTGAGAGGATTTTTTGGCTGAGTCAGCCGTTGAAGACTTAGGCGTGGAAGAGGCTGTCGTGTCAGTTGTCGAAGCAGTAGAGCTGGAAGACGGGGTAACGCTTACCGTCGCGGGCGTTGTACTTGACGAACTCTTGCTTTTCTTTTTCTTGTGCAACGATTTATGAACCACAGGCGTGCCATCCGCCGAGGTCGTGCTATCCGAAGAAGAATCGGCCTTGGCTGTGGGGGCGGGCACAATAGTCACGTCACCCTCCGCAACGGCATGGGTGCCTGAACAGACCACCACAAGACCAATCGCAATGAGAGTCAGGTAGTTAAAAGCGGTCATTGCTACTCAAATTTGCCCAAAGATAGTTCGCTTAGATAATTGCAATCGAGGCGTTTGACTGCAAACAATTCCTCGCCGCTGGTTGGACACACCGACTTACCATTTCATTCAAATTATTATCGGGAAAAAGTAAAAAGACCGGGAAGGACTTTTTGTATCCCTCCCGGTCCAAGATTTCCAACCCAAAAAACGAAGCCTTTTCAGCTTCGCCATCTAAAACTGTCTCAAGCCCGGTTGCGGCGGCGGATCGCTACGAAAAGCATGGTAAGTCCACCAATCATGAGCGCCCAAGTGGAAGGTTCAGGAACAACCTGCGGGGCAAAGGCAACGCCGCGGATCGAAAGGCCCGTGGAAGCCGTATTTGGACCAGCCGTGTAAAGCGTCGTAAAGGATTCGCTGCCGGCAGTTGTTGCGCTCAGCGTATCCGTGATCTCATAGAGATAGCTCTGCGAAAGTTCATTAACCCCGTAGCTGGTCGCAAAGAGCTCAACCGTCCCATCGCTTTCCACCTGTCCAGCCAAGCCAAACAATCCAGTCACCCCACCCGCTGTATTCGTGGCTGAATTTGCCGTGTTATTATTGACCAAGTTAAGCCCGGCATAGAGATCATACTGGAGAGTCCATGTCCCTGCGGTATTAACCCATTTCTGGAGCCCACCCTCACCCAGACCCGCCGCCCCTGCACCACCATTTTTAGGCGCACCACTGTCCGCCACATACATCACGGTTGAGCTAGCCATGAAAAACTGCTCCGGACTAAGATAAACGAAGGTCCCAATACGTCCATTATTAACGCCATTGGCCAAAGCCGCCGTCAGGTTAATCGAGCCGTAATTCCCCTTTGAGCTCTGGGTATCGGGCAAAACTCGAGCCACCGTGAGTCCGGCCGAGGAGGTAGGCAGACCATTGCTGGAATTCGTGAATGACCGAATATCCGTGGAACTATTGGGAGTTCCTGAAGCGCCGAAATCGCGGGATGCCATGAGGGTATTGCCGCTTCCGGTATTAACGATCTCCACCGCGCGGGTTTCCGTACCGTACGCCGCGTTGTCTGTGCCGTTCGGAGTACCCGAGGGGACGCCCGTGTTGTTATTGATGGCCGTAGCGGTTGTGGCACCCCGCGTGGCGTAGAAAATGCCACCTGTGCCGTCGCCCGTCACACCTTGACCGGAAACGTAAAAGGAGGAACCATCCACGGTCGCTGCACTGCGTGGATTATTGGTATTATAGACGCCGGTCAACGCGGTGCTGGTATCCACGCTGCCGTTTTGACCGATCAGGCCAACGACGCGAGCGACAGTGGTATAGCTGCCCGTGGTGAGGCTGGTCGTCTGCCCGAGGGCGGCGTTACCGTAGGTGGAAGTCGGGGCCGTGTTGAACGTATTGGCATTCACCCCATAGCCCATAATGGTCATGTACTGGCCGTTCACTGAATCCTCGAGGATTCCTTCAGACGCCGATCCATATTCGCCGGAGATTGCCGAATTGCTGCCGCTGGAAGTCTGCGGTAAGGTGAACGTGCCAACCGATGTCGCGCTGGTGCCTCCCGTACCGAGACTGAATTCTTGCAAGCTGATGGGGGAAGCCGTATCCAGCCCGTTATTCGCGGTATTAAAACCGGAGTTAGAGACCGTGCTAATGACCAAATCTCCAGAGGTAAAGGAACTAATCGTCTGCGCCATCGCGGATGGTGCGACCAAGGAAAGCGCACAAGCGACAAGACCGAGACCTTTTTTAAGCGAAAATAAGTTGTTCATAAGAAGTTTGCAAAGAATGAATACGGACTATCTGGAGTTAGGAGCGACTCCGGCGAATTTGAAAACCGATGAGTAGAACAAAACCCGCGAGAATCAGCGCGTAGGTGGAAGGCTCTGGAACGGCCTGTACTCCGCTAATGGTCACATTATCGAAACGCCAATTGCCCGAAGAGTTGTTTAGTGCAGTGCCCTGCGTGCTGACATTGTCCGTTCCCGTGGAAGCATTCACCATTTCGATGCCGAAGCCAGAATCACCCAGCGCGCTCGGATCAGTGATTGTGGCGGTCAAACCGGTAAACCAGTCCTGTCCCGCTGGGCTGCCATTGACTGAAAGGTTATCGCTAACATAGGAACCCAAAACGGTTTTGGATGACGTGGTGTTTGTCAAGACCTGCAATCCTGTGTCAGAACCTCCCAGAGTCAGAGCCAGATTATGCCAAGTAGACCCGCCGTCTGTGGTGTAGGCGAACTCTAAATTCGCTTCACCCTGAGTTGTTGAATACCAATCGAAACTTACTTTGACGCTGCTGAGGGTTGAACTGGTAAAGAGAGTTGTCGGAGCAAAAAACTGAGCTCCCTGAGTTCCAATCGGAGCTGCACTAGACCAGCCATTGGCAGCACCGTTTGATCCAGCCTGTCCACGTACGCGCCAGGTATTGGTTCCGTTGGCTACGCCGTTTGCGCCTGTGTCTGATTTGGATCCGCTGGTTACTCCCAAGACAACATCATCTTTAGTAACACCCACATTAGGCGTGGCATAGATATTCATCCCAATTGAATCCGCCACGGCCGTTCCACCAGTGTTATTGGTATCAGCTACCGGGTTATTGTTCGTAGCAATGGAATCACTTTCGAAATTCCAAGCTGCAATCGTCTGACCGTGACTGACCGACATACCGATAACTGACAGGGTGAGCGCTAATATAGATTTATTCATTTCATTTTCTCCTCGCGGCGTTGTTACTTTAGAAATTCAGGGCGTGACGATGCCCTTATCTCTATATGAACGCAATGAGTTTACCGTAACGATATCGCGTCGTTTTTGTGTCAAAATAAAGTCACGCAATACTCAACTTTTCACATCTGTATAGCGACGACTTTATTGGAACATATGCATGGCAAATGTAAGACGAGCGCTACGATTTCGTGTCATGTATAGCGACACAAAAAAGCCTGCTTCCAGATCGGAAGCAGGCTTTTCGACGGTATCAGCTCAGCCTGGGATCTATTCAGTTCGTCACCGACTCAGCAATCGATGGGACGTTCTCATCCGAGGCATGTGTGCCGTTCGCCGCCGCATCGCGCTTGGCCATGCGCATGGAGACGAATTTCGAGACGCCGCGCTCTTCCATGGTCACGCCGTAGAGGACATCGGCAATGCTGATCGTCCGCTTGTTGTGGGTGATGACGACGAACTGCGATTGCTCCTGGAACCGCTTGAGGATTTTAATGAAACGATTGATGTTCGACTCATCCAGCGGCGCGTCGAGCTCATCGAGCACGCAGAAGGGGCTCGGCTTGACCATGTAGATGGCGAAGAGCAAGGCCACCGCCGTCATCGTGCGCTCGCCGCCGGAGAGCAGGCTGACGCTCTGCGGCTGCTTGCCGGGAGGACGCGCCATGATATCGATACCGCATTCGAGCGGATCGTTCTCATCCATGAGCGAGAGCGAGGCCTTACCGCCGTTGAACAGCTCGGTGAACATCTCCTGGAAGTTGACCTTCACCTGCTCGAAGGTCTCCGCGAAGAGCTTCTGCGTCGTGCGGTTGATCTCCTGGATCGCCTTCAGGATTTGATCCTTCGCGGTGAGCAGGTCGGTCTCCTGACCAGTCAGGAACTTGTACCGCTCTTCAAGTTCATCGTATTCGGTGATGGCTTCAAGATTCACCGGCCCAATGGCGTCGAGCGCATTGCGCTTATCGAGCACATCGGTTTCCAATGCCGCCCAATCGGTCGCGGCATCGGCCTCGCCCAACTCGGGCAATTCTTCGAGTTCCTTGTGATAATCGCGGCGGAACCGCTCGCGCAAATTCCCGAGGAAAAGTTTTTGCTCGGCAAGCTTCACTTCGTTCTCGGAACGGGCCGACTGCGTCTCGCCCTGCTCACGGCGCAAGGTCCGCAACGCACTTTCCTGCTCGTCGATCCTGGCTTGCGCTTCAGACCGTTTGGTCAGGGCCTGCTCCAGTTCGACACCGATGCGATCCCTCGCCTCGGTCTTCTCCACCTGCTCGCGTTCGGCAGAGGCAATTTCCTCACGGGCCTGGATGACGCGCTGCTCGTGCTCGACGGCTTCGCGCGTGCGGAGCTGGACCAGCTCACGCAATTCCTGCAGGCGAGTCGCCACCGGTTCGCGTTGGGCCTGCCAGGCTTCGCACTGCTGCGTCTGCGTGGCGAGTTCAATGCGCGATTCGGTCAGGGCCGCCGTCTGCTTCTCCTCGTCCTTGGCCAGTTCAGCAATTTTCGCCTTGAAGGCTTCCATGGCGACTTCGGCCTCAGCCCGCGCGGTCTCGGCGCTTTTCATCGCCTCGCGCAGCCGTTCATGGCGATCATGATCAACCTGTTCCTGAGAATGAAGTCGCGCGATTTCGCGTGCAGCGTCTTCCACCTGACGCACAATCTGCACCGCGATGGCCTGGGCGGAACGCTCTTCCTGCCGTTGCGTGGCGAGCGCAATCTCCGTCTCCTGGAGCGCTGCCCGACCTTGTTCCACAAGGTTCGTTTTTTCTTCCAGCGCGGCGCGTTCAGCATCGACCGCCGCTTGTGCTGCGGAAACTTTTTCGGCTGATCCGGCCAACTCGGCCTCAAGATTGCGTAACTCCGACTGCCGGGTAAAGACAGCCAGCGATGCGCCGACTTCTTGACCGACGAGCAACAAACCGCTCCGGGTGATGAGTTCCCCTCGCCGCGTGGCGATGGTGCTTTGGGGTTGCGCGGCCTTCAGGTTCCAACCTGCGGCCAAATCCTCGACCACATGGGCATCTTCCAGCAAGGCCGCGACCAGATCGCTCACCAACGGCTGGGCCGTGATGAACTTGGAGGCATGGGTCTCGGCGCTGGAGGTCAGCGGCGTGGGGCGGGCCGTGCGGAGGGCGGCGAAGGCACATTGTTCCTTGCCGGTCAGACGCTCACGCCAAGCCTGCGCTGCGGCGTCATCGTTCAAAATGAGCGCGTTCACGGCATCGCCTAAAAGCAAGGCGAGTGGAGCCTCGTAGCCCGATTGAACCGCGATGTGACTTGAAAGTGTTCCCTGCAATTCATGTGCAGCTTCGGCTCCTTGGGCCTTGAGCAGCCGCTGCGTGGCTTGGGGAGCACTGGCATGCTGTTCCTCGAGTTGCGCAAGGGCATCGCGACGGGCCTGAAGCTGTTGATGGGCGCGGCCAACTTCGCTGCGGGCACGTTCCGCCTGGCGAAGCTTTTCCTCCGCCTCACGACGGGCTTGCTGGGCCAATTGCAGAGCCTCCCGGCGTTCGTGTAGCTGGGACTCGGTCTCGGCCAGACGCGCGGTTTGTTGCGTCACCGCCGCCTGAGCTTCATCGCGACGCTGGGCCAGAGAAGCCTGCTCGGACTGCAAGGCCTCGATCCGCAACTGGAAGTTTTTCTGCTGGAGTTCCAGTCCGGCCAACTCTTGTTCCTGACGCTGGTAGAGTCGCTCCTGCGCGAGTTTCTTTTCCTCAGCCTCCGCCCGTTCAGCCTCGACCGAACTGATCTTGGCGTTGAGCATCTGGAGAGCGTCCTGCTCCGTATCAAAGCGCTGCTGGGTCTCCGTCCGCAGACGGGTGAAATTTTCCACCTGGGAATTGAGATGGGTCAGTTGCTCTTCACCCACGCGGACTTTTTCCTCCGTGCCGGCGATCTCCTGACGGGCCAGGTCGCGCATGCCGGTGAATTCCTCCACCCGGGCGCGGTTCGTCGCGGCCCGCTGCTCCGCGCGCTCAAGGGCGTTGCGGAGCT
>CAIPBM010000052.1 GCA_903863295.1 uncultured Verrucomicrobiota bacterium | reverse complement strand
TGCGTTCACTGCGGGGCTTGAGGGAAATAAAGGAAATGCCTTTGTTGGTCTCGCCGCCCTCAAACCCGCCGATGTTGACGAAGAAATGACCGATCGAGGGTTCGTTCCCGAGGATTTTTTCCAGTTTGGCGGCTTGATTGCTGGTGAAGGTCAATGAAGAACCGACCGGCGTCTGATAATCGATGATGAAGATGCCGATATCCTGCGTGGGCATGAATTCTTTTTTGATCAACATCACGGAGGAGAGTGAAGCGACAAAGAGCAGCAAGGCTCCCCCCAGAATTTTCCAACGGTGATTCAGGCTGATTTCCAGCGCGTTCCGGTACACGCGGGAGAAGGAGGCCAGGACGCGATTGACCCACTGGGCAAAGCGCGATTCATCTTCCCGGGCGGTCATGAACTGCGAGCAACGCATCGGGGTGAGGGTAATCGCCTCCAGCAGTGAAAGTCCCACGGCGGTGGAGATGGTCATGCCGAATTGGAAGAGAAAAATGCCGATCATGCCGTTAACGAGGAGCACGGGAATGAAGACGGCGATGACCGAGATCGTCGCCGCGGTGGCGGCAAAGGTGATTTCACGGGCGCCATCCAGCGATGCCTGCCTTGCGGTCTTCCCCATATGAAAGTGGCGCACAATATTTTCCAATACCATGATGGCATCATCAACCACGATGCCGATGGCGAGCGACATGCCGAGCAAGGTAAAAAAGTTGATCGTGAACCCGAGCAAGTCCATGACGATGAACGTGCCCAGCGCCGAGGTGGGAATGGAGAGCAGGACATTGAACGTGGAAGTCCACGAGCCAAGAAAGGCCCAGCAGACCAGGCCCGTCACGATCACAGAGAGCAGGACGGTCACTTCCGTTTCCGCAATGGCCTCCGAGGTGAACCGGGTGCCGTCGAAGTTGACGAAGATGTGTAAATCAGGATCGGTCTTGGCGAGGTCTTTATTGGTCAGCTCAACAAAATCACGCACCGCTTTCCCCACGGCGACATCATTGGCTCCGTGCTGCTTCTGGATGCCGACGCCGAGGGTAACCTTGCCATCGCTTCGGGCCATGCTCCGCGTATCGGCCAGGCCGTCTTCGATGGTGGCCACGTCACGCAGGTGAATGTCGGAATGGTAGATCCGCTGTCCGCCTCGTTGCGTGATAAGGGTGTTCCCGAGTTGCTCTGGCGAGATGGCCTCGCCCATGGTGCGGACGTTGAATTGATTGTGATCGTTTTCGAGATAGCCGGATGACGTCTCGTTATTCTCCATCTTGAGCGTGTTGCGAACATCCAGGATCGTCAGTTGGCGTTCCTGCAGCTTGTTGTTATCGACCCAGACGCGCAGGTTGCGGTCGGCCCATCCGCCGAGAACGACATTGCCCACGCCGGGAATGACGAGAAATTTGTCCCGCAAGTGGAGATCGACGTAGGTGAGGATGTCCTTGAAGGAGCGCTTCGTCGAGGTGACGGCGAGCCACATGATCGGCTGGTCGTCGGTGTTGATCTTGGAGATGGTGGGGGGCAGGACATCGTCCGGCAGCTTGACGGAGCGCAGCTTGGAGTTGGTTTCCTGGAGAGCCGCGTCGATGTCCTTGTTTGAATAAAAGGTGAGTTTGATCGTCGCCGTGCCCTGGCGCATGTTTGACTCGATGTCCTGGATGCCCTGGACCGAGATCACCGCTTGCTCAATGGGATTAACGATCTCGGTTTCCATCACTTCCGGGGCGGCGCTGGTCCATGAGGCGGTAATAGTCAGCACCGGCTGGGTCGCCTCCGGGAGTTGGCTGACACCGAGATGGAAGAAGCAGATCGCTCCGAAGAACATGAGCGCCGACATCAACATCCAGGCAAATACCGGACGGCGGATGGAGAGATCAGAGAGAGTCATGGGATGGTGATCAGGTCGACGTTGCCAAAAATCGGGACAAAGCACATGAAGATAATCGTCGTTGGTACTGGGTGCAACCTGTGGTGAATTTCTCCGGTTGAAACGTTTGCCCTTCATCCCGGCCCCTTTCCTGCTAAAAGAATTTGATGCGAATCGGACTGTTACAACTTAACGCCACGGTAGGTGCGTTTGATAAGAACCGGGAGCGACTGGAAGTGGCCTACCGCCAGGCGGTGGACAAGGGGGCGGAACTGACGCTGGCCCCGGAGCTTTTTCTCTGCGGTTATCCGCCGCGCGATCTGCTGTTGCGGGATGACTTTATCCAGCGGGGACTCGATTGCCTCAACGTTCTGGCTCTGAAGATAGGAGACGTGCCTTTGGTTGTCGGTTACGTGGATCGCAATCCAACGCGGCCCGGGCGGCAGCTTCTCAATGCCGCCGCCGTACTACAGAATGGAAGGGTGATCCATCGCGTGATCAAGTCGCTCTTGCCGACCTACGATGTCTTTGATGAAGACCGGTATTTTGAACCGGCCGAAAAAACCGCGGCGGTGGAGATTTGCGGACGTTCCGTGGCACTGACCATTTGCGAGGACATCTGGAACGATGCTGATTTCTGGCCCGACCGTCGCTATCGCGAAGACCCGGTGCGGGATTTGGTTCATGCCGGGGCCAAGCTGATCGTCAATATTTCCGCCTCGCCCTGGCAGCGTGGCAAGGAAGCCACGCGTCTCGCCATGCTGCAGCGTGTCGTCCAAGATGAGCATGTGCCGCTGGTGCAGGTCAACATGGTGGGCGGAAACGACGAGTTGATTTTCGACGGGCACAGTGTCGCACTAAATGAACGTGGCGACTTGATCGCCTTGGGGGCCGGCTTCGCCGAGGAGGTGCTCGTCGTTGATACGGACGCGCCTTCGCCCACGCCCCCTTTGACAATGTCGGCTCACCCGGAAGAGCAGCTCTTTCGCGGATTGGTGCTCGGTGTCCGGGACTATGTTGAGAAGTGTGGGTTTAAGTCGGTCGTACTGGGCTTGTCCGGGGGCATTGATTCGGCGCTGGTCGCCGTGA
>CAIPBM010000051.1 GCA_903863295.1 uncultured Verrucomicrobiota bacterium | reverse complement strand
GATGGCTTTTCAGGATTTTCTCCGCCTCCACCAGCTTGCCCTCGGTAAACGCCAGGGACGATTGTACCGGAGTTTGTACCCGAATCAGGAACGCGCTCTGATCCTGCTGGGGAAGGAATTCCTTGGGCAATAAATAAGCCAGCCCCAGCGAGAAAAGGAAGATGGCCAGGGAAGCGATAATGACTGTCCACCGGTAGTTGAGGCAGGTCTCCAGCACCCGGCGATAAACGCGTCCGATCTTGTCGAATTGCCCCGCGGCCCAGCGGGCGTAGCCAGTCCGGGTATTGCCCATGAATTGCGAACAGCGCATCGGGGTGACAGTGATGGCCTCCACCAACGACAGCAGGACCGCCGCCGAGATGGTGATGCCGAACTGGAAAAAGAAACGCCCGATGATGCCACTCATGAAAGCGACCGGGAGGAAGATCGCGACAACGGCCACCGTGGCCGCGAGCGCGGCGAAGGTTATCTCCCTCGCGCCATCGCGTGCGGCCAGTACCTTGCTCTTCCCCATTTCGCTGTGCCGCACGATATTCTCCAGCACCATGATGGCGTCATCGACCACGATGCCGACCGCGAGGGAGAGTCCCAGTAACGTGAAGAAGTTGAGAGTGAAGCCCATGAAGTAGAGCACGGCGAAGGTGCCCATAACCGACGTGGGAATGGAGAGCAGGACGTTGAATGTGGAACTCCATGAGCCGAGGAAGAGGAAGCAGACCAGACCGGTAATCACGGCGGAAAGAATGAGTGTAAACTCGGTTTCGTGGATCGCGTCCTCGATGAAGACGCTGCTGTCGAAATTGACATCGATCTTGATGTCATCCGGCAACGTCTTGCGTAGCTCAACGAGCCGAGCCTTGACCGCAGTCGCGACCGCCACCGAATTGGCGCCGTGCTGTTTCTTAATCCCAATGCCCACCCCGGCCTTGCCGTTGACGATGGCCGCATGCCGGATGTCGTCGAGACCATCCTCAACCCGGGCCACGTCCTTGATCCGGATGTTGGAATTGTAGATCGCCTCCCCTCCCCGCTTCTTGATCTGGATGTTGCCGACTTCTTCAGGTGTCACCCCTTCGCCCATGGTGCGGACGTTGAATTCGTTGGTTGCGTTCTCAAGATAACCGGCCGCTTCCTCCACCTGCTCCGTCTCCAGCGCCGTCTTCACGTCCAGGATGGTCAACTGAAGCGGCTTGAGCTTGTTGTTATCGACCCACACACGGAGATTGCGCTGCTGGTAGCCCGCGAGAGTGACTTCACCCACGCCGGGCAAGATCTTGAGTTGGTCGGTGACGTTAAGCTCTAGGTATTCGGTGAGCGCGTGGAGATCGCGCTTCGTCGATGAGGCGCTCAACAGGACGATGGGCTGATCCTCCGGGTTGCTCTTGACGATGGTCGGCGTATCGGCGCCAAGGGGAAGCGTGACGTTGCTGAGCTTCGATTGCACCTCGGTCAGGGCCGCGTCGATGTTGCGGTTGATCTCGAATTCGAGCGTGATCGAGGCCTGCCCCTGCTGGATTTGCGAGGTGACATTGCGCACGCCCTGGGTCGAGATGACCTGCTCCTCAATCTTGTCGACGATCTCCGTTTCCATGACTTCCGGCGCGGAACCGCTCCAGGTGGCGTTGATCGTCAGCACGGGAAAATCGACGTCAGGCTGCTCGCTAACGCCTAATCGTGAAAGTCCGATCGCCCCAAAGATGATCAACGCGGCCATGAGCATCCACGCGAAAACGGGACGACGGATCGAGAGATCAGCCAGCGACGCGATAGGCGAGCTCCTGCGCCGCAAAAGTACGGGGGGCTTGGTCGCGTCCATGCTCAATGCGCCGTAACGGTGGAGGTCGGCAGGGCCTGGTTATTGGCGCCGGGGCCGGTCGCAGCAATTCCGGCGGCCACGTTCAAATTGATGAGATTGAGCCGGGCCTGCATGTTCGCATTGTGCAGCCCCTGCCGGGCGCTCTGGTAATCCTGCAGCGCGGTCAGCACGTCGAGATTGCTCACCACGCCCTTGCGGTAATCGTCCACCTGCGCCTCGATATTTTTTGCGGCCAAGAGCGCGGCCTCCCGCAAGACAATGACTTGGGCGATGCTCGCCTCAAAATTCACGTAGGCGGTGCGGGTGTCCTCGTTGGAGGTGCGCTGGAGTTGTTCCACGTTGAGACGGCTTTGCCGGACCAATTCCTTGTTCTGGTGGATTTGGCCGAGGATCAGCCCACCATCGAAGATCGGCATGGAAACCTCAATCGTCATCGTGGCATCGATCTGGTTCGAGACCGGATCCTGCGAGGCCAGGTAATTGCCGTTGGCGGTGACGGTGGGCAGGAGTTGGCCTTTCGCGGAGGAGAGTTGCCGCTCCGCCTGGCGGAGGCTGTCGAGTTGAGATAAGATATCGGGCCGCGCCACGCTGGCATTGACGTACGATTCGAGTTGCGCCGCCGAGGGAAATGGTTGTGTGTCCTTCAACTTGAACTGCCCGGACGGAACGCCGATGTAAAACGCCACCGTCTCCTTCGAGGCGTTGAGCGAACCGCGCTGCTGCTCGTAGGTTTCCTTTGCGTTGGCCAGATCGGTCTGCGCCTGGAGCAACTCGGACGGACGGGAACGGCCCAACCGGACCCGGTCGCGCAAATCATCGACCCGCGCCTTGAGCGCATCGATCAGGTCGGCCTGGATGTACATGTCACCCTCGTATTGAAGCACGTCATAAAACGCCTGGGCGACATCCTGGTAAATCGTCTGGTAATTGCGGGCCAGGGTTTGTTTCTTCGCGGCGACCGCTGCTTCACTGGCCGCGAGGTTGTTCCAGTTCTGGCCGCCGTTAAAGACCGTGTAGCTCATCGCGATGTTCGATTGCGAGGTGTAGTTGCGGTTCCCCTGCACGGTGGAGTTATTGATGATGCTGATCGAATTGCTGTTGCCCCCGTTGCGGTAGTGCAGGAACTGCTGCTGATTGCTGCCCGTGAAACTGGGCCAGAGCGCGGCCAGGGTCTGGCTCAACTGCGCCTGCGCGATATAAATGTCCTGCATGCTGATCTTCAACGAATCGTCGCGGACGGCGGTGTATTGAAAGCAGGTCTGTAAGTCGAGTGCGCGCGGATCGAGCGCATTCTGCGCGACCGGGGAGACGGTCGCCAATTCAGGATGACTCGCCTGCACCGCCGAGGGCACCGGACGCAGATTCACGAATTGGGGAGCGTTGTTCGTAACCAGCGTGGGAGTGAGAACCTCGTTGGTTGTCGGGGGGGCATTGGTCAGGGACAAGGCCGTGTTCACGGGCAAAGGAGGCGCATTCGTCGTCTGCCCCGACGTGCCCAGAATGGAGAATGCAAGGAAAACGATTGCCGATGCAACCCGCGCCAGACTCGAACTATGACGTTTCGTCGCGACTTGCTTTCCCGGTTCGGTTGGCTCGGAAGCTCCACTGAGAAAGAGCTCGATCATGCGCCGGGGCTCCATGCGGGGAGGCAAATCGGTTGGGATTTTCATCCGGGGAAAACGTGATTCAAAGATGCTGATGACAGTCGAATGTTGAATGAGATGGAAGTAGGCCATGGTCAGCTCGTCCACGGAAAAGGCAGCGTTAAGAACTTTTCTTTCCAGCCCCGTCCGGATGATTTCCCGTACAAATTGAAAGGATTCGTGCATCTTGGGATGTTTCTTAAAACCGGAAGGAAATTCGCCCGGTGCGGCAAAGGCGATGGAAAAGCAAAGGCGCAGCAGGTCGGGCTGACGACGGGCGAAATCGGTCACGGCCACGATAATTCCGGTGAGTTGATCGACGGTCTCCATTCCGTCCGGTGCGGCCTGCTTCATGAGGCGGAGTCGCTCGTCCATGGCCTGATCGACCAGCGCCTGGAAGAGTCCTTCCTTGCTCTGGAAATAGTAATAGAGCGTCGGCTTGGTGACCTTGGCGTCCTCGGTAATGTCCTGCACCGACGTGCCCGCGTAGCCGCGGTTGGCAAATTGCTTCAAGCCAGCCTCCAGCAGTCGCTGGCGGGGATCGGACGTGATTTTTGCCATGCCCCCTAACGCTGGCAGAAGCTTCCCCCCGGTCAACGGCAAAGTTACCTACCGTTCGGTAGAATTACTTTTTGTGGGGCAAACCATCCGTCATCGTGAGCTTGTCGAAGGATCAGCTCCTTAGGACGTTCTCGGATACCGAGGACATGCGAAGAGAAGCGTTCTCGCGGAGGATTTCCGAGAATCGAGAGTTTGATGGAGAACGCGATCAACTTCCGGAGGCTGATCCTTCGACAAGCTCAGGATGACAAAAATCGAAAGGAGGTTTTAAAGGGTCGGATGCTGCTCGCCATCCGGGTGCGGCTTGACCCGCAGGAACTTGAGAAACGGGAGATATTTCTCCACCGGGATGACAATCTCATCGCCACGGAGCGTCGGACGCACGCCGGTAATCTGATCCAGAGCCTCGGCGATTCCTTCCCGCAGGAGCATCAGGCAAAACTTGATCGGCTTGGGGCGGGCGGGAAGATTGACGATGAGACTCTCTCCGCGAACGCCCGCGGCCGCGCGCGATAGGATGGCGACCTTGAAGCGCTCGTAAGAATAATAGCGCATGATCTCACCAAAACCGGGCAATTCCCGGTCGGCGATTTCCAGGGTCACATCCGGGGTAAAGTCGTTCTTCGTCGGCCCGGTGCCGCCGAGAGTGAACACGAGTGGACATTTTTCTTCATCACACGCCCGGATGAGCGCGGCGCGGAGTTGATCGCGATCCTTGACGATCATCGGGACAAATTGTGATGGCTCGACAAAAAACGTCCCGATAACGCGCTCGATCTCTTCTTCGAGTTTGTCCTGCTTGGGCGCGAGAGCCGGATCGATGAGGGTAATGAGTCCAATCTTCATGTAACTATTGCTTTCTTCTGCGGCGCGACCAACCGGCAGGCCAATCGCACCGCAGCCAGCATGCTGCGATGATCGGCCTTGCCTTGGCCAGCGATTTCGAGCGCCGTGCCGTGGTCTGGCGAGGTGCGGATAATTGGTAAGCCCAAGGTGATATTTACCCCGGTCTGGAAGGCGACGAGCTTGAAAGGAATAAGCCCCTGGTCGTGATAGGCGCAGATGACGGCGTCAAAAGCCTTTTTCTGCACCGCGTAATAGAAGATGGTGTCAGCGGGAGCGTGAACCACGGCAATCCCCTCCTTATCCAATTTCTCCACCGCTGGCTGGACGATTCGGAAGTCCTCATCGCCAAAAAGTCCGACCTCGCCCATATGGGGATTAATGCCGGCAAAGGCCAGTCGCGGGTTGGCGATGCCTCGCTGTTGGAGGAATTGCCGGGTGATCTGGGTGACCTGGACAATTCGCTCTTTGGTCAGCTTGTCGAGTGCGTCCTTTAAAGAACAATGGTTCGTGCAAAGCGCCACGGTCAGCTTCGGATCGGTCAGCACCATCACTGCCGCGTCATCGGGCAACCCACAGGCGCGTGCCAGGAATTCTGTCTGGCCTATAAAGTCCGGCTGAATCTCCGCGAGTGTTTCTTTCTGCACCGGCCCCGTGACCATCGCAGCAAAGCGTCCGCTGAGGCAGCCTTGCGCCGCCTCTCGCAGGGCCTTCAAAGCCACTCGAGCGGAAGTCTTGGTCGCCTTACCGGAATGAACGCCCTTGCCCGTTTCGCTCCCCAAAACTTCAAAGCGAAATCCTTTCGGCAATCGCGGATCGCGCAACATCTTCGCTACGACTTCCGGCCCAATGCCCGCCGGATCGCCCAAAGTGACGGCTATCACCGGCCAAGCTTTTTGAGGGCGAAGAGCGATCATACTTGATCTGAAGTATTACCCTTCAATCGTGGAAAAAGACAGGCGGAACTGATCCTTCAACAAGCTCAGGAGGACAAAACTCCTTAGAGGAACATCTTGATGAAGGCCTTCGCGCGCAGGCTGTCGAGCCAGTTCTGTTGGCGAAGCTGGCTCTGCTCATTGATGACCGTCTGCTCAATCTGCGCCCGGACGTCTTCGAGCGGGGTCATGGTCGCTTTCTTGGTATCCTCCACTTCAACGATGTAATAGAAACCATCGCTCGTCGTGATGACATCGGTGTGCTGCCCCGGTTCAAGCTTGGAAATAGGGTCCCAGAGATCAGGCCGAATCGCCGTCTTTCCATTCTGCGTCACCCAGCCGAGTTCACCGCCATCGTCCTTGTTGCTTGCCTCAGAATACGACTTGGCCAACTCACCAAAATCGGCCCCGGTATCAAGCTTATACAGGATTTCATTGGCGATTTCCAATTGCGGATCATAGGTGATCTGCTTGCCGTCCGGGCCGGTTTTCTGCGAGGGGAAAAGCGCCTTCCGCAAGACAATCGTAGCCACCTTGATCTGCTCGTCCTGCTGGAAGAGCCTGAGATTCTGCTGGTAGTATTGCTCGATCTGATAGGGCGAAACGAGCACGGTCTGCGTGATGTTTTTGGAGCGCATGTAACTGACGATGGCGTTGTCCTGAATTTCATCGCGGAACTTCTGCATCGTCACCCCGCGCTCATAAATCGTCTTGATGAAGGCAACGCGGTCGCCCCCGTACTGGGTGCGAATGATGTCGTTGATTCGCTCATTGGTGTAGGTCTCGGGGATGAATCCGCCCTGGGTCTTGAAGTCCTGGATGATCAGTTCGCGCTCGATCAAGGCGTTGAGCACGTTGAGCTTGGCTTCCTTTAATCGCTGGAAAAGCTCCTCACCCTGAAAGTTCTGGCGCAGCAGCTTTTCGGTATCAGCCACGGCCTGATTGATTTGGACATAGGTAATAACCTTGTCATTCACCACTGCCGCAATGCCATCCGCCAGGAGCTGGGCATGGACGCGAGGCGTGAAGAGAAAAAGAAGCCCCGTCCAAATGATAAAGTGGACAGCTACAACTGACTGAAAGCGGTGAGACCGACAGGCTATGACGGCCTTTTCAAGGAAACGACCCATGAAAGTATTTCTTGCAGCTTAGAAATAGGGTCGCGAACGGTCAAGCGGGGAAACTTGCCACTTACCATGATGTAATCCTGCCCCTGCTGGAGCATCAATTTGTCGTCCTGTGTCTCCACCACACGGATGCGTGCCTCTGAAGCGGCGATCTTGATGGCGGTGGCCAGGAGCAGTCTTTCCACCTCAACCGGCCAGGGCCCGTGACGGTCGCGCCATTCCAGGCGCAATTTTTCCAGGTCGTCCGTGTTGCTGGCTTCAGCAATCCGCCGGTAGCCATCCATGCGCCAACGGCTTTCCGGCAGATAACGGCGCGGAAGAAATGCGCCATGCTTTCCGGCTTTTTCGTCTGCATCGCCTTCCTGCCAGACGAGAAAATCAAGCAGCAGCTTGGTCTCGACGAGCCGTCCGGTCTTCTGACCCTTCATCCGGGCCACGGCGGTTTTCAAGAGCTGACAGTAAAGATCGAAGCCGACCGCGGTGATATGGCCGCTCTGCGCTGTGCCGAGAAGATTACCGGCTCCACGAATCTCCAGGTCGCGCATGGCGATCTTAAAGCCCGCTCCGAGTTGCGAATATTGCTTAAGGGCCGAGACCCGCTTCTTGGCGTCGCCGACGGTCATAAGATGGCGCGGCAGGAAAAGATAAGCGTAAGCCTTGTGCTGCGCGCGACCGACGCGACCCCGCAATTGATAGAGATCGGCGAGACCAAAGCGATCGGCGCGATCAATGATGATCGTGTTGGCATTCGGAATATCGAGACCACTTTCGATGATCGTCGTGGAAAGAAGCACATCGGTCTCGCCCGCCACGAAGCGGCCCATGACGTCTTCCAGTTCCTCGGGATCCATCTGCCCGTGGCCGATATCGATCTTCGCCTTAGGCACGAGTTGCCGGAGTTTTTGGGCAACGTCCTGAATGGAATGAATGCGGTTATGGAGAAAGTAGACTTGTCCATTCCGGGCGAGTTCGCGCGTGATGGCTTCGCGGATGACCCGCTCATCATAGGGCGCGACGATGGTCTCGACCGGATGACGGTTTGCTGGCGGAGTCTCAATGGTGCTCATATCGCGAGCGCCAGTGAGCGAGAGATAAAGCGTGCGAGGAATGGGTGTAGCGGAGAGCGTCAGCACATCGACGAGCCGGAAGAGCTGCTTGAATTTCTCCTTCTGCTTCACACCGAAGCGTTGCTCCTCATCAACGACAACGAGCCCTAGGTCTTTAAACTTCACGTCCTTGGAAAGAAGCCGGTGCGTGCCAATGACAACATCGACCGAGCCATTGAGCAGGCCGGCGATCGTCGCGCGCTGGCCCTTCGCAGTTTGCAGGCGGCTCAGACAATCGACGCGGATGGGGTACGCCGCGAATCGTTCCCGAAGATTCTTCCAGTGCTGCTCCGCCAGAATCGTCGTTGGGACAAGAAACGCCGCCTGCTTGCCTTCCTGCACGGCCTTGAACACGGCGCGGATTGCCACCTCGGTCTTGCCGAAGCCGACATCGCCGCAGATGAGACGATCCATGGGACGCGTGTTTTCCATGTCCTTCTTCGTTTCGAGAATGGACCGCTCCTGATCCTCGGTCTCTTCATAGACGAAGGCCTCCTCAAATTCGCGCTGCCAGGCCGTGTCGGG
>CAIPBM010000050.1 GCA_903863295.1 uncultured Verrucomicrobiota bacterium | reverse complement strand
TCGCTTCCTGTGCGCGGAAGCGCACCCGGACAACGAGTTGTCCGGGGCAATGGGGGAGGTGTTGTGAGTGGGAGAATCGGTCGGGCGTGTTTTCGGCTAATTTTGGGTCGTTATAGGTGCGGTCTTGTTTTTCCTGTGAGGGGTTGATTGGCGCGAAATGGAATTTCGCGGGGGCAGGGGGGCGTTCCCAATTGCAACTTGGGAACGAGGGGAACCGCCGCTGGGTCAGCGGCGGCTACCACGGAGGGGGAGCGGAAACCGACATTGAATGTGAGGTGCTCGATGTGTCGGAATTCGACGCCCTCACCGCGAAGAATCCGGCGCTCGCGCTGAAGTTGCTCCGGAATATCGCCATCGAATTTTCCCACACGCTCCGCCGCAGTAATTCCGCGCTACGGCTCTACAGCCGGTGAGAGGGGAACGTCCGTTTTAAGCGAGCGTGGCGACATGATCCGCGACGGCGCGGGGAATGCCTTCGAGCGTGTCGCGGAAGCCGGACTTGGGGAGCACCTGGAGGGCCGCGACGGCCTGGTCGAGGTAGCTTTGCACACGGCGGACGGCGTTCTTGAGCCCGCCCCTCTCGACGACCTGGGCCAGGAGCTCGATGCGGCTTTCTTCGGTGCCGTGGAGGATGATGCCGTGGAGCCGCTCGCGTTCCGCATCGCTGGCCTGCGCGAGGATGTGGAGGAGCGGCAAGGTGAGCTTGCCCTTGGCGAGGTCGGTGCCGACCGTCTTGCCGGTCGCGCCCTCGGTCCCGACGAGGTCGAGGCAATCATCGTAAATCTGGTAGGCGATGCCGAGGAAATCGCCGTAATTGCGGAGGGCGGTGACTTCATCCGCGGGGCAACCGTTCAAGACGGCGGCGAGTTCCGTGCTGATGCGGAAGAGGGCGCCGGTTTTCATCGAGATGATCTTGATGTAATCGGGGATGCTCAGCTTGAGATCGAACCGGCGTTGGGTCTGGAGGATTTCGCCGGTGCAGACCTCATTGGCGGCGTCGGCGATTTTGCGGCCGATGCTGGCGTCGGCGAAATTGGAGCTGAGCTTGAGGGCGTGGCAGAAGAGGCAGTCGCCGAGCAAGACGGAAATCTCCGCGCCCCACTTGGCGTAGGCGGTTGGCTTGCCACGACGCTTCGAGGCGCCGTCCATGATGTCGTCATGAACCAGGGTGGCGAGGTGGATCAGCTCCAGCGCGACGGCGAGATCAACATGCTGCGGCGTCGATTTGCCGGTGGCCTGGGCCGCGAGCAGGACGAGGGCGGGGCGGATGCGCTTGCCGTTGCTATCGAGGGCATAGCTGACGTAGCCGGAGATGCCGGGATCGAATTCCTGCACCTGGAACCGGAGCCGCTCCTCGATCTTGTCGAGGTCGGGCTTGATGGTGGCGAGGTGGGTCCGGAGATCGAGTTTTTGCGATAGAAGGGGAAACGCACGATGAAGGGAAGTCATCGAAACGTCGCCGGGCAAAAAGGAGGCCGCGGTGTCGCTCATGGGTTAGAAGCTACGCTTATCATCGATTGCGGTCAAACCAAGCTCTAAAGCTATTAGATTCCATGTTCTTGCCAGAAATCTTCCTCCTCACTGGTTAGGTTCGGAATCCAGAAGCCGCGGGCGTGGGCCCCTCCCCGGGCTTTCCACTCCTCGTGGTAGAGCTGGAGGTGGTCGAGCGGGATCACGACGTCCTGGTTCACGATCAGGCCGCAGTGGCGCTCCAGGGACCAGCCGAGGGCGGCGTCCGCGGGTATGGAGATGACCGGGAGTTGCTCCGCGGGGAGGCCCCGGTCCTCCAGCATCTGCCCGACGCGACCGGCATCCGAGAAAACGAGGAGGTAACGCCCGCCCTCGAGTTCGGTCTCGGCGGGCTGGGGATCGTCCTGGGTGCCGACGTTGAGGAGGTGCCAGGTGCCGAGGCCCATGAGGCCGCCGAGGACGAGATCGACCTGGCGGGCGGGGTCGGCGGACTCGCGGGCCTTGCGGATCCAGAGGTCGAAGCGGTCGGGGAGGCGGGCCATGGGGTCGGGGGATAGGGATGGGAGCGGGCTTGTCTTGAGAATAAAGCGATGGCGGCGAGTTTGCCTTATGCGGATAAGTTTGCCTAGACTAACTTTAGTTGTTGACGCGCACTTTCGCTTGCGGCAAAACATCCATCATGACCGAACGTGACACGATCCTGCCGGGGGCGCCGCTGGTCGGTTGGCGACGGGAGGCGGGCACGCCCTCGCTGCCGGAGGTGAACCGCTCCGTGGCGGTTCCGACGGGCAATTCGTTCTGGAAGAAGCTGGGGGCGTTCACCGGGCCGGGGTATGTCATCGCGGTCGGCTACATGGATCCGGGTAACTGGGCAACCGACCTGGCGGGCGGCGCGCAATTCGGCTACACGCTGTTGAGCATCATCCTGCTCTCGAGCTTGATGGCGATTTTGCTGCAGCATCTCTCGCTCAAGCTCGGCATCGCCACGGGGCGCGACCTGGCCCAGGCGTGTCGCGATCATTACTCGGCGCCGGTGACGATGTTTCTCTGGATTTTGTGTGAGCTGGCCATCGCGGCGTGCGACCTGGCGGAGGTGGTCGGCATGGCCATCGGGCTGCAGTTGCTCTTCCACATTCCGCTGATCGTGGGCTGCATCATCGCGTGCCTGGATGTGCTGGTCATTCTCTATCTGCAAAACAAGGGTTTCCGCTACCTGGAGGCGCTGATCATGGCGCTGATGGTGACCATCGTGAGCTGCTTCGTCATTGAGATCGCCCTCTCGCAACCCAGTGTGCACGGGATCCTGCAAGGCTTCCTGCCGCAGCCGCAAATCCTGCATAACACGGCGATGCTTTACGTCAGCATCGGCATCCTGGGGGCGACGGTGATGCCGCATAATCTTTATCTCCACTCCTCCATCGTGCAGACGCGGCGGATCGGGCCGGACGCGGCGAGCAAGCGGGAGGCGATCCGGTTCGCGACGATGGATTCGACGCTGGCGCTCGTCGGCGCGACCTTCGTGAATGCGGCGATCCTGATCATGGCGGCGGCGGTTTTCCATAACTCCGGGCACGCCGATGTGGCCGATATCCAGGGCGCCTACAAGCTGCTCAGCCCGCTGCTGGGGGTCGGGTTCGCGAGCACGCTTTTCGCCATCGGGCTGCTGGCCTCGGGCCAGAACTCGACGCTGACCGGGACGCTGGCGGGGCAGATCGTGATGGAGGGCTTTCTCCGGATCAAGCTCCGGCCCTGGCTGCGGCGATTGGTGACGCGGGCGATCGCGATTGTCCCGGCGGTGGTGGTGATCGGCTTTTACGGCGAGGACAAGACGAATGACCTGCTAGTGGCGAGCCAGGTGGCACTGAGCATGCAGCTTGGCTTTGCGGTCTGGCCGCTGATGCGCTTCACCAGCGACCGCCGCAAGATGGGGGAGTTTGTGAATCCGGTGTGGATCCAAATCGTGGGCTGGACGGTGACGGCGATGATCATTGTGCTGAATGCGAAGCTGGTGCTGGATTATGTTTTGCCGCAAGCGTGGCTGGCAGGGATTTATGGGAGTTTGGGGATGGCAGTCCCGGGGTGAAGCACGGATACCTTTTCAATAAGCGTCAAAATAGATCATTAAAATGAAAAACAATCCTGGCGAAGTAAAAGCGGTAGATCGAGATCATCCTGCCTTTAATGAAAATGCGACGCCATTTTATAACATCATTATGGAGGGTTTAAAAGGCGAGGTGGATGGAGAGCATTTCTGGGATGCCGTGGCAGAAAACGCGATTTTTGAGTTTCTCTATAACATCCCCGGATTTACCAATAAAATTGAAGGGCGTGATGCCTACATGGACTGGTTTGGAGGTTATACGAATATTCTCCATTCTGCCGATAACTTGCGCGTTCACAAATCAACACGGCCTGATGTCATCATTTTAGAATATGAAGTTCATGGCAGGATCCCCAGCACGGGGAAAGCTTATGATAACCGCTTTTGTTCCATCATTACCCTTGAGCGTCGAAAAATCATTCATTGGCGCGATTATATGGATTCACTTGCGGTCATGCTTTCAGTTACTCCGGATTAATTTCGCGGGGATTCACAGCCGAAAAATAATCACTTTGACTACATGCTTTGTGAGATGAGCCAGTCACCGGAAGCTGATCCTTCGACAAGCTCAGGATGACGGATTTTGGAGAGGGGGTTGTGGAAATGAGGTGGTCGTTGTTTGGTGATTGTATTGCGGGGAGAGCAAGCCGGAGGCTTGGCAGCAGCCTAGCCGGTGGTTGAGCTCGCGAGAGGGGGCGACACCACCAGATGTCGCACCGGAAAGAGTTGCATCTTGAAGGGGTGCCACCTTCTCCACTTCGAGGACGTTGAGGGTGCCATCCCTTTGGGATGGAATTCTGGGGCGGAGGGTTCCGGTGGTGTCGCTTCGCTCAACCACCGGCTAGGGTGATTTCAAGCCTCCGGCTTGATGGTGGAGCGTGAAGCGCGGTGCGGAGATGGGAGGTGGCGCTTCCTGTGCGCGGTGCGCACCCGGACAACGAGTTGTCCGGGCCAACGGGGCGGCGGGCGGCGTTTTCTCAGCTCCACGTTTTTCTCGTTAAGCAAGGGGGGAAGTCAGC
>CAIPBM010000049.1 GCA_903863295.1 uncultured Verrucomicrobiota bacterium | reverse complement strand
CTTTTTTGAGAAGGGGGGATTTTGACGGAATGAGCGGGATAGGGGAGGAAAATCAGCCTGTAGCGGCGGTCTATGACCGTCGCCGGGTCAGGAAAAGGTCAATGCGTTAATTTCACCCTGGAAAGGCCAGGGCGTGGATTCGGAAACCAGATGGTATCGGACAGGATTTTGGAGGACGTATTCCCATTTGGATTCGTAAGATTCTCCGGTGCGCAGAAGGTGATCGAAATAGCCCTTTTGCCAGTGGGGAGACGGGATATTTTCCTCTCGAAGAGTTTTGGATAAGGAGTTTTTCAGGGATTTAATCCAGATGGAAAGTGAGGCGTTTTCGTCAAAAGCGGCGAAGAGATGGATGTGATCGGGCATGATGACGTATCGACCTACGAAGACGCCATGGGTAACGGCGGATTCGGTGAAGAAGCGGAAGGCCTGGTGGATTTTAGGCTGGGCGAGAATGGGAGCGCGGTTGTGCGTGCAGAGGGTGAGGAAATAAAAGAGTTGGTCGGTTTGAATTCGGTCGAGGCGGGAGAGACGTGGAGGGTGCATGTTCATCCGGCGACGGTCATAGACCGCCGCTACAGGGGAACAGGATCAGTCGGCAGATGTTAGATGCCATTGAGCGAATTCCCATATTTACCGTGGATGGCTTTTTGGTTTTCACTCACTTCACGTGAGAGCAAAAAATCCACGCTGTCGCGGAGGGCGAGCCAACTCGCTTCGATGATGTCGTAGCTGACACCGACGGTGGCCCAGGTGGTGTCGCCGTCGCTGGACTCGATGAAGACGCGGGTCTTGGCGGCGGTACCGCTTTTGCTGTCGATGATGCGGACTTTGTAGTCGACGAGGTTCATGTCGGCGAGCTTCGGATAGAAGCGGATGAGCGCGGTGCGGAGCGCGGCGTCGAGCGCGTTCACGGGGCCGTCGCCCTCCGCCACGGTGTAGACTTTCTCGCCGTTGACGTTGAGCTTGATCGTGGCCTCGCAGGCGTCGAAGCCATGGGCGCTGTTCTTGCGGATCGAGACGTGGTACTCGACGAGCTCGAAGAACGGCTTGTACTGGTCGAGCGATTTGCGGACGAGGAGCTCGAAGGAGGCGTCGGCGGCCTCGTATTCGTAGCCCTGATTTTCGAGCCGCTTGACTTCATCGAGCACCTTGAGCGCCTCGGGACTTTTCTCCTCAAGCTTGAGGCCGAGGGTGCGGGCCTTGAGCATGATGTTGGCCCGCCCGGCGAGTTCGCCGACGAGCACGCGCTGGCTGTTGCCGACGAGCTCCGGACGGATGTGCTCGTAGCTGGCGGAGAGCTTGTTGACGGCGTTGACGTGGATGCCGCCCTTGTGCGCGAAGGCGGAGGCGCCGACAAACGGGGCGCGGCCGCTGGGGCGCTGGTTGGCGACTTCATCGACGAAGAGGGAGAGGTCGCGCAACTCGGCGAGCTTCTCGTCGGAGAGGACGCGTTGCTTCAGCTTGAGCTGGAGATTGGCGATGGTGGTGATGAGGTTGCAGTTGCCGGTGCGCTCGCCATAGCCGTTGACGGTGCCCTGAACCTGGAGCGAGCCCGCCTCGATGCTGGCGAGGGCGTTGGCGACGGCGAGACCGCAGTCGTCATGCGTATGGATGCCGAGCTTCCCCTTTTTCACTTGGGGGAGAAGCTCCTTGGTGATTTCCGCGATTTCCGCCGGAAGGGAGCCGCCGTTGGTATCGCACATGACGAGGTAGGAGGCACCGGCTTCATCAGCCGTCTGATAGCAGGCGGTGGTGTAGGCGGGGTCGAGCTTGTAGCCATCGAAGGTGTGCTCGCCATCGAAGATAACCTCGCGGCCCTGCGCGACGAGATAAGAGATCGTGTCGCGGATCATGGCCAGATTTTCCTCCGGCGTGGTGCGTAGGATCTCGGTGACGTGGAGCATGGAGGTCTTGCAGACGAGGGTGATGACGGGCGTGCCCGCATCAAGGAGCATGGCGACCTGGGCGTCCTTTTCGACCGGGGTGTTCGCGCGGCGGGTGCTGCCGAAGGCGGCGAGCTTGGCGTGTTTGAATTTCAGCTTTTTTGCTTCGCGGAAGAACTCGACATCCTTTTCGTTGGAGCCGGGCCAGCCTCCCTCGATGTAGTGCATGCCGAAGGTGTCGAGGCGCTGGGCGATGCGGAGCTTGTCAGCGAGGGAAAAGTGGATGCCTTCGCCCTGCGAGCCGTCGCGGAGAGTGGTGTCGTAGAGGGTGACTTGGGATGGAGTGGACATGGGATTGAAGTTGCTAGGGGTATCGGAAATTTTTAACAGGAAGACATGAAATCATGAAATACATGAAGAAGTCGGGACAATTTCGGTTCAGGCACCCTCAACACAAGGGGTAAGGCTAGCCCGAGACGGCGCAGCGAGACAAGGCTGCGCGCTAGCTAATTCGAATGGCCACAGGCGCGATCAGGGCCCGGGAAAGAACCGGGCGAGTGAAGGAAAGCGCGTTGTGCATGATGGTAATAGAGCGGATGGGTTGGGGATTGTCAAGTGGAGGGGAGCATGGGAGCATCGCCCATCGTTTTTGTGGAATCCTCTTTTGCCTCTCATCCTTATGCATAAATCCATCTTTTATTTCCTTCTCTTGAACGGCGGTATTGCTTTTGCGGTTGATCCGTCTCCGGCACCGGCCCCATCGGGAGCGGCGCAGGATGATGTGGCAGCTTCCAAAACGCCGGACGCGTTGTGGGCGCATATCAGTGATCAGACGAAGGCGCTTTCGGACGGAATGCGGCAACAGGATCGCTCGGTTGTTGCCCTGATCCCGAAAATCCTGACCGATGCGAAGGGGTTCGCCGCGCAATATCCGACCGACCCGCACGTGTGGGAGGCGAAGATGCTGGTGGGGCAAATTGGCGGGCTGGCGCTTCGGCTGCACCTGGACAACGCGCCGACCCCGGAGCAGCTCACGCAGGAGTTCACCGATATTGCCAACGCCAAGGATGCGCCGAAGATATTGCGGGCGGAAGCGACGGCATTTTTGGTCAGCGAAGCGTTGCAACTGGCCCATGCCGGGACGGGCGATGCGGGGGCGAATTGGGACGCGGCGGATGCGAAGATCGCGGCGTTTGAAAAGGAGTTCGGGCCTGACTTCACCTTTGGCGGAGCGCACCCGGCCATCGTCGTGCTGCGGGCGCAGCAACTCAGTGCGCTGAAAGATTCGCCGGATACGGCGCGTTACCAGGCGACGTTGCAAAAGCTTTCGGGCGATACCCAGCTTGAGGTGGCGGCGATGGCTTCCCAACAACTGGCCGCGCAGAAAAAAATGGCGGAGTTGAAGACAAAACCGCTCGACCTGAAGTTTACCGCTGTTGATGGGACGATGGTCGATCTGGCCAAGCTGCGCGGCAAGGTGGTCCTGATTGATTTCTGGGCGACTTGGTGTGGGCCCTGCGTGGGTGAAGTACCGAATGTGGTCGCGGCTTACAAGAAATACCATGACCAAGGTTTCGAGATCGTGGGCATTTCTCTGGATCAGGACAAGGACAAGCTGCTGGCCTTTACCAAGAACAATGGGATGGTCTGGCCGCAGTACTTCGACGGGCAGGGTTGGGAGAATGCGATCAGCAAGAGCTTTGGCATCCGTTCGATCCCGGCGATGTGGCTGGTAGGCAAAAATGGATTCTTGATTACGACGGATGCCCGGGAGGATCTGACGGGGGAAATTGAAAAGGCGTTGAAGGCACCATAACCGGTTCCAAGTATTCAAACATTTGTCATCCTGAGCTTGTCGAAGGATCAGCTCCCGGTGATCGGATCGCGCTCAACCAATTTTGGGCATGCATTGCTAGCTGGTCCTTCGACTAGCTTAGGATGACAGCTTGGTAAAGAGTGCATCGTATTACTTTTCAGGGAAGAACTTGCGTCCGTCCGGGAAAGGGCGAAACTTGAGGGGAATAATACGTCGCCTCCCCTCCTCATACCTACACCAAACCTATGCATAAACTACTTCTCTGTGCTCTTCTCCTCTGTTTCGCCCCGGTCCTGATGGCCGACCCGTCAGTTGATCAAACCAAGCCGCTGGATCTGAAATTCACCGCAGTAGACGGGACGAAAGTCGATCTCGCGGATCTGCGCGGGAAAGTTGTTCTCATCGATTTCTGGGCGACCTGGTGCCCGCCCTGCCGCGAGGAAGTTCCGAATGTCGTGGCGGCCTACAAGAAATATCATGATCAGGGCTTTGATGTAATCGGCATTTCGCTGGATCAGGACAAGGACAAGCTACTGGCCTTCACCAAGGACCACGGGATGGTCTGGCCGCAGTATTTTGACGGGCAAGGTTGGGACAACTCGATCAGCAAGAGCTTTGGGATCGATTCGATCCCGGCCATGTGGCTGGTGGGCAAGGACGGCAAAGTGGTGAGCACGGACGGTCGCGATGACCTGGCGGGACAGGTGGAAAAATTACTTAAATAAGGTGCGTCAAGGCCATGGACATCTTGGTCACACAGTCGTAACTTAAGGTATGCAAATTCACATCAGTCCCCGTGATATTAAGCTCACTTCCGCCATACACAGTTATGTGGCGCAGAAGATCGAGAGTCTGGAACATTTTGGGTTAAACCTGATCGGCGCGCATGTGGCCCTGTGGCACGATGACAAGCGCGCGCAGAAGCACGCTTTCGTGGTCAAGGTGCACCTCGCGGTGCCCGGGCCGGATATCCATGCGGAAGATCATGGTCATGAGCTCTACCAGGCAATTGACGTGGTCACAGACCGGCTGGCGGAACAACTGCGGCATCGCAAGAGCAAGCTGGTGAAGGGTAGCCGCGAGAAGAGCCGCAAGGCCAAGTTGAAGCTGCGCCGTCAAGTGGCGATGGCTTAAGCCTCTTTGGATTACCCCCTTTTCAAAGACCTCTGCAAAAAAAGTTTTGCAGAGGTCAGGCGAATTTTTGAAATGAAGGTGGGCGGGAGTTGCTCAGCGTTTTTCAAGCCGCCGCCAGCTACTCACACATTCAATCTGGGCCGTGCGCGGAAAAAGATCGATCGGTTGCACGGACACGAGCTCGTAATTTTTGCTTAGCATGCGGGCGTCGCGGGCCAGCGTCGCAGGATCACAGGAAACGTAGACGAGATGGCTGACGGGATCCCAGCAGAGCGCCTCCGCAAGACGATTCGGCAGCCCTTCGCGCGGCGGATCGACCAGCACGGCGACGTCCTTGCCGCTATGTTCGCGCAACTCATCGGCCAGCGTGAAAGCGGCATCGGCCTCGCGCCATTCGACATTCTCAAGATCAAGCCGTTTCGCATCGCGCAAGGTCCGCGGATCGTTATCAACTGCAATAATCCGCTCAAAGCGGTTCGCAATGATCTTCGTGAAAAATCCGCCACCACAATAACCTTCCAGTAAGGTCGTGCCCTTTTCCGGGAGCGCCCCGGCGATCAAATCGCGGAGCGGCCCGCGTAGATCGTGGTTCGCCTGAAAGAAACCGCTCGGGGGAACAGTCACATCGCGCAGGGAAAAATGTCCCTCCGTGGGATGGGTGGCGCGAAGGCGATCCAGTTGGCCGTTCACATCGGGCCGGGCGAGAAGACACTCGCGGATATCGATCAATTCCCGCCCATGAATGCTGCGAAAGCCGAGCCGGTTTCCTTCCGCATGAACCGTGATGCGGTTGCGATAGCCGTAAGGATTCGGGCTGCCGATGATGGGGAGCACCGGGGCTTCCGGCAATTTTCCCACCCGCGCAAAGGCCTCGCGCACCTGATTTTCCTTGAGGCGCAATTCCTCGACATAGGTAAGGTGCTGATACTGGCAGCCGCCACACTTGCCGTAGTAAGCGCAGGGAGCTGCTTCACGATTCGGGCCCGGGACGATCATCTCGACGATTTCGCCGCGCGCATGGTGGGCTTTGCGTTCGGTCAGGCGGACTCGCACGCGGTCGCCTTCTGCCGTGAAGGGTACAAAGACAACGAAGCCTTGTTGGATGCGGGCCAGGCCATCACCGCCGAAGATCACTTTTTCAATCGTGACCTCGATTGTTTCGCCCCGCGCAGGCACGGGCATGGTATTTTCAGTGGTATTGATCTGGACAATCTACCGAAAACAGGGCGAAGGCCAAGCCGGGTGTTACTTTCAAATGCAGTTTCATCGAAGCGCCTGGTCTTGCCATTCCATCATGGCGAGTCTGTCGCAAAATGATGATTACATTAGAAGCCCCTGAACTACTTCGTCTGCATCTGGGAATAATGGCGAAAAGCCCGCTGGTTATGCTGGCGCACGACCTTCTCCGCCTGATCCGCGTCCCCCTTGCGAAGCGCATTGAGAATAGCATGATGCTCGCGTTGTGCCTCCGTGAAGCGGTGCTCACAGCCCTCGCGGAAAAAATGCCTCCGGATGCGATCCCAGTTGCCCAGGGCCCGTTCGGTGATTTCACGCAACCAAGGCATGCCCGTTGCCTCACTGAGGGCGAGATGAAATTCCATGTTCAGCGCGGACCACTTCTCCCCGTCGTTCTTTTTTTCCGCGAGGTCCATCTGGGCGATCAATTTCTGGAGCGTCAAATCGAGATCGACCGGCATCTCCTTGGCTACCCGCCGCGCCGCCATCGCCTCCATGCCTTCCAGGATGGTAAAGACCTCCTCAATGCTCTCCGGGGTCACCGCTGCCACCGTGGCCCCCGCATGAGGCCGGATATCGACGAGCCGTTCCGCCTGGAGCAGTTGCAGCGCTTCCCGCACCGGGATGATACTCAGGCCCAGGTCGTCAGCGATGTCGTCGATGATCAGCCGCTGGCCGGGTGGAAGTTTCCCCTCCAGGATTCGATCCTTGAGATGCTGATAAATGGCCTGCTGTTTGGTGAGGGTAAGGGTCATGGTACGTCTTTCTCCAGCAAAGATAGGGCTTGCGTCGCCCCTAGGCCATATCATATATCTTATATTATCTAGGCCGTTTCTTCAACCACCCCCTCTACCCGAATCGCCCCATGTCCACTCCCTTCAAACTCGTCCGCGTTGCGTCCTTCAAAACCGTTGCCGATTTCCGTGCTCATCTGGCCAGCCTCAATCTTGATCTTGGTCTCGACGATGAGATCATCCAGGGCGAGGCCTCTCCGTTATTGCAGAAGACGACCTGGAAAGGCCGCACCATCGGCAATCGCTGGGCGATCCACCCGATGGAAGGCTGGGACGGCACCACGACAGGCGGCGTAACGGAACCGATGATCCGTCGCTGGCATCGCTTCGGCGAAAGTGGCGCGAAGTTGATCTGGGGTGGCGAAGCCATGGCCGTGCGCCCGGACGGTCGCGCCAACATGAACCAGCTCATTATCAATGAGGAAAACAAGGCCGGTATTGCAGGCCTGCGCGAGACCCTGATCAAGGCGCACCAAACCAAGTTCGGCAAGACGGACGATCTCGTCATCGGTTTCCAGCTGACTCACTCCGGCCGGTTCTGTCGCCCCAACGACAAGAAACGGTGGGAATCACGCATCGCCTATCGCCACCCGATCCTCGACGCCAAGTTCAACGTCACGAGTGATGACCAAATCCTGACCGACGACGACCTGAAGCGCCTCGTCGATTGCTACATTGCCTCCGCCAAGATCGCAGCCGAAATCGGGGCCGATTTCGTTGATATCAAGCATTGCCATGGCTACCTGCTCCACGAATTTCTCGGCGCGCTGACTCGTCCCGGCCAATACGGCGGCTCATTCGAGAACCGCACCCGCCTCATCCGGGAAATCGTCGCGGGCATTCGCTCCGTCGCGCCCAACCTCGGCCTTGGCGTCCGCCTCAGTGCGTTTGACCTCGTCCCCTTCAAGCCGAATCCCGAGCTTTCGCAACCCGCCAAGCCCGGCCCCGGCATGCCGGAAGATTTCTCTCACCTCCTCCCTTACAATTACCAGTTCGGCATCAACCGCGAAAACCCGCTTGAATACGACCTGACCGAGACCAAGCAGTTGCTCCAGCTCTTCTCCGATCTCGGAATCGATCTCGTCAACCTCTCGGCGGGCAGCCCCTACTACAATCCCCACATTCAGCGTCCCGCCGCCTACCCGCCCTCGGACGGTTATCAACCCCACGAGGATCCGCTTATCTCCGTCGTGCGCCAGATCAAGGTCGTGGCCGAATTGAAGGCCGCCTTCCCGAAATTGCTGCTGGTGGGTTCCGGTTATTCCTACCTGCAGGAATTTCTACCCCACGTCGCGCAGCACTATCTGCGGAACGGCAGCGTCGATATCGTTGGTCTCGGCCGTATGGTGCTCTCCTACCCGCACATGCTCGCGGATGCCACCGCCAACGGAAAGCTGAGCGATCCCAAGCTCATCTGCCGCACGTTCAGCGATTGCACCACCGCGCCGCGCAACGGACTCCGTTCCGGCTGCTATCCGCTGGACGATTACTACAAAACCTTTGAGGATGCTGCACCGCTGAAGCTGATCAAGAGCGGCAAAAAGGTGTAGTACCCGCTTCGATTATAGAATTGTAATCGTAACCTTTGGTGTCGGGTGGCGTCTGAGTAGGTATATATGAAAACAACCTCTCTCCGTCACATCGCCTTATTGGCCGTGGTTCTCTGCAGTGGCAGCCTGACCACAGCCTTTGCCCAGGCGACCACGCCCATCACTCCCCCTCCGTCCACGGGAGGCACAGCAGCCGCCAACGCAAAAGCCCTTACTCCAGCGGAACAGGCCCAGCTCAAGGCTGCACGCGATAAGGTTTTCGCTACCAATCCTGAGCTGAAGACCCAAGGCGAAGCCCTTCGCGCCGCGCACAAGGCCGCCAAAAAGAATGGTACGCCGATGTCCGCCGATAGCGTGGCCCAGGCCAAAGCCTTCAAGGATCAATTGCGCGCGGCCATGCTGAAAGTCGACCCGACCCTCGGCCCGATTTTCGCCAAGCAGGATGCAGCCCGGGCAGCCCATTGGGGAGCGGTCGGTGCCAATCAGTAAATAACTTAACCCTCCAAGAAAGCGGTGCAGATAAAAAGCCTGCGCCGCTTTTCGTTGTTAAGTTCCGTCTGGTCTCAAATTTTGACGACCATGACCAGGACGCCAAGAACGATCAACCCGGCTCCGATAGCCTCTTGAACTTTAACTTTCTCGCCTAAGAAAATGACCGCGAGGACGATTGCCATGGCCACGCTCAGCTTGTCGACCGGGGCGACCTTCGAGACGTCCCCCAATTTCAAGGCCCGGAAATAACAGAGCCAGGAAAGCCCCGTCATCAGGCCGGAAGCGGCCAGGAAAAACCAGACGCGAGGGGTCAAGGCTGACCAGTCAGTCTTGCCGCTGGTGCAGAATGCGACCGCCCACGTGATGACGAGAATGACCGTGGTGCGGATCGCCGTAGCGAGGTTGGGGTTCACATCGGCGACGCCCACTTTTGCCAGGATGGCAGTCAGCGCGGCAAACAGAGCGGAAAGAAACGCCCAGACCAGCCAGTTGTTCATCCGCCGACTTTACTGCACAGGCCCCAAAGCGCGAGCAGGAGTTTGCCCGCCTCTTGTCACGGAAATGTTACGGAAACAGTCCCTGCTAACCATAGAATCACCTTTCATCACCATAATATGGCCTTATTCTCAACCTTCACTTTATGGCCAAACGCTCGAAGAAAAGGAAAAACGCCCCGAAGGAACGTTCCCGGTTATTCGAAGACCACAAGGCTGAATCCCGGCAAAAGGGATTTCAAAGTATGGCTGCAAGCTGCGGCATTCCTCTCCTGCTCGCCGCACTAACTTTTCTGGTCTACTG
>CAIPBM010000048.1 GCA_903863295.1 uncultured Verrucomicrobiota bacterium | reverse complement strand
TGTGTGGCAAAATCCTGCTACACCACTGCGGCTTGTTCTCAAAAATCTACCAATTGGCTTGTCGAAAGATTAACCGCCGGTCATTTTAGAATCATCTGTAATGTCGAATGCTCACTGGAAGCTGATCCTTCGACAAGCTCAGGATGACGGGATTTCTTGCGAAAACGCTCAGTGCGTTTCTGGATGCGTCTGGGTTATTTCCTGCGCGACACTCTGTAATTTCGCCGCGGTCTGCGGGTCGAGGGTGAAGCCGGGAAAAGTGGCAGTCGCGTGAAGCGGGCTGTCGTGGAAAAGAGTCGCGTAGATCACCAGGGCGGCGAGGTAGCTGCCGTTCTGGTTGGCGTGCTTGAAATCGGTGGCGTAGAGGTTGATTTCCGGATGCTCTGCCCGGGTGCGGGCAAAGGCATCGCCGACCGGGGCCACCAGCACCTGACAATCGGGATTTTTGGCGTGGAGGCTGGCCTGAAGCGCGGCGTAGTTCTTTTGGACTTCACTGGTCATCTGCTCGGGATTGGTAAATTTCGTCGGAGATGAGGTTCGGGCATAGATTGGATTTTTGGCGCCATAGGCCCACGTTTCATAAAGGACGATCCACGCGTGGGGTGAGGCCTTGACGATCCGGTCTTCAAATTCCGCGCCCTCTTTCATGAAGGCATCGACATTCCCAACATGCGTCGGCTTGGTGCTGTAATCCTGGATGACCACCGCGTCCCACGGTTTGCGGTTCAGGGCAATTGCAGTCGCCGGATTTTTCAGGTGGAACCCCCAGTCCATGCCGCCGGTGGTGACCATGAGGGTCGAGGCGCTCTTTCCCTTGGAAGCAGCTATGGCTTCGACCAGTTTGGGCACTCCGCCGTCCTTGATGACGGTGGTATCACCGCCCCCGAAGGTGAAACTGTTTCCGATAAAGAGCACATCCTCCGCTTGCGCGAGGGGAAGAAAACCGAGAATCACGAATAGCGCGCCAACAGCTCTTAGAAGAATGGACCAGCCCGTTTGTTTCATCGTGCCCATCTTGGGAGCAAATGCTTTTGTACTCAAGCGGCGAGCCAAAGAACCTTCAAGACGTGCATAAACTTGCCAAGAGCAAAATATAAGATTAGGTTCCCCTAATCGATCACCGCAGCGATGATCGACAAGCTGAAGGGGGGCAAGAGCGCTCGTATGTCAGGCTCAAAAGGGATAACGGCTGGTTGCGGCATGAAAATTCCACTCTGGAAATGGTGGGTAGGTTCTTCCCGGCAAGACTCGGGTAGGGGATAGCTATCCCTCCGTATTTGATCATGAGCCACCCGCCCACCCGTTATATACCAACGCCCGCTGACATCGAGGTGACGCGATGGGTGCGGCAAATTCAAAAGGCGGAGGCCCATTTGCGGGATTTGTTGGGGGAGAAAGTGGATGCTGTTCTCGGCACGAGAGGCCAGACGATCTTACTTCAAGAGGCGCAGGAAAAATTGTTGGCCAGCGAGGCCGAGGCCCAGCGCAGCGCCCAGATGTTGAAAGAGGCCCAGCGGATTGCCCGGTTCGGAAGTTGGGAGCTCGACCTGTCCAACCTGGAGAACATCGATGCGAATCCCTTGCGCTGGTCGGAAGAGGTCTTCCGCATCTTTGGGATTGATCCGGGAACCATTGAAGTCAGCACGGAGAATTTCTTTAACTCCGTTCACCCGGAAGACCGCGAGCGCGTCCGGGAGGAGTCGCACCAGTCGATTCGTGATGGGCTTAATTACAAGATGGATCATCGCATCGTCCTGCCGGATGGAAGCGTCCGTTTTGTCCACGCCGAAGCCCACGTTTTGAAGGATCCTGTCTCGGATTTGCCCCTGAAGTTGACCGGTATTGTCCAGGACGTCACAGAGCGCAAGCAGAAGGAGGAAGCCCTCCGTGTCAGCGAGGAGCGATTTACCCGGGCCTTTGAATATGCGCCGATTGGGATGGCCCTGGTGGCGCCAGACGGCACTTGGCTGAAAGTCAACCAAGCGACCTGTAACTTACTCGGCTATACAGCGGATGAGTTGTTGTCCCTCAAATTTCAGGACATCACCCACCCGGAGGATTTGGAGACGGATCTGAATCATGTGCGACAAGTTTTGACCGGGACCCTTTCCCATTACCAGATGGAGAAACGTTACCTGCACAAGCAGGGCTTTCTGGTCTGGGTTCTCCTGAGCGTTTCGCTGGTCCGGGATAACGACGGGTGCCCGCTCTATTTTGTTTCCCAAATCCAGGATATCACGGAACGAAAAGCCTCCGAGCAAAAGCTTCTGGAGCAAGCCACCCTGATCGACGAGGCGCGGGATGCGATCATTCTCCGCAACATGGATCACCGGATCCTGTTTTGGAGCAAGGGAGCGGAACGGTTATATGGATGGACCTCGCCCGAGATCAAAGGGCGCAAGGCAACGGACGTTTTTTATCCGTCACAGGAACAATTTGATCCCGCCATGCGAATCGTCCTGGAGAAGGGCGGTTGGATTGGAGAATTAGAGCACATCAATAAGGCCGGAGAGCCGGTCATCGTGGAAAGCCGCTGGAGTTTATTGCGGGATCGACTTGGACATCCCAAATCGGTGCTCTGCATCAATACGGATGTCACGGAACAAAAGAAAATGGAGATCCATTTGCTCCGGGCCCAGCGGATGGAAAGCATCGGGACGCTGGCCAGTGGGATCGCCCACGACCTGAACAACCTGTTGTCTCCGATTATCATGGGCGTCGATTTACTGAAACATTTTGGCGTTGCGGGACCGAGTCGCCGGGTGGTCGAGGACATCGAACGAAGCGCCAAGCGGGGTTCCAATCTGGTGAAGCAGGTGCTTTCCTTTGCCCGGGGAGTGGAAGGATCTCCGCGCATTCTCCGGGTCAGGGACGTGATCGATGAGCTGGAGTCGATCATCCAGAACACGTTTCCCAAGGGAATCAAGCTGGAGACTCGTCTCGCAGACGAAGCCCTGTTGATCCGGAGCGACCCAACCCAGATTAACCAGGTGCTCCTGAATCTTTGCGTAAATTCCCGGGATGCCATGCCCAACGGAGGTCTTCTGGTCATCTCGGTGGAAACGACTCCTTTTGAACCTGTTTACGAAGTGTCTGAACTTAAGGGAGGCACAGGTCGTTATGTTTGCATTGGGGTCACGGATACCGGATGCGGCATACCACCTGAAAATCTCGATAAAATTTTTGATCCCTTCTTTACGACCAAGGACCTGACGAAAGGGACCGGGCTCGGTCTCTCCACGACGCTGGGAATCGTCCGGAGCCATGGCGGTTTCATTAACGTGGAAAGTGAACTGGGTCATGGAACCACCTTCAAGATCTATCTCCCGGATCACACCCAAGGTCCCCAGGCGGAGAAAGAAGAGGTGCAGGGGGATTATTTTCCCCGCGGTCACGGCGAATGGATTTTGCTGGTGGAAGATGAGTCGGCCATCCTGACCGTCACCCGCCAAATCTTGGAGGAGTTTGGCTACCAGGTTTTAACGGCTGAAAATGGCGCACAGGCCCTACACTTATTCAAGGCGCATCAGGAAAAGATCGCCGTCGTGGTCACGGACATGATGATGCCAGTCATGGACGGCCCGACCATGATCGCCCGGTTGCGGGAAATGAAGCCTGAGCTCAAGATTATCGCGAGCAGCGGATTGCATACCGCGGGGGGAGCCCTTGACGATGGGGCAAAATATTTTCTCGCCAAGCCCTATACCACAGGAGCAATGCTTACCTTGCTCCAGAAAGCGTTGGATGAAGTTTGATCGCTCCTTTTGGTAATTTTTAGCGCATGAAAACGATCCTCCTCCTCGATGATGATGAGAGCATTCTGTCCGTCTTCGGCATGGCCTTGCGCCGAAATGGTTATCGGGTGATCGAGGCTTCCTCGGGCGATGAGGGGCTGAAGTTGGCGCGCGAGCATCTGCCCGACTTGATCTTGTCCGATATCTCCATGCCCGGAACGGATGGCCAGGATGTGCTGAGGGAAATTCGGCTCCATCCGGAGCTCGGCTGCAAGCAGGTTGTGCTCATGACCGGACAAACGCATCTCGTCACTCCCCGGCGCGGCATGGAACTGGGAGCGGACGATTTCCTCGTCAAGCCGATCAGCCTCGACGATTTGCTTCACTGCGTGGAGGCGCGCTTACAACGGGCGCAGATTCATTGGCGGGTGGAGGATCAACTCTTGTCGCGGCTTCGCTCCTCTCTCCAGTCGACTCTGCCCCACGAATTGTTCACGCCGCTCGGCGGTATCATCGGCCTGGCGGAAATCCTCCAGTCTGATTTCCCGAATCTTACCCCAGAGGAAATGCAGGAACTCATCCGCGATATCCATCAGTCGGGACTGCGCCTCCACCGGACACTTCGCAACTACCTGGCGATTCTCGATTTTCAAAACAATCCGGATGGGAACGGCCAGCATAACTTTGAGCTCTTGCCCCGTGATGTGCAGGAGAGCATCCAGTTGGGCATCCAGGCTTCCGCGAATCGTCATGACCGGGCGGCCGATTTTGAAATCGACTTGGAACCTTGCTCGATTCTCTCAACCGCGGGAGACTTAAGTTTGATGGCGGAAGAGATCGCCGACAATGCCTGCAAGTTCTCCCGCAAGGGGACCCTGATCAAAGTGCACCTGAGCGCAGATGCGGTGTTCACCGTGTCGGATGCAGGACGCGGAATGACCCTGGAAGAGATCAAGCAGGTGGGCCTTTTCCAGCAATTCGACCGCAAGAAACAGGAGCAACAGGGCCTGGGTCTGGGGCTCGCGTTGGTTCAAAAATTAGCCGCCCGGGCCGGGGCGACCTTTTTAATCGAGAGCGAAATTTCTGTCGGAACCACGGTCAAGATCGCCTTTGTCGTGGCGTAATTGTTTGATTCTCCACGCCAACAAAAAGCCCCGGACACTTTCGCATCCGGGGCTTTTGTTTGGAAGGACGACTGGGAGGTCGTCTATACCTTGATTTTTAGTAACGGTAATTCTCAGCCTTGTACGGCCCATCAACGGAAATGCCGAGATACTCTGCCTGCTTCGGGGTCAGCTTGGTCAGCTTCACGCCGAGCTGGTCGAGGTGGAGACGCGCGACCTTTTCGTCGAGCGACTTGGGCAGAACGTAGACTTCATTCTTGTACTTGTTCTGGCCACGGGTGCTCCAGAGTTCAATCTGGGCAATCGTCTGGTTGGTGAACGAAGCGGACATCACGAAGCTGGGGTGACCCGTCGCGCAACCGAGATTCACGAGACGGCCTTCGGCCAGCACCGTGAGCACCTTGCCATTTGGCCAGGTGAACTGATCGACCTGCGGCTTGATTTCAACCTTCTTCAGGGTCTTGTCGTTGTAGAGGGAACCGACTTCGACTTCGGAATCGAAGTGGCCGATATTACAGACAATGGCCTGGGTCTTCATCTTGTCCATGTGGGCGCGGGTGATGACGTCGACGTTGCCGGTCGTGGTGACAAAGATGTCACCAAAGCTGGCGGCTTCATCCATGGTCGTGACCTGATAACCTTCCATCGCGGCCTGGAGGGCGTTGATTGGATCGATTTCCGTCACGATGACGCGAGCGCCGAGGCCCTTGGCGGCCTGCACGCAACCCTTGCCGACATCACCGTAACCGGCGACGACGACAACCTTGCCGGCGATCATGACATCCGTCGCGCGCTTCACGGCATCGAGGAACGATTCGCGGCAACCGTAGAGATTGTCGAACTTGCTCTTGGTGCACGAGTCGTTGACGTTGAACGCGGGCATCTTAAGCGTGCCCTTCTTGACGCGCTCATAAAGGCGGTGCACGCCGGTCGTCGTTTCCTCGGAGAGACCGTGGATTCCGGCGATGAGCGCGGGATACTTGTCGTGAACCATGTTGGTCAGGTCGCCACCGTCATCAAGGATCATGTTGAGCTGGGAGCCGTCGGGCCAGCGGAGCGTCTGCTCGATACACCAGTCGAATTCCTCGGCGTTCATGCCTTTCCAGGCGAACACACCGATGCCAGCGGCCGCGATGGCTGCGGCGGCGTGATCCTGTGTGGAGAAGATGTTGCAGGAAGACCAGCGTACTTCCGCGCCGAGATCGACCAGTGTCTCGATCAACACGGCGGTCTGGATGGTCATGTGGAGGCAGCCCGCGATCTTCGCGCCCTTGAGGGGGAACTTGCCCTTGTACTCGGCGCGCAATGCCATGAGACCGGGCATTTCATGTTCGGCGATGGTGATTTCCTTGCGGCCAAAGGCGGCCAGGGAGATGTCTTTTACTTTGTAGTCGTTGCTCATGGGTTGGGTTCTTTCTTTGGTTTTTGTTTTTAAAGTTTTGACGGAACGGGGGAATTTTTTTGGACAGGAGTAACCAGATTGACCGGATGATGATCTCTACGGATTTTATCATCCTGGGCCTTGAGCTTTTCCGCCTGGCGGGCGGCTTTTTGCGCTTCGGAGGCGAGATAGAAAACAGCCGTCATGCCGAGACCGCTGATGACGAAGAGCAGCGGGGCAAACTGGTCAATGTTGAGATGGTTGACGGCAGCCAGGAAGTAACCGACCACCGGTAACGCGATGACCAGCGGAATCAACGCATAGGCTGTCTCGAACTTCGCAGTCCCGGGGGATTTCGAGGTGCGTCCAGCGCCGAGTACGGTGATAGGGCGGTTCATGGTTTCCTTTTTCGTCATCCTCAGCATGTCGAAGGATCAGCTCCCGGAGACGTTCGCGGGAGGACAGAGCCCATAATCAAGGGAGAGGTCGCGAAAGTCGGGATTTTGTTCACGGATGAGTTTAAGTTTCTTGGCTCGGGACCAGCCTTTGAGTTGCTTCTCGCGGGCGATGCCTTCGGCTGCGGTTGGGTAGGTTTCGACGAAGATGAGGCGGTGAAGATTGTAGCGGCTGACGAAACTTGTGGGATCGCGGTTGGTATCATGGTCGAAAATGCGTTGATCAAGGTTACCAGTGAAGCCGATGTAGAGGGTCGCCGCGCTGTTGGAGAGGATGTAGACGAAAAAGTCCTTCATGCATCATGGCGTGTTGTTTTTTAATTCCGTCATCCTGAGCTTGTCGAAGGATCAGCTTCCGTTGATGTTCGAAGTTCTCTGGAGACTGCCGAGTCACCTGCGGCTGATCCTTCGACAAGCTCAGGATGACGGATGGTTTGTTCGTAAATTTAAAGGTCTTTCAAAATCTCCTGCCGTTTGGATTCAAATTCCTGTTGGGAAATAAGACCCGTATCCTTCATTTTAACGATTTCAGCCAAACGTTCGGTCGATGTCCCAGTCGAGGTTGGCGTCACCACTTCAACTTTGTTTCCCAAGAGAAACCCGTAAGCACCATAGGCTATAGAAATTACTCCTATGCCAATCGTGAAAAGGGCGACATCCGAAGGCCCCCCATATTGCCAGTAGCGATGGATTCCGAGTCCAAGGATAAACAATCCGAAAAGTATGCGGAAGATACACGCGCCCTGATTTCGAACTGTGGCTTTGGTTGTCGTTTCCATGTTTATAGAAGTCGGCTTGGAAATTAAACCCCAGCCGCCTTCTTCAAATCCGCCGCCTTATCCGTCTTCTCCCATGTCAGCGCGTCGAGATCATCCGTGCGGCCGAAGTGACCGTAGTTGGTGGTCTTGCTGTAGATGGGGCGGAGGAGGTTGAGCTGCTTGACGATGTTCGCGGGCTTGAAGCTGAAGACCTGCTTCACGGCGTCGGCGATCTTGTCGTCGTCGACTTTGCCGGTGCCGAAGGTATCGATATGAACCGAGACCGGCTCGGGATAACCGATGGCGTAGGCGAACTGGATTTCGCAACGATCCGCGAGACCCGCCGCGACGACATTCTTCGCCACGTACCGGCCCATGTAAGCCGCACTACGGTCGACCTTGCTCGGGTCTTTGCCGGAGAACGCGCCGCCGCCGTGACGGCCCATGCCGCCGTAGGTATCGACGATGATCTTGCGGCCCGTGAGACCGGAATCGCCTTCAGGTCCGCCGATGACGAAGCGGCCCGTGGGATTGACCAGGTAGCGGGTCTTCGCATCGAGGAGTTCCTTCGGCAAGACGTCCTTGATCACGTTCTCGACGATGAAATCGTAAATCTCCTTGTGGCTGACCGTGTCGCGGTGCTGCGTGGAGACGACGACCGCGTCGATGCGCTCGACCTTGGTGCCGTTGTACTGAAGCGAGACCTGCGTTTTGCAGTCGGGACGCAGCCAGGAAACCTTCTTGTTCTTGCGCAGCTTGGTCAGGCGCTGGCCCAGCGCGTGGGCGTAATAAATGGGGGCGGGCATCAAGTGCGGGGTCTCATTCACGGCAAAACCGAACATCAACCCTTGGTCGCCGGCGCCCTGCTCGGCGTGGCCTTTGCCTTCGGCTTCCTTGTCATCGACACCCTGCGCGATGTCGGGGCTCTGCGCCGTCAGCGCGTTCATGATATGGACGCCCTTGGCGTTGAACGACTCACCCGGCTCCGTGTAACCGATCTCCTCGATCGCCGCGCGAACCACCTTGTTGTAATCGAAATCGGCCTTGGTCGTGATCTCACCCGCCACGACGACGAGGTTCGATTTCACCAGCGTCTCGCACGCCACGCGGCTGTTCTTGTCCTGGGTCAGACAGGCGTCGAGCACGGCATCGGAAATCGTATCGGCAACCTTATCGGGGTGCCCCTCAGTGACGGACTCAGACGAGAAAATGTAGGATTTGGACATGGGCCTTAAAATAGCGGCAGGAGGCGAGTAGGCGCAAGAAAAATATGAACATATCTGGATGCGTGGATATATAAATTTGTCTTTCCCAGCTAAATTTCCACCCAATCATCCGTCATCCTGAGCGAAGGCGAGCCTGAAAATTCCCCTCGTTCCCAAGTTTCACTTGGGAACGCCCTTGCTGAGGCAATTTAATTGCCGATCTGCACCTGCTCAGCCGCACTAGTTAGCGCGAAATGAAATTTCGCGGGGAACAGGAAGCGCTCCCAAGTTAAACTTGGGAACGAGAAGCTTCAGACGGCAGTGCTCTTGGTATTTGCGAGTTAAGATAATTGACCAGATGATTCCCCCCCCGGCATGACTTTCCCTGCCGCCTTGACATGAACTGAATCCCCCTCAATTTAATCTTGAAACTTTATCCTGCACGAAAGGTTCTCATGCCCGATCCAAATACGCCGGCTTCCCTGCCTTCAACTCGCTATAAGAATGGTTCCTCGACCAACGGCAGCTCGTTGGGTTCGGCGCCCAATCAGCCTAAGGGTGGGCCCGGCTTTCTCGGCATGTTCCTGGGGGCCTTCGCGGCAATCCTCGTCCTGGCGGGGATCGGCGCGGGCGTCTACTTCGGCGCCGGAGCGCTGACGTCCTCCCCGGAGAAGAAGAAGCAAAAGGAACTCGTCCAAAATGTCGATGCCTGGGAATCGGGCACCGATGTGGCGAAGCGCGTCCCGACCGATGCGGCGCCCGAAAATCCCGACATTAGCTGGTGGGCCAAGACCTTCAACCTGCCCAAGCCCGAAGGCGTCGAGGCCTACCTCACCAAGCAGGGGCTGAAGGTCAACGAGATCGATCCGATTCACTACGCAGAGAGCGACGGCAGCGTGACCATCACCTATCAGGTGCATGCCGAAGTCCCCGGCCAGCTCTTCCGGCTCCAATCGATCCCGTGGCATCCCACCGATCCGCAGCTGGCGCGATACGCCCCACTGGTGGTCCTGAACCAGGGACAGCCTGCCGGTTATCTCTGGGATACGCAAAACGCAATGGTGGCGGCCAACGCCGGAGAGAAACTGAACTTCACTTGGAAGGTGCACGTCGACGTGGCCAATCATGACGTGACGACCGACCGGCTGCCCTACGAGGGCAATGTCTTCAGTCCGGACCAGCTCAGCCAATTTCAGGCCGAGACGCAGTCGACCATTGCCGGGCTTCAGGCCGCTCTTCAGCAAATCCATAATCAGGTTCAGACCGATTACCAGGCGCACATGGCGCAGATTCCGGCCGATCCGCCGAAGCCCCAAACGATCTCCAGCAAGTGGGGCGGCGATGGGAGCGGTGAGCCGACCAAATCGGCCGAGCGCATCGGGGGTGGAGCCGCTGGTGGCGCGGCAGGTGGGGCGCTCTTTGGGGCGATCGCGGGTAATGCCGGGATGGGCGCGGGTATCGGCGCGGGCGTGGGATTATTGAGTGGGGTAATTTACGACACGGTTTCCAAGGACAACGACAAGAAGAAATACCAGCGTGCCGTCGCGGCGCAGAATGCGGAGAATCTCGATAACTGGCGTGCCCAGGTGAAGGCGCTTCACCAACAGCGCAACCAGGTGGAAGCCGATGCCAAGGCGGAGAATGACCAGTTGCTGAACGACCTGGCCAACCGGATCACGGCGAATAACGGACGACTCGACGGCGTTGCCTCGTCCCCAGCCCCGCAGACCCAGGCGGAGCCGCAGGGTTCTGCGCCAGCAGCTCCGGCCAACGCGAGCCAGCCCACGGGGCCTGTGCCGAATTCCTCTCCCGGAGGCGGTTGGGGTGCGACGCCGCAGCCGAAGGTTCACACCTCCACCGGTGAGATCAATAAACCGGTTGTCGGCGATCCTTCCACGCTCTCGGCTGACAATGTCGGCGACTTTAATTTAAAGAAAAAGCTGATCGGGTACTGGAAGAGTTCCCGTCACGCCTACTGCTACTCGACCGATGGCTTCTGCTACACGATGTGGGGAGGTTCGACTACGGCCGCTTGGGATATCAAGAACGGTGTCTATTACTCGGATGGCTTCAGCTATGACATCATTTCGCTCACGCCAGACAAGTTTGTCTACCGCTCGCGCGGGGCCAATCCCACCACGTTCACGGAGACGAGAACCACGCAGCAGGACGCGGAGCAGGATACGCAATAAAATCACTTTTAAACTCTCGGTTGGAAATTCTGTCATCCTGAGCTTGTCGAAGGATCAGCCTCCGGTGATAGGCGATGTTCTTTGAGGATCTCAACCGGAACGATGCAGTTGGCTCGACAAAGCCGAAGGCTTTGCACCACCCTAGCCGGTGGTTGAGCGCAGCGACACCACCGGTTCTCCATTACCTTGGAACTCGACCCCGGCAGGGGTCGTACTTAGGTGGCACCCTTGCCGGGGTGCTGACGTTAAAGAATATTTTCCGGTGGTTTCGCCCACTGTCGCGGGCTTAACCACCGGCTACGGTGCTGTAAAGCCTTCGGCTTATCGATCACCGCAAGGATAAACGATTGTCTCGCCCTGAAAAATGTGTAACATGTGACACATGAAGACGATTTCCCTGCGCGAATTGCACAAC
>CAIPBM010000047.1 GCA_903863295.1 uncultured Verrucomicrobiota bacterium | reverse complement strand
CAATGCCATGAAAAGGTAGGTAAAAAGGACGGGCCGAACCGAGAAATGGATTTGCAGAATCAGGAAAGCAAGCCCTGTCGCCAAAAGGACGACGACCAGCGATAGCCCCGACTGCAGCAGGGTGCGATAGAGCCCGAGGACGGTCGTGGCGAAAAGCGCGTAACAAAAAGCACAAACCAGCGCCAATCCTCCCGCGCGATAAAGCTCACCCACCGTTGCTTCAAAAGCCCACTCGAAATCAAACCAGGGTTCGCCCCCATGGGTGTAGCTCAAGGGATCGGTACGCGGAATCTGGCCGGTCTCCAGAATGAATTCCGCAGTTCGCAAATGCCGACCGACGCCGGGATCCTCAAAATGGAGTTCAGGCTTATAAAACATCCAGAGCTCCATCGCCACGAAGAGAAAGAAACCGACCGTCGGCAACCACCAAATGGACTTGGGGACGGGGGTAAACATCGGGAACACGTTAGGACGGAGGACAGGCCAGTGTCACCGCGAATTAACAGAGAAACTTCCATCGCGTCCCCCCTCCCAGCGGGGGACGCGATAAGGGCACAGCTCTACTTCACTTCGTGTCAAACTGCTGCTTGGATCAATGCGTGGCTGCGCTCACGATCAAGTTATTATTGATGCTCGTATAGATTTTGGTCACGGATGTCTGCAGATTGATCAAGACCCCAACCGCTACGATGGAAACAAACGCGAGAATCAACGCATATTCCACCAAGGTTTGGCCACGGCAATGAACGGGGCGTCTAAGTCGTCGTGCTCGTTGCGTATCGTAAGTAATGACCGACTTTGTCACGTTATTCATTCCAGTCACCTCCTTTCCTAAAAGAATCCGAAGCGCATGGCTTAACCGGCCGCTGGCCGGCTTTCCCGCCATGACCCGAAAAATCGGGTCTGGCATACATGTGATCGCAACCACGGAAACGTGGGAACCACCATGCAGTTTCTGGATTCTGTCTGAAAGTCATACAGTTTAAACATTGCCCGACATGCTAACCCGATGGGCTGCACTCTGGAGAATGGCCGAAATTGAAGCTAAATTAAAGATCGTAAACAAATTCATGCAATAAACATGCCACGGATCAAAAGTTCACCTATAATTCCTTTTTGCCAAGGGTAAACTGCGCCTAATAGCCAAAATCTTATAATATTACCACCATTTCAAGGTCATCTACGGGCAAAGAGTACCCAGTTCGTGGAATCATTTACCTCTCATCGACCTTCCATCTGATGTGCAAAAGCTCGAAATCCGGTCAGGACTAGACTAGTCTCACACTCCCATGCCCTCCGTCTTCATTAAAACCTATGGTTGCCAGATGAATGTCCGCGATTCCGAACAGGTCGCGCGCGACCTGGCCAGCCGGGGATATGACCTCGTGGATCGCGAGGAAGGGGCCGATGTCGTTCTCCTCAATACCTGCTCTGTCCGCGACATGGCCGAGCAAAAAGCCATCGGCAAAATGGAGACCCTGGGGGGCCGGAAAAATAAGCACCAACACAAGATCATTGGCTTCCTCGGCTGCATGGCCCAAAGCCGGGGAGCTTCCATCGCGGACGAACTGCCCGATGTCGACCTGGTCATCGGCACACAGAAATTTCACGAGACGGGCCGTTACCTGGACGATCTCTTCCGGCAACGCAACGAAATCCCCGGCGTAAAGACCGGACGCATCGTCGATATCGCCGAGGAAACCGGCTCCCAGAATACGATCCGGGATCATCTACTCGCGCCCAACCAGGTCACCGCCTTCGTCTCGATCATGCAGGGCTGTAACATGCACTGTACCTTCTGCATTGTCCCGAGCACACGGGGAGCGGAGCGGTCACGACCCATTGCGGAGATCGTGGCTGAGGTGGAATCGCTCGTCCAGCAAGGCGTGAAGGAAGTGACGCTCCTCGGCCAGATCGTGAATCTCTACGGGCGGCACGAGTTTCCCGCCGTTGATGGCCGCTCACCCTTCGCGCAATTGCTGCGGGCGGTGAGCGCGGTTCCCGGACTGCAGCGGGTCCGCTTCACCTCGCCGCATCCGATTGGTTTCAAGGACGACATCGTCACTTGCTTCCGCGAATTACCCAATCTTTGCGAGCATGTCCACATGCCCTTGCAATCGGGCAGCGACCGCATCCTCAAGGCCATGCATCGCGCGTATACCGGGGCCGGTTATCTGCGCCTGATCGAAAAGCTCCGCGCGGCGCGACCGGAGATCGCCTTTACCACGGACATCATTGTCGGGTTTCCCGGCGAGACAGAAGACGATTTTCGCCAGACCTGCGACCTGGTGCGTGAAGTCGCCTTTGATAATGCCTTTGTCTTCCGCTACTCCCCTCGCCGTGATACGCCCGCCGCGACCATGGAAGGCCAGTTGAGCGAGGAAGTGAAGATGGAGCGGAATCAAGTGCTGCTCACTATTCTCGATGAAATCGCCGAGAAACGCGTCAAGGGCCTGCTCGGTCGTGAAGATGAAATTCTCGTCGAAGGCGAAAGCCGCACGAACCCGAAGCGGTTCCAGGGCCGCACCCGCACCAACCGCCTCGTCCTTATCGAAGCCAATGAACGCTGGCGCGGCGAAATCCTACCCGTCCGCCTAACTGAATCGACCGGGTTCACTTACTATGCGGAGCCGGTGTTGGTTTAATTGTATCCCTCGTTCCCAAATTGCACTTGGGAACGCATTTGTGGAGGCAATTTCATTGCCGATCTGAGCCCGCAAGGCCGTGCCCATTAGCGCGAAATACAATTTCGCGGGAAGCAAGAAGCGCACCCAAGTGTAACTTGGGTGCGAGGCGACCACCGCCGCTAGGGACAGCGGCGGCTACCACTGCAATGAACTCAACGCGTTGCGCTCATTATCGCCACTCATGCTTCGGATACTTCCGGGAGAGCTCCTGCTTGATCTTGGGATAGCTCTCCTTCCAGAAATTCGCGAGATCGGTCGTAATCTGCACCGGTCTCTGGTTGGGCGCGAGAATCTGGATCGTCACCGGCTGTCGGCCCTTGGCGACGGTGAGGCTGGTGACGCCGTATAAATCCTGAATGCGCGCTGCCGTCATCGGTGCGCTGTCGAGCGTGTAGATGACCTTGGCCTTGCGTCCGCCCGGCAACTCCAGCCGCTCCGGCGCAAACTGATCCAGCCAGCGCTGGCCCTGCGAAGTAATCCACTCGCGCAAGACCGGAAACACTTCCGCATCCTTGATCGCCTTGTAAGTGAAGGCGCCGTGACAAATCTGGCTGACGATAAACCGTTTCGCCTCATCATCAGCCGCGGGCAGGTCGAGTTCCGACATCCACTTCCGCAGACAGGCCAGCCGGACGAACCATTGCTCGACCGCATCATCCCAGTTCTTGAGCGGACAACGCCTGGAGAGAACTTCCTCCGCGAGCAAGCGCGCGGCAGCCTCGGGGTCGGTGCAATCCTGCTCGGTGAAATCGAGGACAAGATCGCGGAACAGTCGCGTGCGGCGCGTCATGACCCGGCGCAGGTTGGGATCGAACAGCGTCTGCGTCCCTTCGGAAAAATCATCCGGGAAGGCATCGCGCAGCCACGATTCCTCCACCGCAGTCGCCTGGCTGAGAATAACCCGGAGTTCATCGCGCGATTCAACTTCCCGGATTTCGCCGGCCACGAAGAGATCACTCTTGCGGATGATGCTGTCGCGGGCCAGTTCGCCCGTGCGTTGATGGATGAGGCGACAGCGGAGCGTGCCTTGATCCACCCGCCGCGCGAGTTGATCCGAGAAGCCAACGAGAATGCAGCGCTGGATCGCCTCTGTCGAAGCGGGCTTGTCGGAGACATCCAGGCCGGCCCGTTCCGAGAGGCGGAGCAATTGCTCCAGCGTCCCGGCGACCTCCCGCGCTGAGCCCGCATGAATCCCAAGCGGACGGCACCGTTGCATATCGAACTGCCTCCCCTGCGCGAAACGCCAGGCGCGCATCAGCGTGAAGAGATCGGAATCCCCCTCCCCGCCCAGGATGTCCTCGCGCGTTTCGTCCATCCGCTTGCCTTCGCTTCTCAGCAGAATGTTGCGGCTTTGCGAAAGGGCCGCAATCAGCGCCGCCGCGCGGACACAGCCGAGCTCATGCGCCGCGAGCAGCATGCGCGCATAGCGGGGATGCGTGGGAAAAGAGGCCATACGCCGTCCGATGGGCGTCAGTTTCTGGTTGTGATCGAGCGCACCGAGATCGTGCAAAAGCTGAACGGCCCGCGCGAACGATTTCGGCTCGGGTGCTTCCACCCAGGGAAAATTTTCCAGGTCATCAATGCCGCTGGCCTTCAGCGTCAGGAACGCGCCACTGAGTTCGAGACGCCGGATTTCCGGCAAGGTCTGGGCCGGTCGTTGATCGTGCTCCTGCGCCGTCCAGAGCCGGACGCCATGCCCGGGCGCGGTTCGTCCCGCGCGACCCAACCGTTGCTGCGCCGAGGCGCGACTGATCTTCTCGATCAATAGCGTGTTGATCCCGCGATGGGGATCAAACCGGGCCACGCGGGCAAGGCCGCTGTCGATGACCACGCGGACACCGTCGATGGTCAGCGAGGTTTCCGCCACGTTGGTCGAGACGATGACCTTGCGCTTGGCGCTGGGCGAGACGGCGGCGTCCTGCTCAGCGGGCGGCAGTTCCCCATGCAGGGCATGGAAAACAAAATCGCGTACCCCGAGGGCCTCGCGCACCACGTTGATCGTGCGTTGGATTTCGTACGCACCGGGCATGAAGATGAGGATATCCCCCTCCGAATGCTGGCCGGAATTGATCAGCCGCTCACACGCATCGCCGGCCAAGTCCCACGCCGGAGCCTCGCTCGGCTTGGGGAGATATTCGATTGTGACCGGAAACATTTTTCCGGGCGATTCGAGAACCTCGACCGGCTTGAGATAGTCGGCCAGCAGACTGGTTTCGAGCGTGGCCGACATGACGATGATCTTGAGATCGGGCCGAGAGCTCTGCTGAATTTGGCGGGCGCGGGCCAGGGCCAGATCGCCTTCCAGATGGCGCTCGTGGAATTCATCAAAGACCAGCACGGTGATGCCGGGAAGCGTCGCATTCTCCTGCATCTGGCGCAGGAGAATGCCCTCCGTGACGTAGAGAATGCGAGTGTCCCGCGAGGAAACATTTTCGAGGCGATACTGGAACCCGACTTCACCGCCAAGTTGAACTTGGCGTTCCTCGGCAACCCGTTTAGCCAGCAACCGCGCGGCCAGTCGGCGCGGCTGAAGAACCACAATGCGCCCCGTGCCCGCGAGGCCGTCATCGAGAAGGTATTGCGGAATTTGCGTTGATTTACCTGAGCCGGTCGGGGCCTGGATGACAACTCGGTTTTGCTCGCGCAGAACGCGGGCGAGTTCGCCGCGCAGGGAGATAATGGGAAGGGAGGACTGGTTCAAGAGTACATTTTAACGAGGCTGAGGAGATTGTCGAGGGAGGGCAATACCCAGCCTTCGGTAGCCGTCGCAACGGTCACAGGAATTAAGAACCCCGCAGCCAGCAGCGGAATATTCGGAGATGGAATCTGCTCGGCCTGTAGTGGCGATCTATGACGATGCAAAAACGCTGAAATAATAATTTCTTAGGTGAGCGGCTGATGCTTGATAACGGGACGTATTTACTATTCGGGAGGAAGGCGCGTTCAGCGCAACTTTCGGACAAGGCGAATGGAAAGCGGACAACCAAACGGGTCCTTGGCACCTTGGTCGAGGATTCGAAGGCAGTTGACAATCTGAACACGCCGGAACTCGAAATCCTTGTGGCCGCAAAGAAGGTGCTGGCCTCGGGGTATGCCTTGCATGTGGCGGTGGAGGACCCTACCCACGCACTCACCTGGCTTGGAAGAGTCACTCTGCGCGAAGCGGTGGATTTCTTCCTTAGCCATCACCGGGCCGACTTGCCCCGGTTGATGCCGGACGAAAATGCATCGAAGACCCAAGAACGGCTGCAAGCCAAGGGAGTGCTCGAAATCGAAGTGCCGTGCCTGACCGAAGCGACCCGCAACAAGCTACAGATGTCCAATCTCACCGTGGGCAAGGGCTGCACTTCACCGAAGGCCCACTTACTCGACTGGAGCCGTTGTAAGACTTTTGACGCAGAGATGGACGCTCAATTCGAGATATTCGATAGCTTGGGAGTATAGTATAGGTAAACACCGGGTTAAGGAGTTTCAGTTGATATTTTCTGTGAACAGATTACGGTGAATTTATCAAAAAACATCAAAATTATATATAATGAACAATCTGACTACGGCTACTGCTGTCGCTCTTCTCTTAACTTTAGGAAGCTTCCATCTTTGCGCCGATGTTGATCCCGATATCCAGCAGAAGCTCGCCGCGATTCCCAATGCCCCGTTGGTTATCACCATGGACCAAGTTTCCGGCTCGCCATCCGTTGTGTTGACGGAAAGGGGAGCCCTTATTAATGATTCCAAAGTCCCGGTTTCCTTCGATAAACTCCTCGCCGCACTGGCCGACCTTCCGAAGACCGCGTGGCATTTCGGACGGATTGTGGTGATTTCTCCGCCTGCACCAGGCACAGTTCCCGCGCCCAAGGACGTGGCCGACAAAGTGGAGTTGGATTTGCAAAAAGCTAATATCCGGTTATTTCACGCCAGCCAGTAACGGGTTTCTTTCCATCGCGGTTGAAGATCTAGGGCAACTTGGTTGCCTGCCCTGGCATCTTATGTCTGATTTCAAATCAAATATGGATTCGCACGCGATAATCGTTTGGGTTAAGGTAAGTTGCTAGATGACGATAGGAAAAACGCAAAGCGTCTATTGGGTTGCTGTCAATAATGCTTAACGTGGGCTTTTTTCCGCCGACAAAGAATACCTAATTCGTGACTTTCACCGCTCGATTCCATTTCTCCAAAGCATTATTTATCGGCACGGTCAGCCTAGTTATGGTAGCGGTTCTTGCACCTTTACTTCTGGCCGCCCCGGCGACGGATACATATGGTAAAAGCGAAAGTGCCCTGATCGGTATTTTTTATGACTTGAAGCAGACCGATGATCGAAAGCCGACGAATGTCGATCACGATTTATACGCCAAGGTGATCGATCAATTCCTCAGCCAGGGCTGGGATGAAAATGTGCTCAATCACTATTACCGAGTGAGTCGATCCATGTTCACTACCCAGGTCTTCATTCCGCCGATGAATGCGGATAATGCCCCAACGACCTTTCATGTGGAAAAAGCCGCCAAGCCGACGCGGTGGCTGATTCATTACAAGGGGCAAGTGTCGCCGCCAGAAGCGGGGACATATCGTTTTGTCGGGGCGGGGGACGATGTCATGGCCATTGCTGTCAATGGCAAGACGGAGTTGGTGAACAATCGAATTGACGTGCCGTTGACTTTGACGACTTGGAAGTCAAGTGAGCCCGATGGCATGACGGTCTCCTCCGAGAAATTGCGCAGTGGGGATTGGTTTGATGCCGACCCAGACCATCCGATCGATTTGGACATCATTTTTGGTGACAATCCAGGCTACGGTTTTCACTGCGAGGTGATGATACAAAAAAAGGGAGAGTACTACAATACCGACAGCCAGGGGCATCTTATTCTCCCGGTTTTTCAGTTAGCCCCCTACGACACCCCTCCGGGCGATCCCAAGTACGCGGCTACTTTTCAAAAAAACGGGCCGATTTGGAAATGCCATCAATAATTAAATCTCACATCTCTAAAAAATCCTATGATCGCTCTATCACCGAATACTACCCCTGAAGACGGCAACGAAAATGCCCCCAGTCATATTGAGGCGATCGAGTTCAGTCGGAAGGCCTATAGTTTGATTCAAGCCGAAGTGGGAAAGGTCGTGATCGGCCAGAGTAGCGTCATCGAGGAGATTCTTATCGCCATCTTTACGCGCTCGCATGCGCTGCTGGTTGGAGTGCCTGGTCTCGCCAAGACACTGATGATTTCCACACTTGCGCAGACGTTGCAGATGTCCTTCAAGCGCATCCAGTTTACCCCCGATTTGATGCCAAGTGACATTACTGGAACCGAGGTCATCTATCAAGATCCCGCCAGTGGGGAAAAGCTCTTCAAGTTCATGCCTGGCCCGCTTTTTGCCAACATCGTCCTAGCGGATGAGATCAACCGCACCCCACCCAAGACTCAGGCGGCAATGCTCGAGGCCATGCAGGAGAGGCGCGTGACCGTGGGCGGGACGACTCACAAGTTGCCAACGCCATTCTTTGTCCTCGCAACGCAAAATCCGCTTGAGCAGGAAGGGACATATCCGCTGCCGGAAGCACAACTGGACCGCTTCATGTTTCTCATCAACGTCGGTTATCCGTCTATCGAGGATGAACTGCAAGTCATGCGCATGGGCACTGGCCTGACGCCCGAGGTGCCGCAGCCTGTGCTGAATGGTGACGAGATTATTTACATCCAGGAGGCTGTCAAACTCATCCCGGTTAGCGAACACGTCTACCGGTATGCCCAGAAAATTGTGGGCTCAACGCGCCCGAAGGAGTTGCAAGCGCTGCCCTATTGTAAAAAGTACCTTGGCTTTGGTGCCGGGCCCCGGGCCAGTCTAGGGCTGATAATGGCGGCCAAGGCTCATGCCATGATTAACGGGCAGGCGTTTGTCAGTGCCGCCAACGTTAATGCCGTCGCACTTTCCGTCATGCGGCACCGTATCGCCGTCAATTTCTCCGCGCAGAGTGAGGGGATCACGACGGACGATGTGGTGCGTCATATCCTGCAGGAGACTCCGCAGAATGAGGCGCTCGATTAAAGAAGAACATGTCTGCTCCGGATTCAAAACAGTCCTATCTTGACCCGGACGCGATCGCGCGCGGAGAGAACCTGGGAATCTTGGCGCGAACCGTGGTAGAGGGTTACCGCGTCGGTGAGCATCGCTCGCCTTATCGGGGATTCGCTATCGAGTTTGCGCAGCACCGCGAATACACGGTGGGAGATGACCCCCGGCACCTCGATTGGAAAGTCCTGGGGCGCACCGACCGATATTACATCAAGCAGTATGAGCAGGATACCAATCTGGTCATGCATCTGCTCGTGGATGGCAGTGAATCGATGACGTACGGCTCAGGCAGAGTCACGAAGCTTCATTACGCCAAGGCGCTGGCGGCGTGCCTGGCTTACCTCGTCCTGTTGCAACGCGATGCCGTTTCGGTGAGCCTGTTCGATACGACAACCCGTGAGCATGTAGTCCGAACTGACAGCCTCGGCAAGATTCATCACATCATGGATCGTCTTGCCGCTTTTGAGGCGAGCGAAAAAACCGATCTTGGGGTAGCCATGGAGGATATTGCCCGGGTGGCGCGTGCGCGTGGCCTCGTGGTTGTGATGAGCGATCTCTTCGACGATGAAGCGGGATTTATCAAAGGCCTGCGCCAGCTCCGGTTCTCGGGTCACGAGGTCATCGTCTTTCATATTTTAGATCAGGCTGAAATCGAATTTGTATTTGATGGCCAGGTTCGCTTCATCGGGCTGGAGGGCTCACCCACGGTTGAGCTTTGCCCTGCCGACATTCGTAAAACCTATTTGGCGGAAATAGATGCCATGAAGCTCCGGATGCGCCAGGCATGCGATACCACGGGTAGTCATTATGTGCTCGCCAACACCAGCCAGCCCCTGGCGGAAGTCTTGAGCGGTTATCTTGTCTTTCGCCACAAAGTTTCTGCCCGATGACATTTCTTAACCCTGCGATGCTTTTTGGGATTTTAGCGGTGGCATTACCCATCGCAATCCACCTGCTGAGCCGCCCCCGCGTGCGCGAATTCCGTTGGGCCGCGACACGATTTCTCCTCGCCAGCATGAAGAAAAACAGCCGCCGCCTGCAAGTTGAAGATCTCTTGCTGCTCATCGTTCGCTGTCTCATCGTCGCGCTGTTGGTTCTGCTTTTTGCCCGCCCGGCCTGGCTGATCAGTTCCCTCGGCCTGGGGCCAAGGACTGTGCCATCCACGACGGTCATTCTCCTTGATAACTCGGCCAGCATGGGGCAGACAGACAGTATTCGTTCTCGCTTCGATCTCGGCAAGGAGAGGGCAACTGAAACATTGTCCAAGCTCTTGCCGGGTTCGACGGCGGCGCTTTACCTGGTTTCCAATCATACGAGGGCGTTGGTCGCCAAGCCGACAGCGGACATCTCCCTTCTTCATCGGCAACTGGATCTTGCCACCTTGAGTGATGCGGGCACTGATCTTTACACGGGAATCCGAGTTGCAGCGGATGTCCTTAAGGCATCGGGCAGAGGAGAATGCAAAATCATTATTTTCACGGATAGTCAAATTCCGGCTTGGGGTAATTTGTCTAAAATTCTCCAGCTTCAGGAGGACAATAAGGATAAGTTTTCGATTCAGGCGTCGGTGCTCGGCAATAGCGGGGAAGACAACCTCGCAGTCTCCGCGCTCGACATGGTCGGCAAGGTGGCTGCGGTCAATCAACCGATTCACTGTTCAATCACCGTTACTAACTGGGGGCGTAAAACTGCGACGAAAATCACCGTAAAATTGGCTGCTGATGATGGTAACCCGCAAGACCAGACCACCATCGAACAGATCGAGCCGGGCGCCTCACGAGTGGTCAGCCTCACGGTGCGGTTTCGTCAGCCCGGTTATCATAGTATCACCGCAACCATTCCTCCCGACCGCCTCCTGTCCGACAACCAGCGCTCAACGGTTCTCCAAGTCATTCAGCAAATACGAGCCCTGGTGGTGGATGGAGAGTCGGATCGGGATGGATTGTTTTTGAAGGAAGCGCTCGCGCCGGTGGCTCCCAGCAAGCGCCCGGATTACTATCTCAAAGTTTCCTCGGCTCGCCCCAGCGAGCTTGACGCTGCGGATTTGGGCAAGAATGATATCATTTTTCTGAGCAATGTGGCGAAGCTGTCCGTTCGTAGCTCGGAAAACCTCAATCGCTACGTCAACGCAGGTGGCGCACTTGTCGTTTTTCCTGGCCCGGCCACGGACCTTGGGTTTTATAATACCGATCCTAATTTTAGTCCTTTGTTGCCCGCCGCGCTGAATCCTCCGGTTGATGCCCCGGCCAATAAGAAATACGAGACCTGGCAGAGCGCTCCCTACGATCACCCCATTGCGAGCCTTTGGAATAATCCGGATTTTGGCAGTTTGAATACGGTTCGCTTTACCCGATTCTTTCCACTGACTCCCCGTCCCGCCGTCGGAACCAATCCTTCCCCTGCGCATGTGGTGATCAAGTATGCGAACGGCGATCCCGCAGCGGTCGAGCAGGCGGTGGGCAAGGGGCACGTGATCGTCTTTGGCAGCACGGGGACGACGGCTTGGGGCACGCTCCCGATCCATCCGGCCTTCATCCCGCTTCTGGCACGGGTAGTTGCTTTCGCGACGAGCAAATCGGATGAGACTCTCAACCTGAACCCTGGTGATTCCTTCGCTTACGAAGTTGCTTCGGATGATGAAGGTCGTGATTTTTCGATCCAGCGTCCTGACGAAAAAAATCCACGCCCGATTGGCAAGGTCGAGTTTGGTGAGCACTCGGGTATGATTCGCTACGGAGATACGGATAACGCTGGAGTCTACCGGGTCTTTATTGGCGACGATGCCACACCCAAAGTGCTTTTTGCCGTGCAGGGCGACCCGGCCGAGTCCAATCTGCAGCAGGAACCCAAAGCCGAGATTGATACTCTGCTCAATCCGGCGCCCGTCATCGTCCATGACGAAGCAACTACACCCAAGGCGGACAAGGCTGCCTCCAGTAGTTCAGCTCCCGGCGCCGAATTCTGGCTACCACTCGCCATAGCGCTCTTTGCTTTGGTCGTGCTCGACACCGCCATGGCCCACCTCTTTAGCCAGGCCAAATAGCCATGCTGCAATTCGTCATTTCACTTTTGGCTCCTGGAGCGAAGTTGCCTCAAGGCGGTGCCGATTTTGTGCTTTCGTCGGAAGGCTTAAGCCTGGGTTGGGCTTTTTTTCTATTGGTCATTTGCATCATCGCCATCGCGTGGAGTTACCACCGCTATGCGCCCCGTCTTTCTCTGCCTGTTCGCATTGCGCTCATAACGCTGCGCTCCCTTCTGTTCGCGCTGGCCATTATCATCCTCGTTCGCCCGGTTCTGGTCGTGAGCCTCAAGGATTCCATCCGTCGTCCGCTGCTGGTTTTGCTGGACTCTTCGCAAAGCATGGGCATTGCCGACCGGCGCGCGGCACTGGAGGATGTTAACCGGGTGGCACTGGCCAAGGGGTTGGTTCGTCCTGATGGGGGGGTGCAGCAATCACTCACGGGCCTGTCGGTCGACGATCTTCGCCAAATTCCCCGAAGGTCGCTGCTCGAATTGTTGGCGGCCAATCCACAGCTCAATCTTTGGCCCGCACTTCAGGAAAAATCAGACCTGATGTTTTACGGGTTCGGACGAAAATTACGCGAAATCGGAAAGCTTGAGCCGTCCTCTGGATCGAAGCTCACGGCGGCTGACAGCGCGGCCTTCTTTCACAACCGGTCATACGACGAAAACCTTACCGCCATCGGCGATGCTCTGATCGATCTTCTCAACGAACAGCGCGGTCAGCCCATCGCGGGTATTTTACTCATTACGGATGGTGGCAATAATTCAGGCACTTCTCCGATCGAGGCCGCCCGGATTGCGCACGAGGACCACGTGCCACTTTTCATTTATGGAGTTGGAATCACTTCGCCTAAAGACGTTGTCGTGAAGGACTTGAGCGGGCCGACGAACTCCAACCTGAAAGAGCGAGTTAATTTTACCGTACATGCCCATGCACAGGGCATGGCAGGCAAAAAAACCACCGTGCAATTAAAGGAAAACGGCAAGCTGGTGGACGAGCAACCGGTCCAGTATCGGGCTGATGGCGATCTCGATCTTACAGTTGGTTACGAACCGCAGGAAGCGGGCGACGTGCAGCTAGAGGCGACCGTCGTGCCGCTTTCCGAAGAGGCCGTTCAAGACAATAACACGGCAGTAGCCGTGCATCATGTCGTTGACGACAAGATAAACGTTCTCGTCGTGGAAAGGGAACCGCGCTGGGATTTTGAGTTTCTTCTCAAGATGTTGCAGCGCGATCGTCGGATCAAGGCAAAGGCCTTTCTGACGCTCGCCGACGGTAGCCTTGAGCCTGACGCCGAGGCGACGTTTCTCGATTCTTTCCCTGACGATCAAGCCTCTCTCAATAAATACGACGTCATCATTCTGGGCGATGTCGATTCCAACGATCTCGGGGTAACGCATCAGAAGTTACTCAGCGATTGGGTAGAGAAATCGGGCGGAGGGCTGATTTTCCTCGCCGGCCCGCGCTTCAATCCTAATTCCTACGTGGATTCGCCGCTGGAGCCGCTTCTTCCGGTTCAGCTCATGCCGGGAACGACCTCAATCGATTACCCGAGCCCCGTGTCGCTCAATTTAACCTTGGCGGGAGAAACGTCCCCACTCTTGAGTCTTGCGCAGAACCCGGAGGACAACGGAGATATTTGGGATAAGTTTCCAGGCGTCCACTGGACCGCATGGGTTGGGAGAGCCAAGCCGGGCGCACAAGTTCTCCTGACTGATCCCAGCCCCGATCGCGCCACCAGCGAGGGTCCGATGCCTGTCATCGCGCAACAATCCTATGGCTTGGGCGAAATACTCTACATCGGCGAACAGGAAACCTATCGCTGGCGCTCGCAAGTGGGTGAAAAATATTACACTCAAATTTACGGACAAATCCTGCAGGCACTCGCCGCTCAGCATTTACTTGGCGGGGCCGGTCTCACTCAATTGAAGACGGATAAACTGCACTATATGACGGGCGATCGCGTCCGGATTTCCGGTCGTCTTTTCAAAGTGGGGCATGAAGCCCTGACTGACTCCCAGGTCGTCGGACAGTTGACGCTTAAGCCTGGGGCAAAGACTGCCCCGGTTGAGGTCCGGCTCTTCAGTATTCCGGACCGACCTGGCGAATATCAAGGTGAAGTCACGGTTGAGAATGCGGGATCGTACCGGTATATCACGTCGCGAGATCCCTCCGTGTCGGTGAGCTTCGACGTGAGCGAACCGAAAGTTGAACTATCCGACATTGCGATGAAGGAAAAGGCTCTCAAAGACATGGCGCTAACTGCGCAAGGGCATTTCTTGCGGGAAGAGGATCTTTATCAGTTGCCCAAGCTAATCACGGCACAATCGGCCACGAGTGTCACCACCAAAAAGATTCCGCTTTCCTGCGCTCCGCTTCTCTTCGCTATTATCTTGCTTGTGGCATGTGCCGAGTGGCTCTGGCGGCGCAAGCGCCAATTGAAATAAACCCCGTACCGTGAACCTCTTTTCGCCATCCTTCAGAAAGTCGCGCGTGCAAGTCAAGGCGACGCGGAAGGCTTCCTCGACGGCGCCACGAATGCCTCTGCCCGGAGGCCTGCGTTCCCGTCTCCTTAAGTTGAAAAATCGGTACCGCTGGGTCGGAGTAGGCGAAGGTTTGGCCACGCTCATTGCAATCACCTGCGTGCTCTTCACCATCCAGATGGTCGCGGACTGGTTGTTGGACATGCCATGGCTAGCCCGTCTTGGTTTTCTGATTTGTGACGCCGTTGTTTGGGGCGCGATTTATCGCTTTATGCTGAGCAGGCCTCTGCGGAGCAAATTGAGCCTCTCGCAATCGGCCCTGCTGGTTGAAGATAAATGGCCGCGAATCGGCCATGCCTTGATTACCGCCGTTGAATTGGCGGAGGGCAAACCCTACTGCTTGCGCGGTTCACCGGAACTGGTCAACGTGGTGCTGGAGCAAGCACGGGCGCGCACGACCTCGCTTGATTTTAGCGAAGTCGTCCCGGCCCGAACACTCAACCGCTTGCTTCTACTTGCAGGCCTGACGCTGATGGCTTCTCTTGGCCTCGCTTACCTTTGCTGGCCCGCAAGCCTGTCGCTGGCCGAGCGTCTCTTCCTTTTTAATATCCCGTTGCCGACCAGGACGGTGGTTATGCCCATTACGCGCGATCTAATCGTGCCCACCGGAAGCGCGGTTGAAATATCCGCCGAAGCGAAAGGTTTCATTCCCACCGATGGTCATGTCCGCGTTATTTACAGTGATGGCTCGACCCAAGAACTCCAGGTCGTCGCGGGGCAAGATAGGCCCGGCATCTTCCGCCTCACCATCCCGAATCTGCAACAGGCCTTCAAGTATATCTTTTACCTCAACGATGGCCACGGATCCGAGTACTTCGTTCAGCCCAAAGTGGTACCGGCTATAGATACTCTGGCTTGCCGGCAAACTTATCCCGACTATACGAGCCTTCCGGTGGAAAACCGCTCGCCAGATGATTTGACTCTCCTTGCCGGGAGTCGTCTCAAAATTATCGCTACGACCACAATACCCGTGCGGGACGCCATCATTTCCCTCAAAGGTCCAGACAAAGCGAAGGAGATTCCGGCCACCGTAGATAGCTCAGGTACTCATATTGAACTGGAAATTCCCATTCCAGCCAAGGGTCTGACCGGATTTGCAATCCATCTCACCGATCAGACCGGCTTTGGCTCCACGGATGAGACGGTGTATCCTATCGAGGTGGTGAAGGACGAACCGCCCGTGGTCAAGATCACTCAGCCGGAGGACGAGCGCATCACCGTGACGCTTCACGCCAAACCGACCATCGTGTTCGACACATCGGATGACTACGGTTTATCCGATCTCTCCCTCTGCTATCAGATCACCTTACCACCGGCTGGGGGACAGGAAATCGGCGTGACCTTGCCGATTCAGCGTATTCCCATCAAGCTGGAAAACACCCCTCGGAGCAACCACACCGAGTACACTTTCGATATCCCCGCCCAGACATCTACGCTGCAGGAAGGCGCGACCATCAATTATTGGGTTGAGGCCAGGGACAATAACAATGTGACCGGCCCCGGGATCACCAAGACCGAGCGGAAACAGCTCGGAATCGTCACGGTTGAGTCCAAACAGGCGGAAATTCTCGAGCACCTTAAGCAGACCGCCACCGCCATTGGTATCCTGTCCAATAGTCAGGAGGGCGAGAGCACTAAGCTGGGCAATGCCGTGGCCGGATCACCCACTCCCCCGGCCAAATGATTACGCCGGATGACGAAATCGAACGACGATTAGATATATCCGGCGTAAGCTTTTGCCATGATCATCCCTGCCCTCAAATTGACGTTGATTGCCCTGGTGTTGACAATAGGTTTGCCTGTCTATCTTCACGCGCAGAACGCTAATGAAAGCGCTTCGGACGCACAACAGGCAGCTTACCATAGCAGCTTGGTTCAGGAAGGGTTGCAAAGGGATTCGTCCAAGCTGCAGGCGCAATTGAAGACGCTGCTCATCGACATGCAAACCAATGGCGTCAAAGTCGAGGGGGCAGATGACTTGGTGGACGCCTGCTCGCATCTCTCGGATTTGAGTCAACAACAAATGCAGCAAGTGATTATCCAGTTGCAGCAGGCGAGCTTGGCCGCCAACGACCCGGACAGGCAGAAATCCATGCTTAGTGCATATCAGGGGCAAAAGGATCTCGCCCTGCAACTCAAAAACATGGCCGACCAACTTTCCGCAGAAGAAGCCCAAAACACAATTCCCTTGCAACTGATGCATCTGATTAAGCGTCAGTCGGCCAATTTGCGCATGACAACAAATTTACAAAACGCCCCGGCCAATACCGATCAATCGAGTCTTCGCGCCGTCATTACCACGGAGCAGTCTTCCCTTGGGGACGAAATAGCTATGCTGGTGCGCCGCTTTGCGAAGCAAACCACCCCACCGCCAGACGCCCCCGCCTTGAACGAGGCGGCCGCACAGGCAGCCCAGCTTACCAAGCAGGGAGTGCTCGATCAGGCCTTCGCCAGACAAACCAGCGTGAAGCAGTATCTCGTTTCAATACTCGCTGCGATTGAGGCCAAGAAAGATGTTGCCGAACGTCTGGCCGAGGCGCAGGAGCAGCTTGAACAGATGGAAGCCGATGAGAAACAGGTGCAGAATGCCACGTCACAGTCGAACGCTGACAACAATCAACTGAAGGATCGTCAGGCCAAAATTGCCGACCAAGCCGCCGCCACGGCCTCTCTGCTCTCCCAACTGAATATGCCAGCAGCAAATCAACTTAGCCAGGCCCAACAGGCGATGGAAAAGAGTCTGGCCGACCTCAACAACGCGCAGAATCGGGATCCCGCGAAGGCAGATCAAAGCAGCGCCATCCAGGCGCTGGACAAGGCCAACGAACTTCTGGCGAAGCAAATCGCCCAAGCTCAATCGCAAGACAGCGAAACACCCGAACAACAACTGGCCGATCTGGAAAAGCTCAAAGCCGAGGTCGATCAGGAGCAGCAGGGCGCAGCCAACGGTGATGCGCAGCAGGCCGCGCAAAACATGCAGCAGACTCAGCAAGAGGCATCTACCCAGGTGCCGGAAGCTTCCAGCCTGATTGGCGCTGCCGCCACTGCCATGCAGCAACCACAAACCGACCGGACGCAGGCCAGTTCGCTTCTTGGCCAGGCCAGTAGCACGATCCAATCGAAGATCGACCAGGTTAAGGCGGACGCCCAGGCCTATGCCGCCCTCGATCAAATGCAGCAGCAACTTACCCAGGCCCAGCAGAACGCCGCAAATGCGCAGGGACTTTTGAACGCAAATGATCCCTCACAGATGAATAATGCCGCACAAAATCTAAACGCGGCGCAGCAACTCGCTAGCCAGGCATCACAGGGTACAACGCAAACACCCGCCGAAGCGATGAAGGCGATGAAGGAAGCGATCGAAGCGCTTAAAAATGCTGGCATTTCCACCGTCAAGGCCGACGCGCAGGGGGCAAAACAACAGAACGCGAAGGGGATGCAATCACTGGCCAATGCCCAGCAAAGCCTGGCCCAAGCCATGGCCTCCATAGCTGTCAGCATGAATAAAAAGGCGGGTAAAGGAGATAAAGGTTCCGGTTCCCATTCGATTAGTCAGATGGAACTCAACGCGAAGAACCACAGCCGAGCTGCGGGCGATACGGGCGACGTTGTGGGTACGCTCAATCCGGTGGATCGTCAGGCTATTGTTGAATATCAGGCTGAAAAAGTTGTACCCGATTACGCTTCACAGATCCACCAATACATGAAGAACCTGGCCGACACTTCCGCTTCGTCCACCACTGCCAGCCCTTAAATGGACGATTTGCTAATCCTGAGCGCGACGTTTGAGGGCAAACAGCCCGGCAATGCCAAAGGCCAGCAACGCATAAGTTGAAGGCTCTGGCACTGCTTCCACTTGCTGAATGGATATTGTCCATGCGGAGGCTATCGTATCGTATCCTGATTGATTGGGGTGAATGTCGTCGCTCTGATATAGAGTGTCAATTGTGGTTCCATCCTGATTCGTGAAATCTGAATATAGATTCACATACATCGTATAAGATAGAGATGGCACCAGTGTATTCTGGATATAGGAATCGTAAGCGCTGATTCTGGCATTGAATCCCGGATTGTTTTCAATGGGAATTGCGCCAGCGACCAGGATAATGGAATTGGGACTCAGGCTGTGGAAAGTCGTGATGAGAGTGCTAATCTCATCATCGAAAGTAGAAACAGGGTCGCCCTGGTCTTGTAAAAAATTATTAGTACCTACCTCGAGCAGGACAATGTCAGGATGATCAGGGGCACGCAAACCGGTATTGCCCGTGACCCAGTAGCCACCTTCATTGTTATCTCCGTACGGCGTGCCGTTAATCTCATATTGATTGTCAGCGGCCAAATTCGCCGTCAGGGCCTCGATCGGATAAGCGCCGTAACCATTATGATACTGATCATTACTAGAGGTAAGAAGACTGGTGGCACCGGTTTCGGTTGCTCCGGTGAACTGAAAATTGATGCCCGCATTCGTAAGGTCGGTTGCGAGGGGATCACGATATCCGCCCTGAACGCCATAGCCTGCCGTGATAGAATCGCCCAAGGGCATGATATTCAAAGTCTGCGCGGAGCCGGTCGATGCACCTACAAAAGAGAAGGTGAGACCCACGATTAAACATGAAAGATTGCGTGAAATAAACATAAGGAGCTTGGGCAACAAATTCACGTTACTCTTGCGTGAAAATTATAGCGTTTGATTTCAGCCATTGATGGAATGGAACTGCACTCGCTTAAAAAGCAAGTCCGCCTCGATCAATTTAGATTCCAGGCATGATATTGCCTCCGCAAACCGGCAGGAAAACCCCAGTGATAAAGTTGGCCAGATCTGAGGCCAAAAAAGCTACGGCGTTGGCGATATCCGTATCCTCACCGCGACGGCGTAATGGAACGTTCTTATCGTAATGATCCTGCTTTTGCGAACCGCTGGCGCGATCTCTCTCGCTGATTGTCCATCCCGGCGCAACTTGGTTGACGGTAATTTGATGTTCCCCTATTTCACAGGCCAGGCCACGCAATACGCCATCCATCCCACGCTTTCCGGCAACGTAGGCCGACTGGCCCGGATTATGTTGCATGACACATTCTGTGCTGATGGCAATAATCCGGCCCCACCGTTTATGGATCATCGCGGGAATAAAGACCTGCGCCATTAAGACATTTTGAATGGCAGCAGAGGCAAATTGGCTGGCGTAATCCTCTGCCGGTTGTTGAAGAAGCGGCTTCCACTCATACTGCCCGACGGCATTGGTCACCAAAATATCAGGACTTCCAAGTTCCGTCTCAATTCGTGCACGCATCAATTCTATCGATGCTTTGCTGGTTATATCTGCCTGCACAATACAGGCTTTGCGACCTAACGCAGCGATTTTTTTTTGGAGTATTTCGGCGCGATCAACTTTTTGATGGTAATGCAAGGCTACATTCGCGCCGCATTGGGCCAAGGTAAACGCAATGACTCTTCCCAGCTCTCCTGAAGAACCGGTCACGACTGCAACTCTTCCACTGAGATCAATGTTCAAAACAAATCCTTGGCTGATTTTTTGCGAGACCGTAACATTAACCTGCTACTTAAACACGTCGTTTGAATTCATGCTAAATATAGTTTTATACGTAAGCCGGACCTGTATCAGCTTCCGTACAATCATACGTGATTTTACTTTATTTTATATCAATCATGCGCAGTCTGATCACCTAGCTTGGCAAATTGGGACTCATGGGCACGACCCAATCTTGGTTCACGACCTGTCATGGATTTAATCATGGTGATTTACCGTTTTTACATTCAATCTTTGTGGATCTGGGGCGTTGGATGGTTTTCCGCCCCGGAGCTGAAATGTTGAGAAAATATGAGCCGAAGGGCTTTACAATCAATATAAGTCTAAAATTCTAAATATGTTAAAACACCCTGGTCAAACTGAGGCTCGAATCCGTCTGGCGCTAGAGCGCATCGAAAAACTGATTTACTCCCCCAGAGTCCCGGTCGAAATCGGGATATGGAATGTACGGGGAGAACCAGTAACTCCGGAAAAAGCCCTGAAAGCCAAGTACCAGCCATTCCGGGTAGGTGATCAATGGGGCCCTCTCTGGGACACTTCCTGGTTTCGTTTTCGTGGTCAGGTTCCCAAGATCTGGAGAGGCCGTGAAGTTGTTGCGCTCGTGAGACTGACCGACGTAGGTCGCGAAGGCTTTACGGCGGAGGGTCTAATCTATCAAAACGGCAAACCGATCCGCGCCATCAACGCGAATCGACGCGATATCAAAATTGCGACGTCAGCCAAAGGCGGAGAGAAATTCGAATTCTTTATCGAAGGGGCAGCCAACGGGGGAACTAACGAGGCCGGAGTCAGCCAGGGGCTCAACCTACCAGATTACGAGGGTGATCCGCGCTACCGGCTTGAACAGGCCGAACTGGCCTGTTTCAACCGTGATGCTTACGATTTTTATTACGATTTCAAGGTGGCCTTGGAGGCAATGGAAGCTCTTCCTGCTGATTCCCAGCGCCGCGGAGAACTTCGCTATGCCTTGAACAACTCCGTCAATCTATTCGAGGGCGAAGACAGGGAGACGATCGCCAGTGCCCGACAGGCCTTAAAAAATGTCCTGCACAAACGCAATGGCGACACGGTTCACCATCTCTCCGCCGTCGGACACGCCCACATCGATACGGCATGGCTTTGGCCTTTGCGCGAAACCATTCGTAAATGCGCGCGCACATTCTCAACCGCGCTCGATTACATGGAGACTTACCCTGAATACGTCTTCGCCTGCTCGCAGGCCCAGCAATATGCCTGGATGAAAGCCTATTACCCCGAGATATGGGATCGAATCAAAAAGGCTGTCAAGCGAGGCCAGTGGGAGCCAGTCGGCTCAATGTGGATTGAGACGGATTGTAATCTTGTTTCTGGCGAATCCCTGGTGCGGCAGATTCTCTATGGCAAGCGCTTCTTTCAGGAAGAATTAGACTATGAAACCCGCGACGTTTGGATCCCTGACGTTTTTGGCTACGCAGCCTCTCTGCCTCAAATCATGCGCAAGTCGCGGATCGACTATTTTCTGACGCAAAAAATATCATGGAGCCAATTCAATAAATTTCCTCATCAAACCTTCCTGTGGGAAGGCATCGATGGAACCAGCATCTTCACGCACTTTCCTCCTGCCGACGACTATAACGCCGATACGGGTCCCAAGGATCTCCTGAAAAATATCAGGAATTTCAAAGAGCACGACCGGGCGACACTTTCGCTACTCCTCTACGGCTGGGGAGATGGTGGTGGTGGACCTTCGATCGAAATGCTCGAAAAGGCGCGGCGCGTCCACGATTTCGATGGACTACCCAAGTTGGTTCAAGAAAAAGCTCTATCCTTCTTCAAGAAGGCCGAAGCGGACGCCAAGGATCTGCCGGTCTGGGTTGGCGAACTTTATCTCGAGCTCCATCGAGGTACTTATACCACCCAGGCCAAAAACAAACTCGGCAATCGCAAGTCGGAGTTTCTCCTCCGCGATGCCGAGTTCTTCGACGCAATCACTTTTATCCTCGTGCGCAACAGGACTCAAAAAGTGGCGGATCCCGTCCGCGCGATCTACGATGTTACCGGGCTTGGTTCAACCAAAAATCAAACCCATCAGGCCGCGCTGGAGCGAGCATGGAAACTCGTTTTACTTAACCAGTTTCATGACATCATTCCCGGTTCTTCCATTAATTGGGTTTATCAGGACAGCGCCCGCGACTATGAAACGATCCGCCTGCTAGGGGAGTCTGTCCGGGATTCCGCGCTTTCTACCCTGGGCGCGCAGATTGATACAAGCACATTTACGGCGCCTATTCTGATCTCCAATACGCTGAGCTTTCCGCGCTGCGAAGTCGTTCAACTGCCGGGTGGTACCCTGGCTCAAGTCGAAGTCCCCGCCTGCGGTTACATTGTGGTGGAAAATAACACCGCGGCCAGCCTCAAGGCAACTTCCGCCGTCAAAGCGCAGCAAAGCAAGTCCGGCATCACTATCGAGAACGGCTTGCTCCGGATTAAAATTAATTCCCAAGGCCACCTCACAAGCGTCTATGATTTGCAAGCCCGGCGCGAGTCACTGAGCGCCCCCGCCAATGTCCTCCACTTACACGAGGACATTCCGAATTTATGGGACGCTTGGGACGTCGATATTTTCCATAAAGAAAAGTATCGAACCCTGGGAGATATCGAAGTGTTGAAACTGGTTGAATCCGGCCCGCTGCGAGCTTCTGTCAAGATCGTCCGGATGTTTGGCAAATCCCGGATCGAACAAAACATCGTGCTGAGGGCTGGTTCCGCGCGCATCGATTTCCCGACACAGGTGGACTGGCAGGAAAATCAAAAATTACTCAAAGTCTCATTTCCCGTTGCGATTCACGCCATGAATGCGACCTATGAGATTCAATATGGTCAACTCGAAAGACCGACGCATACCAACACCAGTTGGGATTTGGCGCGCTTCGAGGTATGCGCGCAAAAGTGGGCTGATTTATCTGAGCCAGGCTACGGAGTTGCCCTGCTCAACGATTGCAAGTACGGCTACAACGTACACGGCAATACCTTGGGACTGAGCCTGCTCCGCGCCCCGATCTCGCCAGACCCACTTGCTGATCGCGGCCAACATCGTTTCACCTATTCCCTGCTGCCCCACGCCGGCGATTTAAGGGAAGGCCGCGTCATAGAGGAAGCCTACGCTCTCAATATCCCGTTGATCATCGGTCAATTGAAACCTTACGCTGGAAACCTACCCTCGTCCGCCTCCTTCTTCGAGTTGGATCGGGCGGGAGTGGTGATCGAAGCTGTCAAAGTTTCCGAAAACGGCAAAAGCATCATCGTTCGCCTCTATGAAGCGGTGGGTGGACGTGGTCCAATAACTCTTCGCACCACGCTCTCCGTCAACAGAGCATGGTCCACGGATCTGCTGGAAAACGACATCAAGAGCCTGCCCATAAAAGATGGGGCCATTTCACTGGACTTAAAGCCCTTCGAAATCGCCTCAATCAAGTTGGCTCTTTAAACCGGAGTAATCATTTCCTGTCAATTGGAAGGCGCGGTCTTCCAAGGCTCAGGCGTTGTGCTGAAAGGGGGATGCTCTTCGTCATCCTTGAATGTGGGAGACGCCCCTTCACCCAATTGGAAAAAAGGCACCTTGGGTGTCCCGTCTGGTAGGGTGTCATAGGCTTTGTCATCGGATTTGATCATTAGAAAGAAATTACACCCTCCGCCATCGTCTCCAATTAAAACGTCCAAATCCACGGCGGCTCCATCATCGACATGAAAAGAGGGCCCGATCTTAAGATTGGCAGTCATACCATTATTCGCCGCCGCGATATAAGACGGAAACATCCAGTGAAGTTTTTCGTGTACGCTTGACTTATCGATCAAAGGGGTCGGACAAAAACTTCCATCCAGCACATTTATACCATTAATCCTGACCACGATAACGTTGTCGGCAAAACCAATGAAATGGTAATCCCGCCCCGCAGGTGGGATGACTTTGGCATGATAATGGATCACCCAAAGACCACCTTGAACCTCGGTCTCCAGGTGGAAAGCCTTGGGCGCATCGGCGGAATTACGGGTGGAAATGGCGATGCGATCAGCGTATAGAGGCGACTTGCTTTTATAGTAACGATCAAAGAACGAATCGTCCCAGGAGCGATGAAGATAATCTTTCAATGTTTCATAATAGGTTGCCAAGTCCATTCCAGTAGGCTTTTTGTCATTAGTTTGCTTGAGATCATAGAAATATCCGGTGAGTTGATTACCGGTTGAGGAGTCCGACCCGAAGACCGTTGCATTTTGCGTACCCGATTTATCGCCTTGTTCTCCGCCACCTCGGGTCAGGCCTGATCCTTGAGGCACCTGTTGGCTCGTGTGACTGAGCGCACGGTTTAAATCCTTAGTGACATCCACATTGAAGCTGCTATTCGCCATCGTCATAGTGACTGTCGGCGGAGCGACTACCGGCATCGTCACCGGTTGTGGCTCAAATTGCGGGTTGGCAGCTGCGTCACCGCTTGAAGGCAAGGGTGGCGGTGGCGGAGGTGGAGGGCTGATCGAAACGCGTTGAAATTCGCTTGAAGGTGGCGGAGAGGGAGCCTTCCAGATAACCCAAGTGCCAACCATCAGGAATACGATCAGATGTAGGAGAATTGCGCCAACGAGATAACCCGAGTGGACGAATTTGTCATGCCACTCGCTTTTGCGAGGATTGGGGGCTTGAGCGTGCATTATCGAGCCAAGGGGATCGAACTATTTTAAAGTACCCTGCCAAGAAGAAAGCGCAACGCAAACGGGTTGTTTACTCTATTACCCAAGAAGGACATACCCGATTTTATGCCGATTACCAAATTAGTAAAATGACAATGCGTATGACTTTGTGGAGTAAACGAATTGATTCAAGAGCGACATTGAATGGTACCCCCTCCGAATCTAAAAAAAGTAAGCGCCTAGCGTCTAAAACTGAGCTTACCGAATGCCCAACTTATTTCTGCATACATGCTCCAGCGTTACAGCTAGCGCGATGCATGTCTTGTTGATTGGCGCTTTCAAGCCGGATGCAGACAATTCTCCCTGACAGGTAACAACCATACTTCTGCCTTTATCGATGATAACTAATAATCTTTCTGGATCAGATTTGTCCGGTTCAAATCAAATAATCGCGAGAGCCCTTAGAATCGCGATTGGAGATTTAGCCGGAAATATCAGCCTGTTTAAAGACGGTTTGCTTCAGGAACCTCGTCGGTGTTTGCTGGCTGGATTGGATTACGATACACCTTGGACCAGAGACGCGGCTTTTAACACCTGGTATGGCTTGGGTTTGCTGGCACCCGACGTGGCGAAAAACACGCTCCTTTCGGTCCTCACGCGCGAGAGTAGCGGCGACATCCGCATTGGAGGTCAATACTGGGATGCCATCATCTGGGCCCAAGGCGTTTGGCAGTATTATCTCTATACTGCCGATCACTTGATATTGGAGACAGCCCTCGCCGCAGTCACAAATTCCCTGACATACTTCGAAAAAACAGAATTCGATTCCACCGATGGACTCTTTCGTGGCGGAGCTTGTTTTCAAGACGGCGTGGCGGGTTACCCCGATTATTTCGCGCCAAGGGGCGCTGCCTACAGTGGGATCATGAATTGGGTGGAGTTATCGGGACGCCTGCAGACCCATCCTGGCGGTGGGATACCCTGCAAGGCACTCTCGACGAATTGCCTCTACTATCGCGCCTATCTAGTCGCAGGTCTATTGGCGCGGGAACTCGGCCGGGTGCCGGATCCTGCATGGCAGGAGAAGGCGGATTGTCTCCGTGCATCCATCAACAAACACTTTTGGAGAAAACAGCAGGGGACTTATGCTTACCTCATTGATGCTCCGGGAGATGATGATCGGCAAGAGGGACTTGGACTCGCGTTTGCGCTGCTCTTTGGCATTGCCGATGACACCCAGGCAAAACGCATCTTTGAAACAGTTCATCTAACTCCGCATGGCATGCCATGCGTCTGGCCGACCTATGAGCGCTACGCAAAACACTCAGAATTCGGACGTCATTCCGGCACAATCTGGCCTCAAGTCAACGCCGCCTGGGCCTTGGCCTGTCTAGCCCGAGGACGCCGCGATCTGGCGGGACGCGAACTTGTTCTTCTGGCACAAAAAGCCTGCCGCGATTCCGAATTTGTCGAAGTCTACCACCCCATGACCGGAGCTCCCTACGGCGGAATCCAGGAAGAAATCACCGGGCAGATCGAGAGCTACCGCGTCTGTCATCGTCAGAGTTGGTGCGCCAGCGGATATATCGCCATGGCGCTCTTCTACCAGTTCGACAACTCAATCTTCGATGATAAGCCGCTAGCTCCGTCCATCAGAGCAAAGCTGGCGGCATCAATTCCCAAAATCTCTGTCGAATAATCCAAGTCCCGTTTCAGGGATTCTGAGCGTAGACACGGACGTAATCAACATACATATCCGCCAGTCCGTTATAGCGCGACAAATCAACGGGCCAGCCGCTGCCGGTCGCCAGATTGATAAGAAAAAACAGCGGATACTTCTTTGAGGCGGGGAGCGTCGCATGACGCGCCACTTCTATATTATCCAAATAATAGATTGTATCTGTATCCGTGATCTTGCAGCCGTAAGTATGAAACGACTCATACCATGTGGAAGGCACGCCCACCTTATGCATGGAAATCGGATCGTGCATGTCCTGATAGGCTTTGTCCTGCATATCCTTCACTTCGGGCTGATTCCATGCGTGTGGGGTAATCTGGTATAGATCCCCGAGCTTGGGATCGCTGGTTGCATTGGGCTCGCCTGGCCCCTCGCCGCCAACCGCTTCAATGATATCCAACTCATCCACCGGACCGTTTAGATCGCCTTTTTTATCAACGTAATCCCTCATGTAATCCGTCATGAGCCAGAAAGCAGGCCACGTTCCCTTTGCATTCGGAGCGATAAAACGGCATTCAAAATAGCACGGCTCGGACACCTTGATCCCCGATGCATCATTCTTGATTGAGGAAATCAAACCGGAGCTCTTCTTATTCGCGTCAGCACGAATCCGTAAATAGGAATCAATCTGCGCAAAAGGATTATTCGGCGCGTCAAAACTGGTGAAGGGAATCGAACTGAAATCCTGGGATCCATTCGGCGGCTTGTGATCGTAATAGGTGGCTTTGGGATCTGTGCTCGAAATGGAAAGCGGTCCGTTGAAATCATCCGCGAAGACGAGCTTCATGCCATCTGCACCCGGAGGTGCCTCTTTCGGGATTCCTTCATTCCAGGAAATACCGCCCTTGTTGTAGAGCTGCAAGTAACAGTGATCGATCTTATCTCCTGCCTGTCCCAGAATTCTCACGGTAATCGGCCCGTGCGGATATTTATCGGCCGGAAAAACAAATGAACCTTTGCCTTCCGCATCCAGCGCAACCGTGTCCACCGTCGAATCAGTGCCTAATTGCCCACCTGCCTGCCAGCACTTTACCGTTACTGTGGATAACCCTGGTGCCACAATATTAATTGTCGTATCGCCCGAAATATCCGAACAGTAAGCTGGCGAAGTCACAGAGATGATCGGATTGACATCGTCAGCCACTAAGCGAGCCAGGCCGGTAAGATTCAGAATGAGAAGAAGTATAACAAATTTTTGTGTCATGTTTTTTTGATGTGAGCGTTATGAGAATATCATGATCGATAAACGCGCCTAATAACGTTCAAGATCGAATAAATCTAGATATCAAACGCAGTACTCTGCGTTGCGCAAGTGAACTTTTTCACCAAACAAAAGACCCTCTATGCCAGGCCGACCGCCCGACACAAAGGGTATAATGTCCTAAAACGAAAATTGTAACAGATAGATTCTACTTTGCATGCGAACGCGTCGCACGCCGACGGCTCGTCATCACAAGGGCCACAAGGCCACCTAGCATCAACGCCCACGTCGAAGGTTCCGGAACCGCTTCCACGGTCAAGGAAACATCAAAAACGCGATTGAATCCATTGGCGGAGCCGCCGGATATCGCCCCGTTGAGCCCATTATTGGGCGAGGTACTAAAGGCTGTTCCTCCAAGGTAAGTGGAACTCGAGTTTTGGGCCAAGAGCAACCCTGCACCCGTGCTGCCAACAGCAAACCCATAGGTCGTATTCGCAGCCAGTGTTATCGGGGTGGTAAACGTAAATGTAATATACAAATTATTAGGGAGACCATTAATACTGGATACATCCGTACCACTTGAAGCCGTGTAGCTGTTGGTTACTGTAAGCACGCCCCCTGAGTAGGTGCCTATATCCAATATGAGATTACCCGTGAAACCATTTCCTCCCGTACCATTTGCATCAATGGTGATGGAGTTAAGCTGGTACCCCCCCGCAGCAGACAAGGTCGTAAAGCTCTGCCCTTGGCCGGGTTGATCCACCCAGACGGCGGTTGAGCTATTATTGGTCACCGAGCCATCTGAAACGAGCTGATAGATGTCATCGACTCCCGGTATGGGCGCAGTTGCAGATGTAGTCTCTATGATTTGAGCTGACGCTAGTGCAGACGAAGCGGCAATAATAGCTAAGCACGCTGCGATTTTTTCCATGTTGGTTTTCATACTTTGTTTAGCCTAGTTTTAGGATTGATGGTGATTAGTTACGAAAATGAGACTGTCCTGTGTCATCTGATGAATTTAAAATATAGCAATTGACGCTTAATAAGCGTTTAATTCCAGATCGATTCGAAGTTATACATTCATTGCCTGATTTGGAATTGAAGCGGCGCAAATTGGTACAATACCATGAAGTAGAGGGGCAAGGGTTCAGCTGGCAATGTCAATCAACTCCAGATCACGTCCGCCCATGAATTCCGAAGGGGTCTGACTTGTGTACCTCTTGAATACTGTGGCGAAGTACTGAGAGCTTGAAAAGCCAAGCCGATAGGCCAGTTCCGTAATATTGCAGTTCGGCTGAGTAAGCGCTCTCTTCGCGGCTTCGACCTTCTGGCGCAGCATATATTCCGCAGGCGGTAGACCGATCTCTTCACGGAAGTGAACCTTGAAGTGGGATTCCGACAGCTTGATCGTCTCTGCCACCTGGCCGACCGTGAGCCATGTCTCTTCGTTCCTGGCGATGAAGTCCAAGCTGGCCTGAATCACCGGAGAAATGGAGCGGTTATTGACCCGGGAGGCGGCAATCGTTTGCAGAATGTAGTTAGTGATTAGGCTCGTAGCCTCAAGCAAATGTAGAAATCCGCGCTCGGGCACATGGCTCGATTTACGTGATTTACGTTCGGCTGGTTTCGCTGAACCGAAGTCCTTGAATATCCCAGTGCTTTCGTCTGGCTTCTTAATTTTGCAAAGCGCCGCAAAGGCCTTCTCCAGCGTCGTGGCGCTGTCCGGGTGGGCCGCGAAGTGGCGCGACGTGAATTTCAGCAAGTCCGCGATCAATTTGCGCGCGATGTCGGGTGCGAGGTAAAGGAATTTGTTCCGATCCTTGGTCACATCGAGGATGAGCCAGTAGAGGATGCCCTTGTCTTGCGGACGGCTGCCCGTATCGTGCATTTCCCCGGGCAGGGAAACATACTGCTCGCCACCGCGGACATTGTAGGTCTTACCCCCGACCTGGTAAGCCTGATAGCCCTTGACCAGCAAACTGATCTCCACGCATCCCACATGTTGATGCGGAGGCAGACCCGCCCGCGCGGCCACATAATTGTACTGCCCCACTGAGTGCACTCCAGGGATGTCCAGCGTCTCTTCCTCAAAAACTAATCGTGACCAAGTGCTCATGGTTGTAAAATTCCATCTTTTAATGGGCGCCGGGCAGCGGCCCCGAGTACTTCTCGTAATCCTCAATCGCTTTTTGAAACTTTGCAGGCAAAACGAGGGGAGGAGGAGGCATCTTGGAAAACGTAAAAGTTCCCAAACCCGCCCCATCATCAATTGCCACGGGCAAATCTGTTTTGCTGTCGATCCAAGCTTGGACTTTCGTCGGTGGCATGTGGTGCATGGGATCCACCGAGAACATCGCAACTGCCCCTTTGTAATAATAGCAATCCGTTCCGTTGTAGCTGACAGTTCCCTTGCCTTGCTGCAGTTCCGGCTTAATCCAATCCAAGGATGTAGGCAGGGTGAAGGGAACGTGAAAAACGGCTTGCCCTACGAGGTCGCTCCTAAGCATATAGACTTGGCCATGGTCATCTTCTGACAAGAGCATGCCCGCGAGCGTCCATCTCTCGATCGTCTTTCCCGACGCCCAATAAAGAACACTCCGGGTCTTGGCGCCGTCCTGCTCAATTTCGATTTTTTGGATAAGATCAATCCCCGTTTGTGTGGGTTTGGCCGCTGGCGAAGTTGTTGGAGAGGAAGACGAGTCGGGATAGGTTATATTGACCGTCCAGGCCGACGGGTTGGGCGGCATCTTAAACAAGTCGTCTGCCAAAGTAACATTGCTGAGAAGTGCCAATGCTAAAGTTAAATGTAAAAATGACGGTTTATTCATAAACAGGCTCCAATTGTTGGGCTACCACCTTCCCAGTATATCGATCAATGGCAACGTGCAGCCAGTAACGTCGTTCGCCTTGGACGACAAAATCGTCCAGCTTTGTCGCGTTCGCTGCCATTTGCCCCGACTGGGCAATGATATCGATCATGAGATTCCAAGTGCGCGTATTGGTTATGTTGGCGACCGCCCGCACCGGGCCCTCGAAGTAGGTCTTATTTGACAGGTCAACGACATTGCTCAAGCCGCCGTTGAGAATGACGTTATTCAATAAACCCACAAGATCGGCGCGGTTAATGATGGGACTTGGGCCTGTTGCCGGATTGAGTTGCGCAGCGATCTTGGCCGCTAGGTTTGCGCTCTCTGTCGAGCTGAGATTGTAGCTTGAGACCAAGTCCTGCTTGGAGCCGCCGCTGAGGATCGCCGAGATCACCGGAGACGGCGCATTATTCAGGTTCACCTGTCCTGCCACAACTGCGGGCTCGTCGGATATACTGAACAGGTCGAGTAGCGCGGTATCGGCGCTCGATTTCGAGAAAAAGTCGAGTGTCTTGAACGGCTCATCGCGGAAAACATAGCCCAATTCGCCGACTGATCGGAAAGGCCGATCTAAGATGATTGGGCGACGGCCAATCGGCCCTCCCGCTGTCGTTGACATCGCGAGCGTGCCGCCTCCGCTGCTCCCCGTGTTACTATTATGGAAAAGCATCTGCCCATTACCGGTTGTAATAGTGTTGGGATCGTTGACATCGAGAGATCCGTCTCCCGGACGCAGCACCCCATCGGGATCCGTGTAATACATACTGCCATACCACCCCCCGGCGGCTGTCTTGATATTCTCCGCCCAAGATTCGGTATAAATGACCCCAGAGGTGAGATTGGTAAATTCGGGATTGGAGGGCAGACCAGCTCCAGAGCCTTGTGATCCCCAACCTGGGCCTGTGACTTGGGAGGGATCAGGACGTGCGGTCTGGTTTCTCTGGACAGTTTGCCCACCCTTGGAGTCGATGGTGACCGAAAATCTGTCGGTACGCGGATCGTAATGCTGATAACGGCCATCACTCCATAGCGCGTCGGGGTCGTCGTTGCCTAGCCAAGTGTCGGGTGTCCCCGCAGCTGAGCCGGTATTGGTTCGAAAAAAGTTATAGGTATTGAGGCCAGTCATGTACGAGTAAGGGTGAAAAGCACCTGCGGAATCGACCCACCCGATGGCAATAGTCAGAGGGATGCTACTGGGGCTAATATAGCCGAAAGTAACCTGACCACCGCCGTCACCAGTCCCAACTGGATCGCTGTAGGCGACGTCCGGCGCGTTCAATTGGGGAAAGTTGAAAGCGGTGTTACCGCAGAAAAAGGCTACAAATGGATTTCCTGTCTTAGCCAGACTCCCGTTATTGGGATTTCCATAGGCATTCAATGTACCTGGGTTCGAACTGTAGCCGGGATCGCTGGAACTTGCGAGATTATGAGTGGTGTCCGGGGATGTAATGGTGATATTGGGAATATTGGTATCCGTTGCATACGGGTGCTCGTAGAGAGCGGAGAAGGTTCCTGACGGCGTATTGTCGGTAATGGTGATTGTTCCGCCTCCAGGGTTTGTCGGGGAAGGTAGGAAATTAACGATGCTGGACGTGAGCCATTGGGGGCTGGTTGTGGCTTGGAGCGCACCGCTACTGTCATAGCCGTGTTCTGTACCGTTGGAAAAGTAGGCCCCCTGCCAGGAAAAATAAGCTGCACCATAAGCATTAATCTGGAGTTTCTTGAGATGAGCATAACCTGCGTTGGAGGAATTGGGCGGTTGATGGGGATTCCATATTTCAGGTTGGAGATAACCGCAGAATTTGGAGTTATTGGATTGCGGACAAACTCCAATTTCAAACAACTGTGTTAGATAAGGAACGTTTTCCTCGCCGAAGACCATCCCAACCGCGCCTAAACGTCCTGAGGTATCGGAGTCGGCCGTGGAAGTGGCGGTTTGTGATCCCGAGACGGGATCTCGATAAAGAAAGTGGATCGCTGTTGGAAAACTATCGGAGTCGAACTGGTCGATTATGTCCGCTCCGATTTTAATGATATGAATGTCCGGAATTCGGCCCGGAGCCGCGGCCCCGCCTGATCCCGCAGGGAACACATCATTATAGGCGCCAGACACACCCTGAACGTTGGATGGATCCGTGAAAGAAGACGCATGCGGACCGATATTGACGGGTGATGAATAAGACCCTGCGCATGGACCCGCGTTTAAACCGAGTGAACCGTTAAGTATCCCCGCCTTGAGGATCTCAAAGAAATTGGGCTCCCGGTTCTCTTTTGCGACCTGATCGAGCGTTTCAATCGTGCCGTTAAACGTAGCCGCGGTGGCACCGCTGCCTGCTGGAGACCCAACATAATTCCAACACGGGAGGCCGTTATTTATCGCAGAACTTACGACTCCCCACGTCAACCCGAAACATGATCTAATGGCCGCCGGATAAATCGAAGCGGCGTAGGTAGCTGATGTGGTGCCGGGGTCGGCCTGACCAGCCCAGGATTGACTAAGCCAGTTGATCTTTGACAGGGAAAAGCGGCGTTGAATGAGCGGATCGCCTGCATTTACCACATACGCGGATGAGGTTCCGTCCGGATTGGTCGTCGTGGCGTTATCGAGATAGTGGGTGACAGTGCAGGAATTCTGAAACCGGACGTTGGGAATGTCGCGGTTTGGGTTTGGGTAAGTGGAGGAAAAAGGTGACGCCGTTGAGACTTCAGCATTGGAGTTATAACGGCTCGTCTGGGACATCGCGGAAGACATATTGGAGTAACCGATGTAGGTTGGGAAATTGACGGCATCGTACTCCGGCCACCACGACGGTGCGTTTACGGCGCGGCTGAAGGTGCCAAGATAGGGAAGGGCTTGTGAGTACGTGGCGGATGAGGTGTTGATGTTGCTATCGATCTTGGCGAAGTAATTGATCAAATCTTGCCGCTCTAGAAATGGGCTGTCGGAAACAGACGTGAGGGTGCTGGACTGGAACTGAAGGAAACCGTTCAACGAGTAGTTAAAAACGGCACCGAGATAGGCGATGCCCGCAGAGGTTCCCGAGCCGTAGCTAGAGTTGGCATTGGCGATGCCTCCTGCATTGCGCCAGTTGATCAGGTTATCGATAACGGATTGGGCCGTTGTGCCGCCCCCATTAAAGCCGTAGAGCTGCATCAGATCGGCAAAGGCGAGATATGATTTACCCGTAAAGACCAAGCTCGTCGGGGTGGGAGGAGTGGCGGAGGGCGAGTTGGTGTAGATGGACAGCGGAGTCTGAACTGTGGAACTTTTCATTAACGAACTAGGCGAGCCGACCGCGTTGGCATCAAGCAGCGCCCCTTCGTCGTAGACCACGTAGGCATAACGGCCCACCACCGGACTGGCGACCGGGTTTGTGCCGGGGGCGGGAGTGGCGTAGCTCGTGATCAGGTTTGTGGAAGTCTTTAAACTGGCCAGTTCCGCCGTGCTGCACACGCGGCTACCGGTACGAGTGACGTAGACCCAGTCGGGCAGATCCGGCGTCGATGGATAGGACGGCTCAGGCAGTGCCGTGGAGCTTTTATAAAATGGAATCGGCAGCAAGGCTGTGCTGGAGGCGAGCAGGAAGGGCTTGTTCCAACGGGTGGGCGAGATGTAGCGGCCATTGACCGAGGCTGTGCCGGTCGAGACTGGCGACGCGCGGTTGAGAATGGCACCGCCCGGCACATTCACGATGTTGGTATAATTTAAGTTGCCCGAGGCAAAGAGGTTGGGGGGATAGAGATCGGTAGGCGTGCCATCCTGCGAGGCGCGACTCACGCGAACCAGCGTGGGCAAGAGCGTCGCGGGTGCGGCGGAGGGTGCGGCGCTCGGCCCGTAGGACCAGGATGCCGCCGGGTAGCCCAAGCGCGCCGGGACAGCCGTGATATTCGTGCTGGGAACGTAGATCGTGGTGCCGCTCTGCGTGTAGGTATTATTGGCCGGATTGATGGAGCCAGCGATGATCTCCGAGTGGAAATCGCTCAAAATATCCTGCAGCCCGCCATTTGCCACCTCCTGGGCCTGGATGGCGTTACTGTAACTCGCGGTGGAAAGCCGGTTGAGCTTCATGACCGAGATATAGGCAACGACGAGGATGGTCAGCAGTAACACGAATGCCAGCACCGCGAGAAGCGCTACGCCACCCCGTAAACCCCTGCAAGTTTTCTTAGATTTAAAACGCCTCATAAATCAGGTTCAGGGTGCGCTTACTGGCAAAGGGATGTAGCGTTGGAAAACCTGTAGCCCGGAACGGATCGGCGGAGGCAGTGTTGCGTCTAGCGTGCCGGTGGTGGGATTAAGGATGCTATTCCAGTATTGGCTGTAGGTCTCGTTGGTCGTGCCTGTTGGCATCGTTCCGGGAAAATCAGCCTGCAACTTGGTCATGAGCGAGGAGCTTTGCGTCGCCAGCGTGTAAGCGGAGTTATTCAGCACCAGCACCGAGATGATCATGGCGCGAGGATTGGTTGCCGCGCCGGGAGTGGTGAAATTGTACGAGAAAGGCGTGGGCGGCGTGATAATGTGTCCGCTGCCGTCGACAAACTGCCACTGGAACTGAATCACCCCGGTGGCGAGATTGTCCGTGTTCGTGGCGGTTGGCGTCGGCAGTTGCGTCAAGGCGGCGGGCAGTGGCGTGGTCAGCGTGCCCGGTAGCGGCGTGCTTCCGCTCATCGTGTAATTCATGCCGGTGTTCACGCGCCCAAGTGTGGTCTGTGCCGCTGGGGCGGTGCCCCCCAGTGGATTCAGTAAGTATTGCACGAGCGAAACGGTCCGTCCGTCGGTACCGCTCCCCTCCACATTTGTATAGAAGGCGCAGGCGGGACTGGGACTGGAGCTGTTGCCGTTAACGAAGGCAGCTATATCGGGACGCAGAACCATCTTTTGGACGTCGCGATCCAAAACCGTTAAAATATTTCTGGCTTTGGTGTAGTTATCGACCGCCCCGATCCCACTCACCCATAACTGCGAGACATAGCCCATGGCCCTCGCCAGCATCAGTAGGATGAGGCTCAGAATGGTGATCGAGACCAGCAGTTCTACCAGCGTGAAGCCGCTTCTTTCTTTAGAGCTAAACATGGCGCGAGTTCATGGCAAGGCGAAGGTTGTACTGACGTCAAAATGACTGGTTGAGGGACTGCTTGGCGAGGCCTGCGCGGGCCAGTAAAGGCTAAAGTAAACCGAAGAGGATCGGCTCGATACCCCGTTGGAATCGACCAGGGGCGTGATGCGATAGAGAAACCCGAAACTCGCGTTCGCATGATTCGTGGTGATTCCGTCGCGCGTCAAATAGGCTGGCGTCGCGGTGCTGATGTTGTTTGCTGCCACGTCAAGACGGGGCAGTGGAAAGCCAGGCTGTGGACTGCCCGGGGCGGTAAAATCATTGGTGGGTGCGGCGCGGCGGGTGGCGCTGATATCCTCCGCAATGGTGGCCGCCTCCGTCCGCTCGCGCGAGTCTTGCGAATTTTGCAACCCCACCGTGAGCAACCCCACCAAGGCAAATCCAGCGAAGACGACGATGCCGAGCGAAAGCACAACTTCGACCAGGCTAAAGGCATCTAGCTTATGGTTGATGTTCATCGGGAATGCGAGAGTTTGCTATTGACGATAGACCGTAGTCTTGCCAGTCAACCGGGCCACGTTAAACAAGACCAAATTTTTGCTTGGGCCAATCGAAGGGATGAAGCCGAATTGGATGTTACTGCTCCAGGTCGTGGGGACGTGCGCTTCGCCGGTCGGAGTGAATTCGAGCGCGTGTGTGAAGTAAACCCCCGCGCCCACATTGGTATTTTGCAGTGTGGTCACAGTCCAGGTTACTGGCCCCTGCGTGGAACCGTTTTGCAGTACCGCGCCGCTTTCGAAGAGAGGGCTCGGATTATCCGGGGCATTCGCGGTCAGCGAGGCGGGGAGCGAAGTTGCATCAACAATCTTGATGCCGGGCAGATGCTGAATTTTACTCAGCAGTTGAAGATTGGCGCCCGGTACGGTGATCGAGGACGCCCAAGCCGGAACTACGGCGGTATTGACGCCCGTCTCCGTGCCATCGATTGATTGTATCATCGCCACCCAAGTTCCGGTCGGCGAGTTAACCGGGGCATCCGTGAAGGCGACCCAAACGAAGCTGTTGGAAGATATCGCTGTTTCCCGGGCTTGTTCCAACAGTCCGGAGAGGGTAAGGATGCCTACATCAATCTGATCCGCTTTTACCAGCGACGGAATCAACGGCGCTGTGATCGCTGTGAGAATCGCGATGATGGCGAGCACAGTCAGTAGTTCAATCAGCGTGAAACCACCTTCATTCCGCCTGTCTTTGAGCGCGAAACGCTTTCGTTCGGGCAAAGCAGAGGAGTGTGCATGAAAGATGGACTGGAAACGGTTCATTTAACACCTCCTAGAGGGGGTGCAGCTGTGCTTTCACGAATGACCAGCGAGGGCGGCAGGAAGATGCGCTCCTCCCGCCCTGATTTGCGTTCGAGAATGGCAAATACCGTATCAGCGACGTCTTGGAAAGGCGTGGCGATCGACGAGAGGGCCGGATGAATCAATTCGCCAAATGCAGCTCCGTCGAAGCCGAGAACGGAAACGTCTTTCGGGACACGAATCGCTCGCTTCTGCAACCACTGGATCGCGGCGAGGGCACCCGGATCGGAGACGGTAAAGATCGCCGTTGGTCGGGGTGACGAGTTCCATATCTGCTCCATGCCCACGAGAGCCGCCGTTGCGGAGTTTTGCCAGACCGCGACACCCGTATGGAAGACGCGAGTCTTTAAAGCAAGCCCGCTGCTGCGATGATATGACTCAAAGGCGTCAATTCGTTCCTGAACGTTCTCGGAGGCCTCGGGCTCATTGACTAGCAGGGCGATGTTGCGGTGGCCAAGCGACGTCAGATGGTCCATCCCTAGGGTAATGCCGATTTTGTTGTCTACGCCGACGAATTTTTGCTCGGGATCGCGCAGGAGTGTATCGACCGTGATGCAATCGTACCCTTTTTCGGACAGCACGGTATTGAGCTCCGCAGTGGGAATTGGCGTGTTGGCCAGGAGAACCACGGCTCCTTCCTTCGGGGAAAATCGGAGTTGCTGGTAAGCTCGCTGCAAGCTCCTGCCTTTATGGGTGAAAATGGACTGCAAATGGATCTGCCGGTTGAGACATTCCACGTTCAAGCGGGTGATAACCTCCGTGATATTCGATGAATAATATTCGGGCAGAAAGACGGCCAAATTCATGAGGCCGTCTGCTTTTATCTTCTTGCGAACAATTGTCCCCTTGGCCGGACGTTTTTCGAGCATTCCATCGGAGGCCAGATCGGTTAGCGCCCGGCGGACAGTACCCTGGGATATTTGGAGATGGCCGATGAGCTGGGCCTCGGAAAAGAAACGGTTGGTATCCTCGAATTTGTGAAGAATAAGACGGCGGAGGGAGGACTTGAGTTGGGCGTGGAGCGGTAGATCGCGGCTGGGATCAAGAACGATATGCTGAAGTAGGTCGCCCGAGGGTAGTGGTCCCATAAAACAATTTTAGTATGATCACGATCGCTTACTGAACTAACTCCTTTAAAGAAGCATGTGGTACGTAAGTCGTCAATTATATTTTTTGACTAGAGGCTGCTTTCGTCGCGATTGCGTGAAATTTGGAGGAGATCAAGACCTCCCTGCGCTCGGCCAAGGTCAGAAAACCCTGAAAGTTTGCTCACCGCCCTTCAAAAAAACCTCAGATCCGTCTCGGCCTGCGACGCCCTAAGTTGCTTTCAGCATTGTGGTTATACGCACACTATTTCTTGATATGATCTCGAAAAGGTTGTAATGCAAAATTGAACGCGATTTTTCCCGGTCGGATCCGGTATTTTTGCAACGCGTCAGGCCCACAACTGCCTGTGCCAAGGCCGCGTTGTCTGTAATCGAGATTCACGACCGTCTCAGGCCGAAACACGACATCCCGCGCGTTTTTCCAACCAAATAAGTCATGGCTGGTCACATGACTTGCAGATGCTTCAAAAAGTCGATCACTCCAGAACCTGACCCTAGCCCTGGTTCCATCCTTCACTTCCAGCCAACGAAGATCGGTTTTGTTGCCATGTTCCTGCGGGACAATGTATGGAACATATTCCCCTGCAACGGTGTTTTCGTAGCAGGCCACAGTCGAGCCCGACTTACGATCAGAGTAGTTCTCCCAGGGGCCGCGCCCAAACCAGCTCAGCTTATCAAATCCTGGCGCGAGCTTAAGGGTAACTCCGAGACGAGGAAGATCAGGTAGTCGTCTGTCCGCGATAACGACGTTCTCCAGCACGATACGTCCGTTGGGATATAGCGTCAGCCGCTGGGTATGCTGAAACCCGTAATCGATGTCCCGTCCTCGGACGCTCTGCATGGTTTTCAAGACGACTGAGCCCTGTTTGTTTAGAAAGAGCTTTACCGTGTCGGTCGTAGTAACAAGGTCGTGCAACCCGGCCTTTAGCCAGCCACCCAGGGGCTTGCCGTCTTGGCCCGTCCAACCTTTGATACCGTCGTTATCCGTTGGGCCGCGCCAGACTTGGAGCTTGGGACCTTCGACGATCAGCGGATGGTCTTCGAAATGTAGTGAGATCAGCGCGCCAGTTGCAGACACAAACCGCGCCTCAATTCGCTTATTGGAGGCAACGCTTACGTTTCCATCCTGGCGAATAGTGAGTCTCTCTCGGCCGGTAAAGGTTTTGCTCTCGGTTTTAATGTGTAACCTAGGGTGCTGACGCGCTTCATAGAGCGTGAATTGTTCCCACGCCACCTCGTGCCCTTCCGGGCACCAAGGCGTTGCTTTTGCCGTATAAAATCTCACGGTGAGATGAACATCCTGGTTCGAGCGAAGATCGAGTTTAGGCAACTTAAGATGGACAACCTCCGACATGTGTGGACCGGTTTTCAGCCGTGGCAATGATCCCTTTGCGATACTTACGCCATTGACCAGCAAATTCCATGAACCCTTAAATCCATCGAGTGAGATGAAATCATACTTGTTGGTCACAATCAGGATTCCCCGCTTGGAATTTCGGGCGCGCAGTTCGATCGATTGCTGGACTTTTTTCACTTCCCACAAACCGGGATGAGGCGTGCGGTCGGGCCAAACAAGGCCGTCGCAGACAAAATTCAGATCGTTCGGCTTATCACCGAAATCGCCCCCATAGACCCAGTACGGTTTTCCCTCCGGAGTGATTTGGCGGATGCCATGATCGACCCACTCCCAGATGAACCCACCCTGCACCCCGGGCGTCGATTGGAAGACATCCCAATAGTCCGCTATGCTGCCATTACTGTTACCCATGGCGTGCGAGTATTCGCAAAGAATCAGTGGGCGTGGATCGGTATTTTTTTTGTTAGCACGAAAAGCGACGATATCGGCAATTGTCGGGTACATCGGGCAGGTGATTTCGGAAACACTTTGTCCTCCCTGCCACTCGCTAATGTGCCGTGCATTGAAACCGGTAGTGCTCCAAATCGCTCCTTCGTAATGGAGGGGGCGAGAAGGATCATAGGCGCGAATGTACCCAGCCATGGCATCATGGTTCGGCCCATAGCCGCTTTCATTGCCGAGCGACCAGAGGATGATACTGGGATGATTTTTGTCCCGCTCCACCATGCGCAGCCCGCGCTCAAGGAAGGCTGAGGCGTAGCGCGGATCGCGGCAAAGCTCGTGTGCAAAGGCGTGGGACTCAACGTTGGCTTCGTCAATCAGGTAGAGGCCGTATTCATTACAGAGATCGTACCACAAGGGATCATTCGGATAGTGGGAGCAACGGACGGCATTAAAGTTGAATTGCTTGATGAGGTGGATGTCGCGGAGCATCGATTCGAAAGAGAGAGCCTTGCCAGTGCGATCATCGTGCTCGTGACGATTTACTCCCTTGATGAAGACCCTCTTTCCATTGATGAGTAAATTTCGATTACGTGTCTCGACTGTGCGAAATCCAGTACGCAATGAGGTGGCTTCGACGCAATGTCCAGCCGCGTCAAGAAGCGAGATAACGACGGTATAGAGATGGGGCGCTTCGGCTGACCATGCCTGGATATTCTGGATTTCGGCAATCTCGAAATGAGCGCGGTAACGGTTCCAGTTTCCACGCGTAAGGTTGATCTTCTGTTGCAGCGGTTTTTTAAATACCGGCTTTCTTTGATAAAAAAGGCGGGCTTCCACCGTCCATTCGCCTGCATGGGACGTGCTGGGCGCGAAGCCGAGTTTGACGCTTAAATCGAGTTTGCCGTTGCGATATTTGGAATCGAGGCCAGCGCGACAAAACACATCTTGCAGAAAGACAGGTCCGGTCGTGTAGAGAAAGACCTCGCGGAAAATTCCTCCCATCCACCATTGGTCCTGGTCTTCGATAAATGTGGCGTCGGACCATTTCACCACGACCGCAGCCAGCGTATTGGTTCGACCAGGCTGGACAAATTCCGTTATATCAAATTCTGAGGGCAGTCTCGTGTCCTTGCTCAAACCGATAGGGTTCTCGTTAACCCAGACGTAGAGCACGCTTTCTGCGCCGCCCACGTGCAGCACGATGCGCCTTCCTTTCCACTTTGCGGGAACGGTAAAATGAGTCCGGTAAACACCGGTGGGATTTTCCTTGGGAACCTGCGGCGGTTCCTCTGGGAAAGGCATTTGGACATTGGTGTAATGTGGCCGGTCGAAGGTATCCTGGAGCGTCCAGTTGCTCGGTACAGGGATCTTTCTGAACCCGTTGGCCTTGGGATTAAAATCGGTTGCCACCATTTCCGCCGCGACGTCTTCGGGACGATGCAGTAGAGTAAAGTCCCACTCGCCATTAAGCGACAGAAGCCATGGCGTTTTCTCGCGCGAGTAGGTGCAAGCGCTCTCTACACTCGGGTACGGAACCAGCGGAGACCGGGAGGGTAGCCGACGAAATGAGACCATTTCCGGAGATTGCCAAGTCGCATGGCCACCGAGAAAGAGCAGATCGAGCGGAGACTTATGCATGAGAAAGTGATTTAATCAGTGCCGTTTCCTCAGGATCGTAGTCTGAGCCGTCGGGCCGGAGTAGATCGTGTTGCCATAGAGGAGGCTGGGAAGGATAAGGCTTTTGCCAAGAGTCCCATGGGTAATTCGTCTGGGATCTTCCCGCGACTGCACCCCAATTGTAGGCGGCAATGTTCTCTGCTTTGAAATAGGGCAAAATAGCCTGAAAGGTATTGCCCATCTGCCGGGCCAGATATTCAGTGCAAAGGAGGGGCCGCTGCAGCTTCTTGAGTTCTTCCACGATTTCGCGGGTTTTGGTCAGCGGTTCGTAGATATGAAAGGAGATGACGTCAGAGGCTGCCAACTGAAACTTGGGCAGATCGTCCTTTTTCGTTTCCTTGTCGAACTGATCCATCCGCCAAACTCCTGAAGTCAGAGGCTGGCTGGGGCTGATCCGTCGTGCCCAGGTGAAGGCCTGGCTAAGAAGCGGCAGCGCCACGTCGCCCTTGTTGGTCGAAATATCGCGCGGGCCATAGGAGAAGAGATTCGCATTGTCGGGCTCATTCCAGATGTCCCACAGATGCACCCGCTCGTCGTCGCGGAAATGTGAAATGATGCCGGAGACGTAATCTTCCAGTCGGCCCCATAGTTTTTCATCTCGAAGTACCGCGATACCGGGCGATTGCACCCAACTGCTGTTATGCACGCCGGGCTCTGGTTCAGGTTGCGGACCAAGGCGGGGGAAGGGATGCCAGACGCTGTCGAAGAGAACGAGTGTCGTCCCGATTTTATGCCGGTACGCGATTTCCAGGTAGTGCTCCAGGCGGGAAAGAAATCCCGGTGAGTCCTCTTCCCAAAGCAGGTCATGCAAGAAGACGCGAGCGGTGTTCATGCCCAGGTTCGCGAGCCAGCCGAGTTCCCGGTCGATTTGCTCCGGATTGAATGTCTTTGCCTGCCACATTTCCAGCTGGTTACCGGCGCCACTAGGAATAAAATTTGCGCCAACCAGCCACGGCTTCGCCTGGTACCAGTTGCGGGCACGTTCAGGAGTCCAGCGCTGGCTCGATGCGGTTTCAATCATAAGAGAGGGCATAGTCTTTAGCTTGAACGTTTGGTGGAAGAACTTCGTTCGATTCCTATTTCAGCCGATGTCGCACATCGTGGGCTTATTCGCCCCGGAAGTTCATGGAGCGCCTGTTTGGCCGAATTGAACGCGCGTTTCAGCTCCTCTACGGGGTCGCCGGATGGAAGAAATTCGTGCGAGATGTAGCCCTCGTAGCCCGTACCCGCAATGGCCCGGTAGATGGCGGGATAGTTAAGCTCCTGCGTAGCGTCGGGCTGACCTCGACCAGGATTTCCCGCCGTGTGATAATGAGCAAACCATTGATGATGTCTTTCAATGGTGCGGATGATATCTCCCTCCATGATCTGAAGGTGATAGATATCATAGAGCAGGCGAAAGGCGGGTGAGTCTACCCTCTCGCAAAGCCGCACGCCCCAATCAGTGTGGTCGCATTGATAATCGCTGTGATCGATCTTGCTGTTGAGCAGTTCCATGATCAGAGTCACTCCCGCATTCGCGGCGATGGGTGCGATGCGGGACAAAGTCTCCGCGCAAATGAGACTGCCCTCGTCGTCGCTTTGGCCCGCCCGCTGCCCAGAAAAGCAGATGAGATTAGGGATCTTCCATAGCTCCGCTTTGCGGATATTGATCGTCAATTCCTCCTCAACCCGGCTGGCGTTTTCACGACGGTTGAGGCCTTGGTCAATCGTGCCGTGGCCACTAATGGCGGTGATCGTCAGCCCATATGATTTCACCGTGCTCCACAATGATTCATCGATCAAGTCAACCCCGACATAGCCGATCTCCGCCGCTTGGAGTAGCAGGTTGTCAGGCTCCACGCCGCGATTCGCAAAACACCACCAGGAAAAAGACTGATTCAAGCAAAATATGCTGTAATATACAGAATGGAAAAGCGAGGAGAGGTTCGAAGGTAAGACAAATTCATACGCCTTTTTACCTGGGATATTCTATCGTCTGTCCACTTCAACGCACTGCCTGAAAGAATAGCGTTCATTATCCAGCGCAATGAGGCTGTTCAATCTCATGATTCATAATTTCAGCTCCGATTCAGTCCTCAAGGAACCACGCGAGCCGGGTGCGCCAAAGCTCTATCACGTGGGCACTTTGACCTATACACAACCCGCATTGGCCGTCTTGTTCTTTTGGCTCTTTTGGGGAGATTTTTGCTACACAGTGATGGAAGCTGTTACCACGCCCATCATGCAGTTGAAGTATCAGAAGTTGGATGCGTCGAACATTGAGATCTCACTAATTCTGGGGGTAATTCCCGGCATCCTTTACTCCATTCTGAATCCCGTCATCAGTTTCCAGAGCGACCGCTTTCGAAGCCGCTGGGGACGGCGCATTCCGTTTATTTTATTCTCGCTGCCATTCCTGGTGATAATTCTTATCTGCCTCGCGTTTGGAGAACAAATTGGCGTCTGGCTCCACGGTCATCTTGGTTTTATGCTCGCAGGAGTCTCTGCTTCCCAAGTGGCCATTCTGACCTTAGGTATCCTAAACATCGTCTTTACCTTCTTCAACACCTTCGTCACTTCAACCTTCTGGTATCTCTTTAACGACGTTGTTCCCGAGCAACTGCTGGCACGATTCATGTCTTGGTTTCGCACCATTGGATTGTTTTCAACCTCGTTCTATAGTTTTTTCATTTTGCCCTATTCTGCGAGTCATTCCACCGAGATTTTTCTGGCTGCAGCAATCCTGTACCTGGTGGGTTTTGGCCTCATGTGCCGCAATGTCAAGGAAGGGGAGTACCCTGCACCGGCGCCGTATATTGAAGGTCGGACCGACACTCTGGCCGCAATCACGACTTTTGCGCGAGAAACGCATGCTTTTCCGCACTACTGGTACCTGTGGATTTGCACCTTCATCGGTCAAATCGGTAATGCCGCCAGCGTCATTGGAGCTGGGAACAGTCAATTGATCTTCGCGCTATTCTTCTCCCTGGCGATTGGACTGAAGCTCCCTCAGATTGCCATCATTTACGGGTGCTATAATATCACTCAAAGTGTTCTGACTCTCGTCGCTGGCTGGTTGGCAGATCGCTATCACCCTATTCGGGTGGTCTTTGCCGGCGTGTTGATCAACGTACTCGTCATCCCAATGAATCTGATTTGGTTATTCTGGCACCCTTCAAATAATGTTGTTTTCTGGGTCGCGCTGGCGATCAATGTCGGCGTGGCTGCTCCGGGGCAGGCCTTGGGCGGCATGTGGGATCCACCCATGCTTATGCGACTATTTCCCCGGTCAAATTTCGGCCAATTTTGTTCGACCAATGCCGTTTGGCGGACTGCTGGAGGGATTGTGGGAAGCCTTCTGGTCGGCGTCTTCCTTGATTTTATGACCGGTTGGGTCGGCAAGGAGCACTCTTATTATTACCTCCCCTTATGGGGATTCTTTTTCGGCCTCCCGAGCTTCTACCTCTTTTTCAAACTCTACCTGAGTTGGAAAAAGCATGGTGGAGATGATGCCTATATCGCCCCGGTTCTCATAAGTATCGCCAATCCTACCCTTGTCCCATTCGATGATAGACATCGCTAAGAGCGCTTTTCACGTCTCCTTGCATGGGCAAACTCACCGCGCGGATGCTCTCCGAACTTTGCGTCAGCAAAAACTCCGCTGTCTCAAGACGCCGTTCCCGGAGATAAACGCCCGGGCTTCGTCCCCTAGTTGAGACAAACTGACAGCTGAAGTATGCGCGACTCAAACCGACTTTCCGGCAAGTTCCTTGATCTTAAGCGAGCACTGATGCTGATCCTCGATATAGAATAGTGACAACCAGAAGCAAAAGTTTGGGCCGTATCAGCTTCTTTACCAAACGCGTTCCCTTTTGAGGTATGGCTTGTCCGAGTCTCGCGACAGCCTCTATTCGTCCGAACGCTTCAACACAAGGGCCACCCCGCCATGTGTTCGTCCGTGCCAACCTTCAGGAACCAACCGGATAAATCATCCTTACGACGATCTGCAAGAGAATTGCTCTACCGGGTTCAACCTCCACAGCAAGTTAGAACGCGACTAATTTGGCTCAAACGACGCTACCAGCAACTCTTGCCCCCCTCGCTACAGACTGCACGCCGCGACGGCTACCGAAGGTAAAAACTTACTGATTCATATGTTCCAGCACCTTGCGGAGCGGCGCACTGGACGCTTTGACAATGCCATCGAGCGGTCGATTCATCTCCACGATGAGAAAAACCGCAGCCGAGAAGGAAAGCGCACACAAGAATAGCGCCGTGATCGACGTCGCATTGCGCGGCGCAAACATGCCGATGCTCATAAAGAGGAGACTGAGCCACGACACCAGGACGACGAAAAACGGCATGGGCAACGTCCCCTGCGATTGCTCCACCAGCAGCCAGCGTGACTGAATCAAATCGTTACTCAGTTGCTGGGCCTGGGTCAGGGTCGTGCGCTGAAGATCAGTGGTCGGCGTGAGTTGGAAAAGCATGTCCTGAAACGTGGCAAATCCATTGCCTTTCTCCAGCGCCGCTGCTCCCTGCACCCCGCTTTTATGCTCGGCCCAGACCTTGTCCACGCCGCTCGAAAGAGCATCATGTAATTGTTGCCGGGCAGGTTTGGCTTCCGGTCCGTAACGGGCCAGGATCCGGTCCATCAACATCATTTTCGCTCCCGCCTGGGTGATTTCCGCGTTGGTCGTATCGAAGGAACTTTTCGCCGAGGCGACCAGCAAGCCCAGGACCAGCGCCGCCAGCGTGGCAATCATCCCGGAGGCGAGCTTGATCGTCTCCTTGGTCGTCTTGCGTAAATGGTGCGCGGGCAACACGCAGGTGAGAAACATGCCGAAGAGCGTCCCCCCAAAGATACAGGACACCGTAATCAGGCCCACCGTGATTGAACTCATGCCTGAGACCTTAGAGCGAGAAGTTAAATGAGGGCAAGGACGCCGTGACTGCCCGGTCAAATATCAAACTGCCATTCGGAGGGCTGCGTCGCCCGGTGCTTCCGGACTTCTTCAATCAACCGGTCCAGTTTGTAATTATCCAGAATGCCTGCAATCGAATCGCGCACCTGTTGCATCGCGATGCGCAAACCACACGAGGCTTCGTCCGGACAGGAACATTTTTCGTAAGCCGACAGGCTGACGCAGGGAATCGGCGCGAGCGGACCGTCGAGCAGCCGGATGACTTCCCCCAGCGTGATTTGGTCCGGCCCTTTCGCGAGCGAATAACCGCCTTCCACACCACGCTTGCTCTTCAGCACGCCGCCATTGCGGAGTGCGAGAAGGATTTGCTCCAGGAACTTCTCCGGGATGTTGGTTCGCTGGGCCACCGTTGAAATCTGGATCAGACTCTGGGGCCGGGCATCCGATTCAAAGCCGATCTCCACCAAAGCCCGCACCGCATATTCACCTTTCTTGGACAGACGCATGCCAAATACTCGACCAATCCAATCGACATTGCAAGTTCGAGCTCTAAGTCTTTGTCACTCTTTGTGCGAAACGGAGACTTGGCTAATGGCAAATCAGCGATAGGTTCGATTTACCCCCTCGCGCTATGACCTTTTCACTCCCCCACCGCCTGCTCATCGCCCTCGCCGTGTTGCTCCTTTCGCTTGGCTGTTGCAATACCTCCTTCGCGACCGATTTCCCCACCCGGAAGGTCACCGTAACCGGCACCGCCACGATCAAGGTTGTGCCGGACCAGATGACGTGGACGGTCTCCATCACCATCAACGATGCCACCCTGGCCAAGGCCAAGGCCCGGCATGATGAGTCGCTGGCCGATGCGCTGAAGTTCATCAAATACGTCGGCGGAAATGCGATCCAGGATTTGCAGACGGGGGGCATTCGCTTTGAAAAACAGACCTACTTTCCCGATGGTGCTGATCGCTCCCAACCCTTTAGCTGCTCGACTTCCATTACGTTTACTTTAACCGATTTCGACAAATACGGCGCGCTCTGCGACGGCCTGGCCAAGCTGGATGGCGCGCAAATTTCTTCCGTGGATTACGCCTCCTCCAAGGCGGAAGCCACGAAGCGCGAGGCGCTGAAACAGGCGCTGCTCAACGCCCATGACAAAGCCAACGATCTCGCCGTCGCGGGAGGATGCTACATCGATAAGCCCCTAGAAATTCAGGAAGGCGCCGGGGACGGACCGCGCCCCATGTTGATGGCCGCCACTTTCCGCTCCGGAGGCGGCACACCCCCGCCCGTCGCCGGACAGATCGAAATCAGCGCCACCGTCACCGCGACTTACGATATGTTTTATCGGTAAGGATCCGTCCGCACCTGTCTTCGGTAGCCGTCGCGCGCCGCGCGACGGTGCCTTCCCAATCAACAAGGCCTTGCCCTATTGGGAGGAGTGGCTAGGGTCGGGCAACTTCGCCTGATGCAACGAGACTATTCCGAATCCCAGCCCGAGCTGATGGACCTGCCCGACCAGGACGAAACAGCTTTGCGGAGTGACCTGGAAAATCTCGGCAAGCTGAATCGCACCTTTGGCGGAAGGAAAGCAGTCGAGACGGTCTTTCACCGGCTGGCGGACAGGGCGGGCAAGTTGCTCCTCATCGATCTCGCCTCCGGTTATGGCGACCATGGCCGCAACCTCCTCCAGATCAGCCGGGAACGCCAGCAGGACCTCACCATCGTCGCCGTCGATTTCCAATTCCAGACCCTCAAGATCGCCCGCGAAGCCACGCCGCCCGGGCAAAAGATGTTCTTCGTCCAGGCCGACGCCCGCCAACTCCCGTTCCGCGACAAGACCGCCGATCTCGCCTTTTGCAGCCTCGCGCTTCACCACTTCGCGGAGAAGGACGCGCTCACCGTCCTGCAGGAAATGGCCCGCATCGGAAACCGCGGCCTCGCCTGTGTCGATCTCGTCCGCGGTCGCCTGGCGGCCGCCTGCATCTGGCTGCTCACCACGCTCTTCATGCGCGACCCCATGGTACAGCATGACGCCCGCCTCTCCGTCCGGCGCGCCTTCACCCATGACGAGATGAAATCGCTCGCCGCACAGGCCGGGTGGCCTAAGCTCAGTCAAATTCGCTTTTTCTGGTTTCAACAGGCCGTCCTCGCGCGGCTCAAGTCATGAGAACTTCCAACGACATCACCATCCGGGCCCCGCTCCCCGTTATTTTCAACACCGCGTCCGATCTCGCCCGCTGGCCCGATTTTCTTTCCCACTACCGCTACAATCGGTTTCTCTCGCCCATGCCCTGGGGCGGCATCGTCAAGATGTCGGCGGTCCGCACCTTTATTCCGACGACCTGGATTTCGGTCTACCGCATCGATCCGGAGAACCGCCAGCTTCACTTTGAACATCTCCGCTCCAGCCTCAACGCCACGCGCGGCATGATCGTCGTCTGGAACTTCACCCAGACGCCCGAAGGCATCCGCGTGGAAATAACTCACGATTTGGATTTGCGCTGGCCCCTGATCGGTGGCTTTGTAGGCAAGTACATCGTCGGTCGTTTTTTTATTCACCATATCGCCACGCGAACCCTCGCGGGGCTGAAGAGGAAAGTTGAAGGCATGTCCAAATGAGTTCGCGCGTTGTTGTCACCGGGATCGGAGCACTCACCTGTATTGGTCATGGCCGCAAGGGTCTCTGGGAAGGCATTCTTCGCGAGAAATCGGGCATCGGTTTCATCACCCGTTTTGACGCCTCCGATTACGAAGCCAAGTGTGTCGGCGAAATCAACGACTTCAATCCCGCCGACCATTTCCCACCCCATAAACTGAAGCGGATCGACCGCTTCGCCCAATTTTCCCTCGTGCTCAGCCAGCAGGCGATTGACGACGCCGGGCTCCAGCTCTCGCCGGAAAATCCCCGCACCGATGTCGGCGTCAGCTTCGGCACCGCGCTCGGCGGCATCACCACGGCGGAACTCACCCATGAGCGCTTCATCCGCGAAGGCGTGCGCGCCATCCCCGCCGCCCTCGCGCTCCAGGTCTTCGGCGGATCGGCCCATAGCAACATCTCCATCGCCTTCGGCGCGCGCGGTTACAGCACCACGAACTCCAATAGCTGCGCCTCCGGCACCGTCGCCGTGGGAGAGGCTTTCCGCCTCATCCGCGAAGGCCGGGCCCAGGTCGTGATCGCCGGCGGCGCGGAAGCCCCGATTGCCCCGCTCACCTTCGGCGCGTTTGATACGATCAAGTCGATGTCCAAGGAGACCAAGGATCCCACCCGTGCCTGCCGTCCCTTCGATGCCACGCGCTCCGGCTTCGTCATGGCGGAAGGCGGGGCCAGTCTCATCCTCGAGTCGCTGGAACATGCCCGGGCTCGCGGCGCCCACATCTATGCGGAAGTGCTCGGCTTCACGCTCAACAATGATGCCTTTCACATGTCCTCCTCGCTGCCCGAAGGCGAATCGGCGCTCGAAGCCATGCGGTTTGCCCTCGAGGAAGCCAAGGTGCGCCCCGACCAGATCGACTACATCAACGCGCATGCCAGCAGCACGCCCATGAACGACGGCACCGAGGCCAAGGCCGTGAGCAAATTCTTCGGCAAACGCACCCCGGCCATCAGCGGCACCAAGGCCTACTACGGCCATCCCCTCGGCGCGTCCGGGGCCATCGAAGCCGCCATCTGCTGCCTCGCCATGGAGAACAGCCACATCCCGCCCACCCTCAACTGCCACGAACCGTGCGAGGAAGTCACCCCCGGCTTCGACCTCGTCCGCCTCAAGGCCCGCTCCCAGCCGATCAAGTACGCGCTGAGCAATTCCTTCGGCTTCGGCGGCATCAATGCGTCATTGGTCTTCGGAAAAGTCGAGTAGCCATTCCTCCTGTAGCGAGTGACTACGACCGTCGTGGCTTCCCTCAGTGCTAGCCGTCGCACTACGAGCGAACATCCCTCCCCGTTGGCCCGGACAACTTGTTGTCCGGGTGCGCTCCGCGCACAGGAAGCGATCCGCCCTCCCCTCGTTCCTAAATTCCATTTGAGAACGCCCCCTGCTCCCCGCGAAATTCTATTTCGCGCTAATCCGTCGCACGAAGTGCGACGGCTACGTCAAGCACGACGGTCATAGACCGCCACTACAGGCTGAAGGATGCCGGATTGTGATGTTAGAGTTTAACGGTAGCATTAATGAATGCCTTCCCATGACGTCATCATTGCCGGGGCGGCACCGGCAGGATCGATCGCGGCGCTGGTCCTGGCGCGGGCGGGCTACCGGGTCGCGCTGCTCGACCGGGCGGCGTTTCCGCGGGTGAAGGTCTGCGGGAACTGCATCAACCCGGCAGCATGGGCCGTCTGGGATAAACTCGGCCTGACGGACTCCTACCGCGCCCTGCCGCACCAGGAGCTGACCGGGTTCACGCTTCGCTGCGAGGGACGGCTCCTCTTCCAACAGACCTTCCGCCCGCCGCGTCGCGGGCCACGGGCCATCGCGCGGGATGTGCTCGACGACTGGCTGCGGCGCGAAGCCGAAAGCGCCGGAGCGGAATTTTTTCCGGAGACGACCGTCACCGGCCTCGATCCCGCCAGCGGAACGGTCCAGACCTCGCGCGGCGATTTCACCGGGGAACTCATCCTGGGCGCGGACGGCCGCAATTCGCTCATCGCGCGCCAAAGCGGACTCATGCCGCCGCCGCGCCGCTGTCATCGCGTGGCCTGGCAGACTTCCATTCCCGCGCCGCCGGACCTCGACGACCAGGTGCACATGCATCTCTTTAAGGAGGGTTACTTCGGGTATTGCCGCTTCAGCCCCACCCACGCGGTCATCAGCATGGTGCTTGACTCGCGCCGGACGCAGGATCCGCTCCTCCTCGTGCGCCGCTATTTTCCCGATTTTGCGGATCAGCCGTGGCTGCGGATGAACCCGATCACCCGCGCCTCCGCAGAGCTCGGAACCGGCCGCGTCTGGCTCATCGGCGATGCTGCCCGCGTGGTGGAGCCCTTCACCGGCGAGGGCATTTCCTTCGCGCTGACCACCGGCGTGCTGGCCGCCGAGGCCGCCATTGCAGGATTGAAGAAAAGCAATCTCGCGTCCGCCTTGCAGACTTACGCCCGGCAACATCGTCAACTCTATCGGCGACGCGCCTGGGTCAACACGCTCGTACGCTGGAGCCTCACCACGCCGAGTAGCGCCGTGCGGGTGCTGCGCAAAGTGGAACGCTTGCCCGGCATCGTCGCCTTCCTGTCGCATCGCGTGCATTCAAGGTAGGCTCCCCTGTAGCGGCGGTCTATGACCGTCGTGCCTTCCTTCTGACGTAACCATCGCACGCCGTGTGACGGATCAGCGCGAGATGGAATCTCGCGAGGAACACGAGGCGTTCCCAAGTGCAACTTGGGAACGAGGGTCAGGCCGACACAAAAAAACCGGCTCAAATCCTTGAGCCGGTTTCTTTGAAAATTGGGTTACGATTAGTAACGGCCGCCGCGATCGCCACGGTCTCCGCCGCGACCACCACCGCCACGACGATCGCCACGGTCTCCACCGCGACCACCACCGCCACCGCCGCGGTATCCACCGCCGCCGCCACCACCGCCGCCTTCGCGGGGTTCCATCGGACGAGCTTCATTCACGGTCAAGGCCCGGCCATTGATTTCCTGGCCATGGAACTTCGCGATGGCTGCCTGCGCTTCATCGGCAGTGCCCATTTCCACGAAGCCGAAACCGCGGGGACGTCCTGTCACGCGATCATTGATCATTTGCACCCGCGCGACATTGCCCGCCTGGGCAAAGAGATCGGTCAGGTCGTTTTCCGTCATGCTGAAGGGCAGATTGCCCACATAGAGTTTTACGCTCATTTATTCCTTTTGGATGGCTTGCTGATGTTTCCGGGATCGGATCTACGCTGCCACTGAGCTCAAACTCACCTAGCACCGAACGTCAACTTACCTTAAGCCCGGATGGTAAGATATGACCGATCCAGCGCAAGAAAATTCGGACGCCAATTATTTCTCACGGTTTAGGAATCAGCGGCCGCTTCCAGGGTGCTCACGAGCTTGCTCAAAAGGGCTTTCTCGCCCCAGCGAGCCTCCATTTCCGAGAAAGGCCAGATGAACTTTTCGCCAGAATCCGCCGGAAGATTGGCCTGCCGGCGTATTTCCTCCGCCAGCGCGGTACTCTCTCCATGCCGGAAGGAGGCTGTGACCGCTTCCAGGGCTACGTCCCGGATCAGATCGCTGATGTGGCTCCGTTCCGGGCCGATGGCGATGAACGGTCGCTCCGTCGCGAGGAAGTTGTAGACCTTGCAGGGATGAATGATGCCCACGAACGAATTGCCCATGACAACGACCTGGACATCGGCCGCGGAAAGCAGCCCCGGTAGTTCTGTGAATGGCTGGTAACCGAGAAAGGTCATGTTCCTCCTGCCTTCATAACGCGCCTTGGCCCGGAGCCGCCCCCATTCCATACCGCCGCCGACGAAGCAGAATTGAATCCGGGCTTCATCCTGCAACAGCTTCGCCGCTTCAATCAGCGTCTCAAGCGGATGACAGGGCGTGTGGTTACCCGCGTACATCACCACGAATTTATCCGCCAGTCCGTGCGCCTCACGAAAGCGGCCCCGTCCAGCGGGATCGAAGGCGATGCCGGTCTGAGCCCACGGCGGGATGGTTTCGATTTTGCACTCGGGAATGTCTTTGTCCCGGAGCCGATCCCGCATGTAGCGATCCAGCACGATGACCTTTGCTGCACAACGCAAACTCCACCGTGAAGCTACCTCCAGCGCATAGGCCAGCGGCGCATCCGGTTTCAGCCAGCCGACCGCGATGGCCTCATCGGGATTGAGATCCATCACCCAATAGACAAACCGGGCCTGCCAGAGAAGGGACAGGGCCGCGCCGAGAACCGAGATGAGCGGCGGGGTCGTCAGCGCGAGAACCACATCGGCGCGCGGCAGGAAAATCCCACGTAAAGACGCCATGACCAGGAACGAGGCAAAATCGACCAGCTTCCCGGCCTTCGAGCTCCGGCCATATCCGGTATTCCAAACCCGAATGATTTCAACCCCGCGCCACGTCTCGCGCGCCGGATATTCGCGTTCGGGATCGTCGTAATCGCGGCGACAGGTCAGGACCGTCACCTCATGCCCGCGCCGGGCCATTTCCTCCGCCAAGCGACTGAGGTATTGGCTCGTCGCCTGGAGGTCAGGATGAAAAACCTGGTTGAGCAGGAGCAGGCGCATCGACTGAATTTAGACAGGTGGGCGGGGAAGAACATGAAAAAAGGTTGAGGCGCAACGCTAACCGCCACCCACTCTGCCTATATCACTTGCTGGAATGGCGGGCGGGACGTAAAAGCGGGCATGGCTGCAAGTTCCCCTGTCCGGGTTCCGGGCAAAATGACCCGCGTGATGCTCAAGAATCTGCAGCAAATCCACAAACGCGTCCGGCCCGCCCAGCATCACTCGCCGCCCAACGACGATCATCTTCTCCCGGAGCCTCTTGATCTCCAGGGCCAGGCGGCCAACGACCAAATCAAGCAAACGCTGGCAACTGACCAGCCCGGCATGATCAGCCGGGTCGGCAGCAGCGAGATGCACGCGGTGCTGCGTTATATGGAAATCGCGGAGGGGACTTCGTTCTGGCGGAAATCGGCGGAGTTCATTCGCGGTCAACGCCACGCCTTCTGGTTTACAGACGACCACGTCATGGATGGCCTGACCCGGGCCGCAGGCGTCTTCCCCGCCACGGAAGCGATGGCCCTGAAATTCGGCGCGCGCATGCTGGAGGATTTGCCGCTGATCGACGTCCTCGGTTCCTGGCTTCCGCAGGAACGGCGACTGCGGCCTCATCTGTCGCCAGACCTGATCCGGGTTTCGCTCGGCGATTTGGAACCCTTCGGCGTGGCCAATCCCTGGTCCGAAATCCTGGCCGGGAAAAAGGTATTGGTGATTCATCCGTTTGAGGAATCGATCCGAAAGCAATATGCCCGGCGGGAATTGCTCTTCCGCGATCCCCGGATTTTACCTGAGTTTGAATTGAAGACGCTGAAGGCCGTTCTCTCCCTAGCCGGAACGCCGGTCGATTTTCCCGATTGGTTCGCGGCCCTGGAGAGCATGTGCCAGCAGGTCGATAAAATCGATTTCGAGATCGCGATCATCGGCGCAGGAGCGTATGGCCTGCCGCTCGCGGCCCACGTCAAAAGACGGGGGAAGAAGGCCGTGCATATCGGCGGCGCGACCCAGCTCCTTTTTGGCATCATGGGTAAACGGTGGGAAAACTTCCCCCATTTCCAAAGCTACCCGAACGAGTACTGGGTCAGGCCATTGCCCTCGGAAACTCCCGCTGGCGCGGGGAAGGTCGAGGGCGGCACTTACTGGTAGCAAGGTCAGCTGGATTTTTGGAGGGACGACCTCCCGGTCGTCCGCGGACGCGCAGGAGCGCGTCCCTCCAGAACGGCGAAGCCGAAACACGCTACGGGCAATTAGACCCAGGAGATTTAAGCCCGCTACAGACCTCAGCCAAAACCGCTAAATAGCGTCTTCAGCATTCCGAAGGAATGCCATAACCCTAGCCGGTGGTTGAGCCCGCACCGGGCGACACCACCGGTAAAGTGTCTAAAGGCATCCACCCCGGCAGGGGTGGCACAGGCAGTCCAATTTCAGGCCGATCGATGACGTTTCCGGCACCCCAAATTCCCCAAACAAACTCGTTGTCTCTTCGCCTCCATACGTTAGGCTCATGACGTTATGGTTGTTTCTCGCCCGAAACTGTCGTGGTTTGAGAATCTTTACTTGCCCGGCATCGTCAAGGGCATGGGGATCACCGCCCGGCATTTCATCGACCAGTTGCTCGGTCGCCGCAAGACGACCATGCAATACCCCGAGGAGAAGTGGCCGATGCCCGACGGCTATCGCGGCGCCCCCACCCTGGTGAAGGATGAGGAAGGCCGGGAGAAATGCGTCAGCTGCCAGCTCTGCGAATTCATCTGCCCGCCCCGCGCGATCCGGATCAAGCCGGGCGAGATTCCGCTCGATTCCGAATTCGCCAAGGTGGAAAAAGCTCCCAAGGCCTTCGATATCGACATGATCCGCTGTATCTATTGCGGCCTCTGCGAGGAAGTCTGCCCCGAGGAGGCGATCTTCCTGCTCAAGGATTATGCCATCACCGGCCTGACCCGCGCCGAGATGGTCCACGACAAGGAAAAGCTTTACGAACTGGGCGGCATGCTGCCCAAGCCGATTCACAAGTGGGACAAGGATAAGTAAGCGCCGGCAGCAGTCATCCTAGGTGACGAGAATGAACATGATTGACCCGAGCAAGATTACCCCTGCATTGTCGCGCCGCGTGGATTGCTCCCTGTCCCACCTTTTGCCCCGGTCATGAACTCTAACTTAAATCTCTTGGATTCATCCGCCACGGTCATGGCCGCAGTAATTATTTGGACCATTGTTTGGCTCATTGTACTCGCGACTGCATTGACGCGGGACGATCTCGATCCGGTGACCCGATTGATGTGGGTCGTTGTGCTGATCTTTGTTCCGTTCTTCGGAGTTTTTCTGTACGCCTTCGTCGCTCCCTCCCGGCCGGATGTCATGAAGCGGGATACTTCCCGACCCCTTTCCGGTACGCCTTGGGAAAATAATCCAGGCTTCGTCCGCAAGGCGCCGCCCAGAAAGGTCAAGGCGCTTTGATGAACGCTCTCTTCTTCTGGTTCTTCTCCGTCGCGATGATCATCTGCGGGCTGGCCGTCATTCTGAACCGCAATGCCGTGGCCAGCGCGATCTGTTTCGCCTTCACCATCTTTTACATGTCCGGGCTGTTCGTCATGCTCAGCGCCTTCTTTCTTGCCGCAGTGCAAATCCTGGTCACCGCAGGCGCGGTCATGGTGCTCTTTCTCTTCATCATCATGCTGCTCGATGTCGATGCCTCGGAAAAAATCCCGCGTCAACGCGTCTGGATGGCCGCTTCCCTGGTGCTGGGACTCGGCTTCATCTATCTCGTGGCGCGGACACTCAATGAGATGCCGGAGGGCGCCGTCGGCATCAACTCCGCCCCTGAGCCAGCCTACTTCTCCCAGCAGCAAGCCGCCACGGAAGCCAATCGTCATCCCGGCGCGACTCCAGGTTTTCTGACCGATCTGGACGACGATACCCACCGCATCGGACGCCTGCTTTTCGCGACCAAGGTCGGGCCCAACGAAACGACTTATGTCGCGCCTTTCGAAATCACCAGCCTGCTCATTCTCGTCGCCACCATCGGCGTCATTGTCCTTTGCAAGCAGGATGAACCGCGTCGCCCCGAACCGGGCGAAGAGATCATCCACGAGGCTCCGCCCGTCGATCCGAAGAAGGAAACCACGCTTACCCGCTGATGCACCTTTTTACGAAAAATTCTCACTTAAAACTCCGTCATCCTGAGTTTGTCGAAGGATCAGCCCCCGGACAATTCGTCCGTGATCTGATGCTTTTGATTAATCAGGGAGAGCTGATCCTTCGACAAGCTCAGGATGACGGATGGGAACAAATCATCTGACCATGGAAATCACGCTCAATCATTACCTGGCCGTCGGGGCGATTCTCTTCGTCATCGGGCTGATTGGCGTCATCACCCGCCGCAACCTCATCATCATCTACATGTCGCTGGAGATGATGCTCCAGGCCGCGAACCTCACGCTCGTCGCGTTCAGCCGTTTTAACGGCCATCTTGACGGCCAGGTCTTCGTCTTCTTCGTCATCACCGTTGCCGCGGCGGAAGTCGCCGTGGGGCTGGCCCTGATTGTCGCCCTTTATCGCCTGCGGCAAACCACGCAGGTCCAGGACCTCACCACTCTCAAGTTCTAGCGCCATGGATCCCTACATCGCCTGGTTCCTCCTCCTCGCCCCGCTCGCATCCGCGATCGCCATCCTGCTCCATCTCTATCGTCTGCCCGCGATGGCCATGTTCGCCTCCGTCGGATCGGCCTCACTCTGTTTCGTCATCGCCATCTTCGTGGCCCTCGGTTACGTCCATCCACCCGACGCGTGGACCTGGATTTCACTTCCAGGCACCACGGGCCATGGCGGCATGGAAATCGAGATCGGCATGATCTTCGATCCCCTTTCCAAGGCGATGCTCCTCGTCGTCACCGGCGTGGGACTGCTCGTCCATATCTTCTCCATCGGCTACATGGCAAACGATCCGGGCCGGGGCCGCTTCTTCGGCGGGCTCTCGATCTTCATGTTTTCCATGACCGGCATCGTCCTGGCCACCAACCTGATCGAGCTCTTCTTTTTCTGGGAGGGCGTCGGTCTTAGTTCCTATCTTCTCATCGGCTTCTGGTTCACGAAGGAAAGCGCAGCAGCGGCAGCGAACAAAGCCTTCGTCTGCAACCGGCTCGCCGATTTCGGCTTCATGATCGGCATCCTGACTTACTGGATCATGCTCGGCACCGTCTCGATCAAGCCCGCCGATCTCGCCGGAACCTATAACGCGATCAATCTCCCCCAAGTGGAGAGCACCCTGACGCCAGCCCAAATCGCCGCCAATCCCGGCCCAGCCATCGCCGTGCGTCCGAGCGGCGGCATCGGCACATCCCCACTCCTCATCACCATCATGGTTCTCGGCCTTTTCGCCGGATGCGTCGGCAAATCGGCCATGTTTCCGCTCCACGTCTGGCTTCCCGATGCCATGGAGGGCCCCACGCCTGTCTCCGCCCTCATCCACGCCGCCACCATGGTCGCGGCGGGCGTCTATATGTTATGCCGGGTCTATCCGCTGCTCCTGCTTTCGGACGCCGGCATGTTCTTTATCGCCTCCATCGGCTGCATCACCGCCTTCTTCGCCGCGCTCGTCGCCATTCAGCAGAACGACATCAAGCGAATCCTCGCCTACTCAACTCTCTCCCAGCTCGGGTACATGGTCATGGCCGTCGGTTGCGGCGGGCCCGATGCCGCGATGTTTCATCTCACCACGCACGCGTTCTTCAAGGCGCTCCTCTTCCTCGCCGCGGGCTCGGTCATCCATGCGCTACATGAGGAACAGGACATCTGGAAAATGGGCGGTCTCTGGCAAAAGATTCCGCTTACCTCGGCAACCTTCGGCATCGGCATGCTCGCCCTGATCGGCTTCCCCGGTTTCGCCGGATTTTTCAGCAAGGATTACCTCTTGTCCGCCTGTTACGATTACAGCCCGATTTTCTACTGGGTGGGCGTGATCACGGCTGCTCTCACCGCGTTTTACATGACCCGTCTCGTCGTGGTCGCCTTCTTTGGCCCCGCCCGGTCGGACGCCGCCCGGCATCCGCACGAATCACCGCGAAACATGACCATCCCCTTGATCCTGCTCGCGATTCTCTCCGTCGTCGGCGGCTGGCCGCTCCTCGGCATTAAGGCCTATTTCCACGCCTGGAGCGTCCCTCTCCTGCAGGCCGTGATCGCGGTTCCCGAGCCTAACGCCTTTCTCGAAATGATCCTGCCGAGCACCTTCGTCCTCTTCAGCGTCGGATTGGCCGTGGTGGTCTACTGGGGCCAAGAACGCGATCCGTTGCCCGACACCGTCCTTGCCCACAAATTCTACGTCGATGAGATCTACAACCGCTTTCTCGTCGCCGTGCAGCAGATGGTCGCGAACATCCTCAGTTGGATCGATGGCTGGATTCTCGACGGTCTCATCCTTCGCGGCAGCGCCTATCTTTGCGTCGGCGTTGGCGAACTGCTCCGGCTTTTCCAGACCGGCAGCCTGCAGACCTACGCCTTCCTCTTCAGTCTCGGCAGCATCCTGCTGATCTACTTCACTCTTTTTTCTCACTGATCGACATGGCTTCTCACCATCACCTCTGCCTTCAGCCTGTAGCGGCGGTCAATGACCGTCGCCAAATCAGTCAAGGCATGTGGCCATTCTTGAATAAACACGACGGTCATAGACCGCCGCTACAGGGGAGCATCCGATGACCATCTCCCCCCTTCTCTTCCTTCTCATCTTCCCCCTAGGTGCGATCCTTTTCATCCTCGCCAAGGCCCCGGCGCGTCCCACCGCCGGAGTTGCCGCCGCGATCAACCTCATCCTCTCGCTCGGCCTGCTCTATCTCTACCCCGCCACGCAGGGCGGCTACGCCTTCGAAATGAACTGCCCCTGGGCGAGGCTGCCGGGCCTGCCTCCCATCCAGCTCCATTTTGGCGTCGATGGCATCAGCCTTCCGCTCGTCTTTCTCACCGCCATCGTCACGTTCGCGGCCATCGCCATCTCGCCCGGCAACATCCGCCGCTCCTCCGAATACTACTGTTACCTCCTGCTCATGTCGCTCGGCGCGATGGGCGCGTTCATCTCGCTCGATCT
>CAIPBM010000046.1 GCA_903863295.1 uncultured Verrucomicrobiota bacterium | reverse complement strand
TCGCCAAGGAAAGGAACCACGCCGAGAATGTTTTGATGGAAGGCTTCCAGACCTTTTTTCTTGAGCACTTCGAGCGAGCCCTTAGTGATGAGGAAACCACATTGCCAATAGTCGCCGCGATTGATCATGACGATGCCGCGCATGCCATGTCGCCCATTGGCGGAGTTGGCGTCAACCTCGCCGTGCAGGACGCCGTCGCGGCGGCTAATATCCTCGCGGCGCCCCTGCGTGAAAAGCGCGTCACCGAGGAAATCCTCACCCGCGTCCAGGAACGCCGCGAATGGCCAACCCACATGACGCAGCATCTGCAGCTCGCCATCCAAAATCATTTCCTCTTCCCCGTGCTCCACGCCCAGAAGCCGATCAAACCACCGTTCCCCGTCAAGCTACTCGCCCTTTTCCCGATCCTGCGCCGCATACCCGCCCGCGTCATCGGCCTCGGCTTCCGCCCGGAGCATATCCGGACGCCCGATTCCTTCCCCCTGTAGCGGCGGTCTATGACCGTCGCTGAATTTAGACGGAATTAACGGAATTTCCGCCAAATTGACGGAATGAAGGCAGGGTAATGTGGACAGGCATCCAATGATAGCGCCAGATTTTCGTGGTAGGTGCCGATACCCCATGGGCGTAGGTACGCCATTCAAAAATTCCGTCAATTCCGTCTGCCTCCCGTTAATTCCGTCTAAATCCCCTTCCTCGTAAACTCGACATTTCACCTCCACTGCGTCAAATTAGCCGGATGCTTTCCCTTCAAGACATCGCCAACCGCGAATTGCTGGACCTCGTCCCGTACGAGCCCGGCAAGCCGGTCGACGACGTGGCGCGCGAGCTCGGCCTCGATCCCGCCGCCATCATCAAGCTCGCCTCCAACGAAAACCCCCTCGGCCCCTCGCCCATCGCCATGGAAGCGATGCACAAGGCCATCGAAACCTGCCACTTTTATCCCGACGGCGGCGGCTTCCATCTCCGCAACGCCATCGCCAATAAATTCGGCCTCGCCAAGGAAAACGTCGTCCTCGGCAACGGCTCCAACGAGATCATCGAGCTCCTGTTCCATACCTTCACGCGCCCCGGCATCCACGAGATCGTCAACTCCCGCCACGCCTTCGCCGTCTACACGCTCATGGCACAGCTCTTCGGCGTCCGCGCCATCACGGTGGACGATACCGATTTCACGCCCGACCTGCCCGCGATGCTCCGCGCCATCACGCCGCAGACGCGCCTCATCTTCCTCGCCTCGCCCAACAACCCGACCGGAACCCGCGTCACAAACGAAGCGCTCGACGCCTTCCTGCGCGGAATCCCACCGCACGTCATCGCCGTGCTCGATGAGGCCTACTACGAGTTCCTCGACAACCCGCCCGATACCGTCGGTTACGTCAAGCAGGGTGCCCGCGTCGTGCTCATGCGCACCTTCTCGAAGATTCAGGGCCTCGCCGGGCTCCGCATCGGTTACGGCCTCGCCTCGGCGGAAATCGCCAATCTCCTGCAACGCGCCCGCCAGCCTTTCAACGCCAATTCCATCGCCCAGGCCGGGGCCATCGCGGGACTCGCCGATGTCGAGCACCAGCAGAAGACCAAGGCCATCACGGATGAAGGTCGCCGCGTCCTGGAAACCGCCTTCGCCGAAATGGGCCTGAAGTACATCCCCTCCTCCGCGAACTTCGTCCTGGTCCACGTTGGCAACGGCGGCGAGGTCTTCAAGCGCCTCATGGCCAAGGGCATCATCGTCCGCTCCATGGTCAGCTATCACCTGCCCGAATACATCCGGGTGAGCGTCGGCACCCCGGCACAAAATGCCCGGTTCTTGTCAGAATTGCCCAGTGCCGTGGAAGGTTTGCGCTAATTTTTGTTACAAATTGGCGCCCGATTCATTTTTTTTCGATCCTGCCCCCTTATTCCATGAAGGCGCTCTCCTGGCTCAAGCGTGAAGGGAAATCCTTCCTCGCCACTTTCCTCTATTTTCTGGGCTACTACGCCGTCTTTATCATCCTCAAGAAGTTGATCCTGGCCCATTACCATATCAGCTATTTCGGCTTTGGTGCCGCAATTCTGGGTGCGCTGATTTCCGCCAAAGCCGTCCTGCTCATCGAGAGCACGCCCCTCTCAAAAGTCCTGGGCCAAGCCGCGCCCTTCCTGAAAGTCATCTACGATTGCTTCCTCTACACCACCCTCGCCGTCATGCTGCTTTACGCGGAGAAAGTTTTTGAACTGACCCGCCAGGAAGGGACGCTTCGGCTCGCCTTCGTGACCCTGCACAAGGAAGACGACCTGAGCCTTTTTTGCGCCACGGTCATTTGGGCCGCCTTGGCCTTCCTTGGATACGCCGTGTTCTCCGCGATTAGCCGGCACGTCGGGCATGGAGAACTCTTCCGGCTTTTCTTCACGCCCAGAGGGAAACAAGCTTCCGAATAGGCCCTCCCTACCTCGAAAGAAGGGTAGATACGCAAATGACATATAGACGTTATCTATCTGTACCTTGAAATTTTCGCCTTGTTTTAGGCAATGGATTTGCTACCAAGGCAAATACCATGAATACGCGCTATCTAAAATCGCTGGGATCGAGGCTTAAATCCATCTGCATGCTCGCTACAACATGCCTCACCTTGGGGCAAGCCGTGGCGCAAGGTTCCCCTTACAATCCGTATGTTACCGCCGACCAAACGATGTTTGTTTTTAATAACAACACAGGCGTGCCTGACGATGCCGTTTATCTTGAAATCCCCTCTTCCGCAGTGGTGACTTT
>CAIPBM010000045.1 GCA_903863295.1 uncultured Verrucomicrobiota bacterium | reverse complement strand
TGAGAAAATGACCGATAATAGTTCGAGTGCCAAAGGTGATGACGCTATAGAAATAAAAACCTACGACTAGTCCTAAAAAAATAAATAATGCTAGAAAGGCTAATTCATTTTGATCTGTGAGAAATATCCAAGCGCATGTTCCACAAATGACGCCCAAAAGTTCGAAGACAAAAAATCTACCCCATCGAAATGCAGCTTTGTCGTATTGCGCCTGGAGTTGCTCCTTAGCCTTCTTCACTCTTGCCAATACCTCTTCTGCGTTTTCTTTGGGTTGATTAGATGGATGTGACATGATTTGATACTCCTAAAGCAGCATATAACGTAGGTTCAGGATTTATACATAGAACAGGCACTTTGACCAAATATTCTCTTGGCTTTATTTTCCAATGAACAGTGGGCACCGCGACGGGACTCGCACCCGTTAGGTCCGGCTTGAAAGACCGTCGCTCGATCTGCTTTGCATTCGCGGCCTAGATAAGATTTTAAACTGAAACGAGTTAGCCTTCGTTTCATTGACGTAATGAACGAACCTCCAACTGCCCGGCTCTAAGAGTGGAAAGGAGGCGTCGTGGAAGAATTGCTTATCGCGCTGGTGCAGGGACTATTTCAGATAGTCGGGGAAATACTTTCCAATACCGACTGGTTTTGGCCAACGGACTTTGCGCCAAGCTCGGGTCAGCCTTCAGGTGATGGGACTGCATTTATCGGCTTTGTCTACCTTATCATGGGGCTCGCCGTGGGCTGGGCTAGCCTTCACGTCTGGCCTGACGCCATTCTTCACAAAAGCCTGTTTCGTATTCTCGCATTCCTCGTCAGCCCGCCGATATCTGGCGGTGCGGGTCAACAAACCGTCAGACTCTGTTCTGTCGAAAAAAGCCGCCGCTATTTCTGGTGGACATTTTTCTTCAGCCTTGGCCTCTGCCTCGTCCGCTTTGGGTACTGCCATCGTCCCATTTAGTTGTCTGAAAAAATCGTCCGCCCGGCAGGACTCTCACCTGCATTGCGCGCTCATCTAGCGCTGACCGGGTATAAGCCGGGGGTTTTACTTTAAACTACGGGCGAGGGCGCCGGAAAAACCGCCGCTAGGGACAGCGGCGGCTACCACGGACTTAATTGCGGTTGACATGAAAGCCCATCGTATTGCGGGCTTTCTGTTTGTAGACCTTGCCGTGAAAGACCTCCGCGAGGGTGTAGTGCTCGCGGGCGTCAGTCACGAAGGGCAGCTTGTGCTTGGCGGCCAGTTTCTCGGCTCTCTCTTTGGAGAGAGGGCCAACGAACCGGTAGCTACGCAAGCGCCCGGGACGAAGAATCGCCGGGTCGAGATATTCCATGCCCTGGTTCAACGTGCAGAGCACATGAACGCGGAGCATTTGCCCCATCAATCCATCGGCAATATTCAACAAGGCGGAGACCGACTCGTTGTTATCCTCCCGGCGCTGGAACAGGATCTTCTCGGCATCTTCCATGATGATCACTTTCACTTCGTTCGGGTGGGCGCCATTTTGCTCCTGCCAGAACTCGACCATGCTGGGCTGCGAGAGGGAATCCTGTTGCGCCACCGGCAGGACGTAGAAGACGTGGGTCTGATAGAGCCGTCTCATCAGTTCCGCGATCAACGTGCTTTTGCCGGTGCCGGGCGGTCCATCCAGGATGGTGATGCCACCTGAATTGGCCTGCGTGTTCTTGGCGAAATCGCCCACCCACTCGGGCGAGTCGGGGCCGTAGCAGATTTGCAGGCTTTCCTCATCCAGCACCGCCGACTTATTGACGATCTTCTCGATGGAGAAGCTGTCGCCATCCTTCCGCAGCATATAGAACCACGGCTCATCCGGCGTTTTAACCGGAGGAGGTAGCAGTTCCCGGATTTGCTTTTCCAGGGCTTCCGCTTTTTCCACGGAGTCGCAGTAGATGCGGATGCTTTTGCTGTACCGGTTCTGGATGTAGACGAATGAGGAATCGTCGAAGCGGAGAACCGCTTCCTTCCATTTCACGCCGCCATGATTTCTCCACCGGTAGGCCCGGCAGATTTTATCGGCAAAGTGTTTGAGAAGGATATCCATCGCGGTTTCATCGATGGCAAAGCCAAAGCGAAACAGCGGACGGTCAGCAAAGGCAAGGGCGAGATCCGCAAAGATCTCGTTCTCCATGTCATTGGAATTTACGGCCAACGTGAGTTGGTTTGTTTTCATTTGATTTTTCTAAAGACCTTTTGATCTATGGTGCGCGAGTCGAGGGCCGGAGCCGCAGGCTCGGAATTCGCGCGAGGATTTTGACTATCGTTTGGAGGCTCTCGATCAGGGCTTGGGTGTTGGGATAACTCATTTCATAGGTTCCTTGTTGAGGGTTGTGGTTGGTTAAAAAATTGGCGGAGCACGGAGGACTTGCACCCCAGTCAGCAAGCGCCGACTGATCTCGTTAGCACGGAGTCCCGGTTCGCTTGTCCGGTACATGCTCCAAGGGAAATCACTGCACTCCGCAGGAGCTCCCGGTCGGATTCGCACCGGCACTAAGCCGATCTTAAGTCGGCTGCCTCTGCTGGTTGGGCTACGGGAGTGAAAACATTATTCCGAGACTTGTTCCGGATACCTTCGACGTTGATGTCCTTCGGGCGGCATGAAACAATGAAGTCCGAGAAATAACCGCATGCCCAAGGAGAAAAAAAATACAGGAGGGTGGGGGCTTTCCTTTAACGACCGTTACTCGCCACGCGACCGCAGGGCCATCGGGATAGGTGTGGTCGCTTTGGGTGTTTTTAGCTTCGTGCTTGCGGCAAATCTGTTTTACGAGAATCGGCAGTTTGATGGGCCAACAATTAGAGTCATTGGCTCCGTCGAGAATCTCTATCAGGCGGGGAACCGCTCCAATCCTAGAGTGGCTTACCGTTATACGGTGGGGCCCACGGAGGTGCACGACGTTGTGTCGGTCGACGGAGAGATATTTAGCGGCCTGCAACTGGGTCAGCCGCTGCCAATAAAATATCTGCCGAACTATCCTGCAAAAAATCGCATCGATCTGCCGGCGGAAAATGCGGAACGACACAACACCGTGTATGGATTGACCGGAACGTCGATTATCTTCATGTGTCTCGGCGCACTCGTTGTTAGATTCGCCCAGCGCGACATCAAATCAGGTAAAACGATAAAAAAGCGCCACGATCTAAATTTTGCTCCTGATCCTAATAACCGCAAGGAAGTGCGGGCGCGAGGTTGGAGTAGTGAAGACTTCGCAAAAATTCTGGTCGATTTCCGAAAAGTCTATGATGACTGTCTTGTAAGCGATATTGCAGCAAAAATTCACTCAGAAAAAGACGGTACGCTCCTGGTCACCTTTCCGCAAGATGTGCCTGATAAGCTATTCGCTTTTTTGATTAACTATTCCCAATATCCGAAGGGTTTTGAGCCAAAGGCAGGTTCGATTTTAGTGGTGGGGAAAGCTGTCATATCGGAAAGCTTTGACGGCAAGTTCAATTCAAAGCTGATAGGACGTGAAGGGGTCTTCTACATTCCATCCGATGACAAGGATTACGATGTCGTTTATGTCCAAGTTGGAGAAGAGACGTTCGCACACTCATTCGCATTTTTAAATAAATGGAAAAAAGTAGCGGACCCAAGGCTTCCAGTTGGCTTCGCTGACATCCTTGCCTAAATCTTTAAGTGAAAGTGGTCCCCACGACAGGATTTGCACCCGTACTGTCTCCGTTCTGAGCGGAGCGCCTCCTTCTAGTTGGGCTACGTGGGGAAATGGTGCTCCCGGCAGGATTTGCACCCGCGACCGTCTCGTTCGAAGCGAGCCGCGCTGATCTGCTGCGCTAAGGGAGCGTAAGTTGGACTGGAAATTAGTTCGCCCACGGGCCACGGAGCTACTGCTCACACCTCCATAAAAGGGAGGCCTGCTGTTGATTCAGGACGATGGCCCGGCGTTGCACGTAACATGCGTGATACCAACGCGGGTCTGGGCGAAAGTGCTGCGCACGGCAGTAGATGCCCCACTTGGATTCGCACCAAGATTTACGGATTCAGAGCCCGTCGTGCTACGATCATGCGTGCATGTTGCACTACAGGGCAGATACTGCGTACGGCGTAGAGTGGCGTGGCCCGACTACCCGAAGGCAATCGGACCACGATTTATGGCGGTGCTTTATCCCGATGGAATCAGCCTTGGTCACGGCGAGGCGCAGAGTCCCCGGATCATTTCCTCAGCTGCATCGGAATCAAGTCAGCGCGCTTGAGTGTATTTTGTATGCATAGGCGTAAATGCCATCTTGCCGACGCGTTCGCGCCGGTTCCTGGATGGTCTGGCAGGATCCTTCGAATTTGAAGCGGGAAGATGCCGCTATCGATGGGTACTTGGCTCCATGATGACCTCCTGGTTGTGGGTTGAAAATGGTGCAGGCCCGTGGCGTTACGGTTTTACGGATTGGAGAAAATCCGGCCTGCTGATCACCTTGCCCGGTCGCGGTGACGCCTTTTGGGGCTAAGGTGCTGCGCACGGCAGCTGTTGGTTGGCTAAAAAATGCTCCGGCTATCGGTGCTGCCCCCGGTCTGGGCCTCTTTACAAAAGAGGTGCCTTAGCTGCTCGGCCAAGCTGGCTCCTGCGGAGAGCATTAGGATCTCCGCGATAAGTTTACTGCCCTCCGCAGGAGTGGGCTCACCCGGAGTTGCACCGGGACTTCACCGATTAAGAGTCGGGTGTACGGTCTGCCAATACGCTGAGCCCGCGAAATGAAAATCGCTCCGGGTGGTGCTGCCCCACCGTTTCCTCCTTATGAGAGAGACGTCTTAAGCTGTTGGACCACGGAGCGGTGCTGCGCACGGCAGCAAAAATTGCAGCGGCGGGAATCGAACCCTCTCTCGTTTGGTTTATGAGCCAAACAGCTCGCCACTTGCTTTCGCTTCTATAAAGTGTTGAAAGATGAAAGCCCCGAAGGATGCAATAGTCTGGTGGGAGATTCGTCGTATTCCGTACAACGTAATGCTTTTCGTACTGGGCATTTGCACCATCGCGATTGTTGAAACCATCGGCGCTCTCTATGCGAATCCCGGAGAAGATGTCGAAGAACCACTTGGTATTATCTTCGGCGCAATCGCTTTTGGAGTAGCGGCAAACGTTTGTTACACGTTCGGCTGGATCGCGGACATTGTTCTGCTCAGTGGTTACCCGCTCGAAGCTAAAGAAAAGTACCGTGCTAGGCTATTTTGGGCCGGAATTATCATCTCCGTGTGCCTAACTTTGTTGCCTGCCATCCTTCTGCCCTTGCTCTGGGCCATCTTCGGTTTTCAGCATGGTCCACAATAAGAAAAGCGGATCCACCCGCCGGACTTGCACCGACCTTCTGTCCGTTACCGACGAACCGCAGCGCTATCTCTGCTTGGATGAAATGGAAATTGGACGTGCCCACGGGTAACGCTCCCGTCGCTTCGGTTTTGCAGACCGAGTGGTCACGCGAGACGAGTCTCTGCTCCAGCGGCACGAAAGGGGTCAGGTGCGTGGGATTCGCACCCACCCGGCAGGCTTCACAGGCCTGAATGCTGCTGGCTACATCATCACCTGGGTGCTGCGCATGGCATTATTCCGTAGGGCAGTGAATTGGATCCTCCGGCCGGAGTCGCACCGGCATGGTCTTCTTTACGAAAGAAGTGCATTTCTGGCTCTGCCACGGAGGAATGAAATACGCCGACCGCAGGTCTGCTCCCGCGAAGCTTCGCCCTGCGGGCGTCTCTAACGAGCCGTCGATCTTGCCGCTTCCCAAGTGGCAAGATGCTCCTCGGCTTCAGCGAGACGCTAATCTGTCTCAGCTATTCAGCCTTGGGGAAAATGGTCCCTCCACGAGGTAACGCTCCTCGGTCTATCGATTATCAGTCGATGGCTCTGCTTTTAAGCTATAGAGGGAAAATACTGCCGTCCGCAGGACCACCGCATCCGGACTCTCACCGGATAGGACCGGGTTGAGAACCCGGTTGCTTGAGATGCTTTGCATTTGCGGTGGTACTGCGTACGGCAGTAAATGGCGGTGCACCAGAGAATCGCACTCTGGACGGTTTTTAGGCCGCAGCTGTTTTCTAGACAGTGTCCTCGTCTATGCCGGACGTGCTCCGTAAAGTGGCTCCCAGAGTAGGACTCGCACCTACACGCCTTGCGGCACCTGATTAACAGTCAGGCTCGGCTACTATTTCGACACCTGGGAGTGTTGGCACACGGCAGTAATGGAAAAGGAAACCGAGTGCGGAGAGCGAAATTCACCCCGGCAGGACTTGCACCTGCGACCTAGCGTTTAGAAGACGCCAGCTCTGCTCCTTCGGTTGACAAACTTCGCACCCGCGAAGCTTCGCCCTCCGGGCGCCTGCTGGTCGTCCATCTTGCCGCTTCCCCAGCGGCAAGATTCAGGGAGGGAAAGTGGTCGGGCACCCCGGTTACGCTCCGGGTGTCTCGCCGTCCCAAGCGGCGCGGATTGGCTATCTTCCTCGTGCCCGAGGGTGCGGCACACGGCAGCTTTTGAATAAGTACTACTGCCCGCCGCAGGCGCGGTTCCGGCGGGACTTGCACCCGCTAGTGACACGGCTGACAACCGTGCGCCTCGACGACTTCGGCTTCGGAACCCATGGCTGGGTGGAATAAGTGGTGGGAGTTGGTGGTAATCCTCCAGTCCTGCGGACGGCAGTAAAATGATGCACAGTTTTACTGCCGTCCGCAGGACCAGTCGGTTAGCCGGGGCAACTCCCAATAAAAATACTGCCCTACGCAATAGCTGCCGTGCGCAGCACTGGAAATGGCGGGTAACGCTCCCGCATGAGACTGCTTGCAAAGCAGGTGCCTTCCTTGTCGAGCCACATCCCCCGTAGTGAGCAGCGCAAGTTGCCCCGGTGCCGCCCCGGGCCTGAGTGATTTTGGAGATCTCTCTGCACAGCTGGTGCGCAACTTATCTGCGGTTCAAATGGTGCGGCCAGCCGGGTCCTGCGGACGGCAGTAAGACTCGTCGCAGGGTTGCTGCCATTACGGCAGCGAAAGGGAAAGGAGCGCCGAGCCTGGATCCATTCCAATGCCCCGGCGCTCCCTTGATAAAATAGTGCGGTCCCGCAGACAGCCGACAACTCATCAGGTTGCCGCCATCCGCAGGACCGCTATTCACAATAAAGAACGAACACCATTACGAGCTCTTGTGTTCTCGTACCCGCAGGTATTTCACGGCGGATGTTTCGGTGTTTCAGGCACACCTCCCCTGCGACTCTTTATCTATATTTTTATATAGAATTGAGCCTAAGCCTTCTGTGATGTAATTGCGATGGTTGGAGGGACCGGTTTACGCAGAAACGTTGCTATAGAGTCGGCGTCAGTTGACACCGCACCGGTATTGAAATATAACTTTAATGGTTACTTTCAGTGCCGCAATCCACGATTCTGTTTGTGACCAATCCGCCCTGTCGTCGGTTCGCGCCGACGGCAGGGCCTTCTCTTTGCCACCTTAAAGTTGTTTATCTATCTGTTATTGTTGTCTCCTTTGATTTACCTCTGAAAAACTCGAATAAAAAACCCCGCGCACCTTTCGGTGGCGGGGTTGGAAATTGTCCTGAGTAGTCAGGCTAGAACCTATCCGCGCACCTCTTTTGTACGATCTTCGAGTCCGGTATTGGGGCCATATTTGACCATAGAACCAGACCAGATCGCGCTTGTACCTTGCAACCGAATGGCTGCAAAGCTTAGGCAATGCTTTGTGGTTAAGGATATGGTGTTCATGGCTGTCGAAGTTGTAATTTGTATATAGAATAAGACGCGTGAGAGCAAGAATTATCTCAATTTATTTTCAATTATTTTGAACCTCGTAATAAAGTCCGAATCCCCCCGGCGGCAAATCCATTGAGGCATAAATGTAGCTATTTATATTCACACGCTCATTGGAATAAGCAAGAAAATGACGCGCAATACCCCATCTTTTCGTGAATCCGATGTTGCTCTTGCCAGGGTATTTGTGCCCCTGCAAAAGCCCTCTCCCGTAACGGCTAGGAATTGAGCATAACCAGCCTAAGACTTTTCGTCGCCCACTTGCCACAACTGCTCCATCTCCTCCAGCGTGCGCCCCTTGGTTTCCGGGACAAATTTCCACATGAACAGGGCCGCCAGGATGCCCATGACCCCGTAGACAAAATAAGGAAAGCCCCCGTCGAATTGCGCCTTCAGCGCCGGGCTGTCCTTAAGAATGGGGAAGGTGGAACTGACCACATAATTGGCAATCCATTGCGCCGCCACGGCAATTGCCATCGCCTTGCCGCGAATTTGATTCGGATAGATTTCGCTCAGCAACACCCAGGTGACCGGCCCCCAGGAAACCGCAAATCCCGCGATATAGACCAGCATGCAAACGAGGGCCAGCGTGCCTTTGTCATGAGCCATCAGATCCGCCCCCAGCGCGATCATGCTCGCCGCCATCACCAGGGCCCCGATGATCTGCAGCGGTTTGCGCCCCAAGCGATCAACCGTCAGGATCGCCACCACCGTGAAGGCCAGGTTCACGCCACCCACCAGGATGGTCTGCAAGAGCGAGGCATTCGTGCTCAGCCCCATCCCCTTGAAGATTTCCGGCGCATAATAAAGGACCACATTGATGCCCACGAACTGTTGAAAAACCGAAAGCATGATGCCGATGACAACGACCAGAACGCCGAACGAAAACAGCTTGCCCGAATGATGCTCCGCCAGGGAAAGCCGGATTTCCGCGATTTCACTTTGCGCCTCTTCCGCCGTGACCAGGTTGGAAAGGACCGCGTGCGCCTCTTCCTCGCGATTTTTCAACATCAGATACCGGGGCGTTTCCGGCACGAAAAAGAGAAGCGCCAAAAAGAGGGCCGAGGGTACCGCCCCTGACGCAAACATGTAGCGCCAGCCAACCGCGTTGAGCCACGCGTCGTTATTCGCCCCGCCAGCCTCGGCAATCCCGTAGTTCACAAAATAAACCACGAGCATGCCAAAGATGATTGCCAGTTGATTCCACGCCACCAAATTTCCCCGTATTTTCGCGGGCGCAATTTCCGCGATATACATCGGCGAAAGCATGGAAGCCAGCCCCACGCCCACTCCGCCGACGATGCGGTAAAAAACAAAGTGCCAGATATAACCCGCCCCCCCGGAGCCGATCGGCGCGAAAAGAAATTCCGGCGCCGCCGAACCCAGCGCGGAAACCAGAAAGAGAACCGCCGCGATGATCAGCCCCCGTTTGCGGCCAATGTGAGTGCTGACCCAGCCGCCCACAAGCCCACCCAGGATACAACCGATCAGGGCGCTCGAGACGACAAAACCAAGCAGCGAGTTCGCCGTGTCCGGCCCAAGATTTTGCGGATCAATAAAAACCACCCGGAGACTCCCGACTGCCCCCGAAATCACCGCCGTATCGTATCCGAACAGCAATCCACCCAGCGTGGCAATGAGCGTGATGAGAACGACGTAGGGCTTGAGGCTGAACATAAAGAAATCCTTTCGGGCGGATAGTAAGTGCGGTGGTTAAAGCGGGGGGCAGATGACGTTGATATCAATTTATATGCAACATTTGCTTCATTTCATCACAACTTAATGAGAAGTCCAGCCGCAGCCGTAGATTTTCGCTCCAAATAGACCCACGGAAGTCTTCAACGATCCCGAATGAACGCCATGAGAAAATCCTGGCGCGCATGAAACGTCTTCCAACTCCCCTGCATCCCTTCTTGCCTTTTGGCCGCAGATTTTTGAAGATGGCGGGATGGACTTGCCCCGTATTGTCGAAGCGTTGCTCTTTGCGACCGACCGGCCCCTGACGCCCAAAGCGATCGCCCATGCCCTGACTGAGGCGGCGAAGTTTTCCCCCAGCGATGAAACCACTCCGCACGAAAAGCTTCCCGTCGCCGATATCGAGGCCGCCATTGAGCAACTCAAGGGCCTGCTCGAGACCAATGGATCGAGCCTCATGGTGCAAGGCGTCGCCGGTGGTTATCAATTGAAGACCCGCCCGGAATTCGCCGTCTGGACCAACCGCCTTTTTGAACAACCCAAGGCCGCCCGGCTCAGCCAGCCCGGCCTCGAAACCCTCGCCGTCATCGCCTATCGCCAGCCCATCAGCCGCGCCGAGATCGAATCGGTCCGCGGCGTCGCCGTCGATGGTGTCGTCGCGACCCTGCTTGAGCGCAAGGTCATCCGCGTCGCCGGACGTTCCGAGCAACCCGGACGTCCCCTCCTCTACGAGACCACCCCGGTCTTCCTGGAACTCTTCGGCCTGAAAAGCCTCGACGAACTTCCCAACGCAGATGAATTGCGCCGGCTCCAGCCTCCGCCCGCCCCCGAACCCTCTCATGCCCCCGAACAACAGCAACTCGACGTCGGCCTTGTCCCGGCAGATGCAGCCCCTGCGGAAGCAGGTGGACCAGATCGACCTCAAGATTCTCCAACTCCTCCAGAAACGGACTAAGCTCTCGATCCAGATCGGCGAGGCGAAACATCGGCATCACGCGGCGGTCTACGTTCCGGAACGGGAGCGCGAACTGCTGGCGCGGATCAACCGTCGCAGCCAGGGCAAGGCTTTGTCGGCAAAGGCAATCACCGCCATCTACCGGGAAATCCTTTCGAGCTCACGTGCCGCCCAAAAACAAGCACCAGTCGGCTACCTCGCCAAGAGCGCGTCGGTGGTCATTCCCCCCGGACGATGGTGCTTCGGTGCCTGCGATGAATTTCTGCCCTGCAAAAGCTGGACCGACGTGGCAGCCGGTCTCGCCTCGGGCCAACTTGCTGCTGCCTTGTTGACCGGTGCCGAACTGGCCCAGGCCCTGAAAAAAACAAAGGACCGGCATGAATTCCTGGTTCACTTCACCGTCGTCGGCGATCTCCATCCCGCCCTCGAATCCCAGGTTCCTCCCGATCGCCGCATCTTTATCGTGACACCTCGTGACAAAGGCGCCTCCGGAATGGCGAACAGGGCTTTGATTTTAATCGAGTGCAAATCGACGGGGGATGCGCTAAAAACTCTCCTTCACTCTATGTCAGATCGCCCCCTCCATGCCGAATTATGGTGCCTGCAACCCGCCTCCACGCCTCGTGGAAGTGGCGCAGCCCTGGCTCTCATGACTTTTTCGCAGCCACTGGATGGCATTCGCGTGACAAGCGCCCTGGTGACGGCCTTCAAGGGAGCGGAGCTTTCCGGCTCGATTCTTGGCGTTTACCCAGGCACTGATACCTATGGCGGATGATCCATCCGTGCCCGAAGGCACTCCCCAGCGTCCCCCGCCCTCCACCGGGGATACGGCGGCGTCGCGCCCTTCCGCCTTGCCCGGCCCGAAAATAACCGGCACCCCCGGCAAAGTCGTTGTTCCCCTTTCATCCCTTGCCAAGGCTCCTCCCATCAGCGGACAACCCACCATCCGCGTCGCGACTCCCGAGGAGTCGAAGGAAGCTCCTCAACGCCCAACTTCCGTCATTCGGAAGCCGCCACCCTTGCCTTCCCAAACGCGAAAAATCACCACCCGGCTTCCCAGTCCGGTTTCTCTCGCCCCTGCCAAGCCGGCAGTCAAAAATCCCGAGCCGGAAGACTCTCTCTTGGTTGGCCCGTCCGACACGACTCCGCCCCGGGTCGTACCAGAGGCCAAGGCATCCCCCCCTCCGCCGCTGCCAGCCACGTCAACTCGTCGTCTCGACCCCGCGCGCAGCGAACCCAAGAAGGCGACCGCCCGCCTGATCCCCCCGATCAAGCTCAACCAGGCGCCCCTCGAATCGGGCTCGTCCCAGGAATCGATCTTCGTCGATAATGATGGCCACGAACTGGAAAAGCCACCCGAAGGCTGGAAGCAGCTTGAGCCGGGTGAATTGCATCCGGTATCTGGCGACTTGCTGACCCTGGAAGTCTTTGCCCGCTCCCACCCGGACGCGGCCAAGGAAAATCAACCCGGAACAAAATCCGCAGAACCCGTTCCTTCACCCGAAGTCCCCCCTCCGGTCGAAGCCAAGGCCCCCTCCCTGGCTCCATCTCCAACCCCGGCACCGGAGTTGATCCATTTACCTCCGGTCACACCCGCCGCTTCCGTCCCCGCGACGCTGCAAGCTCCGGTCATCCTTTCCGCGGCCAGTCCCGCGCCGGTGACTCCGCCCGCCGCAGACTCAAGTAAAACCTTTCACGCTCCCCCTTCGGTCTCCGGCAAGGCTGCGGAGAAATCAGCGGGCCCCGGCCTCCATGCCGCTCCCCGCGTTCTCGGCGGCGATACCCCGGCCCATCCCGAGCATCTCCGTCCTCAACCCGTCCAGACCGCTCCGTCCAAGCCAGAAATGACGACCATCGTCGTGACCAAGGACGCTCCTGAATCGTCCGCCCCGGTCAAGGCTCCTGCGCTGAACAAATCCGAACCGGCTTCCAGCACCCCGCTCCCCGCCCTGCCCGCTGCAGGTCTCTCGACCGTGCCACCACCGTTACCGGACAAACCGGTCTCCAAAGTGACCGGGCCCATCACCGTTCTTCGCCGGGAAAAACCCGCCGCCGCTATCGTCGCCGCCAAGGCGAAGTCGGATCAATCGCAGAAGATCGAGGTCAAGGGCAAGCGCACCACCGCCCTCTCGGCCGTTCCCGCCATCAAGCCGGATGAGAATAAACCGGCCCTGCGCCCCGCCGTCCTGCCGAACAAGCTCCTCCCCAAGCCGGGTGTGGATGAACCCGCCAAGCCAGCAGCGGAAATCGCAAAAGTTCCCGCCCCGGTTGAGGGCGGCAAGCCGCTCGAGATCGCACCGCCCGTCAAAGGCCATGGCACGGGCGACGGAACCCTCAAGCCTCCGGTCGATCTCTCCGCCAATCCGGCCAAGACCGAGCCGGTGGTCAAGCGCGCCCCCAAGGCCCCGCTCCCCTTGACCCGCGCCCAGCGCGCCAAGCGGAGGCAAACCTTCGATACCGTTTTCTTTTACCTCATCCTGCTCGCTTCCGGCGTGGGGCTCTACTTCGGCGGCCTCTATTTCAGCCGGGAGACCCGCATGGAAGGCCAGATCATTCCGCCCGCCGGAATGCCGTTAAACAACGAAGTCTGGCTCGTGAACGACTTCCGCTCCTTGACTTCAGGCATCGCGGAAGACCTCGCCGCGGAACGCTCCCCGCTCCTGCAGGAAGTCCAGGAACGGCAGGACCACGTCCAGCGCGCGCAGGCCGATATCGCCTTGCGGGAAGAACGGGTTCGTCTCCTCCAGGGGCAGATTCAGTCCGCCAAGGACGAGGCCGAGAATCTGGTCAAGCAGGCGCGCGATGCCACGCAGCAACTCTGGGACGGCCCCGGTGCCGCCATGGATGCCGATTACGAGGCCCACCTGGATCAATTCCAGAGAGCTGTCGCCGAGCGTGCGAAGTCACTCAAGCTCCACTACGTTCCCGATGACAGCTATCGCTCGCCTGAAGTCTGGGCGAACGCCTACCGTCTGGCCCTCTACGAGGTTCCACCAGGCGTGGACGGTGCCAAGGAACGCGTCTGGCTCGATACGCTGCTCAGGCAATGGCGCGATTTCCTCAAGACGATGGATGCCAAAAAGGAAGAGCTCCGGGAAAAAGCTGCGCAGATCAAGACCGCCCCCGCCTCCAAGCTCACCGATCTCAATGCGCGCATCGACGAACTCCAGCATCGCATCGAAGTCACCCAGGCGGAGGAAGAGCCGGTCAAGGCGGAGCTGCAACAGGCCCAGTCCGATCTCGCCCAGGCCCAGGCAGCCGAGGCCGGTCTCGACGATAAATACTACAAGCAACTCAACGTCCTCCCTGAGGAAAACATCGTGAAGCACATCCCCGTCGACTCACGGGGTCGCTTTACCTGGATTGAGGACAGTCCTTATGCCGAGGGCGAAAAGGAACATCGCTACTGGATTTTCATCCGCGCCACCCGGGCCGATGGCCGCCAATATTGGTCCATGGTTCACTTCAGCATCGCCAAGAACGAGACGCTGGGCATGATCATCGATCCCGAGAGCTTCATCTCCACCAAGGCCATCCTGCGCCCCGATCTCTCGCCGGATGAACAAGCGCAGTAATCTCCCCGTTCGCCCCACCTGGTGCTGGCGACGCTGGATTGTTTCCGGGCAGGAAGACCTCTGGATCGAGCGCCTTCAGTCCCATGCCGATATCAACTGGGTCATGACCGAAAAGCCGGGGTGCGTCCGGATTTTGCTCGAGGCCTATGCGCGAAAACCCGCAGCGGTCACCGCCCTCGCGCATACCTTCGGCGGAAAAGTGCGCCGTGTCCAGGCCGCCGAGTGGGTCGGCACCCAAACCGCAGCGCCCACCCGAATCGGGACTCACCTCGAAATCATCCATGCGCCGACGCGCACCCGCCAACCCACCACGCACCGACTCTGCATCCCGCATGGCGTGGCCTTTGGAAGCGGCGACCATGCCACGACCCACATGCTGCTCGGCGCGCTCTTCAAACATGGGGATTGGAGTCACACTTCCGTGCTCGATCTTGGCACCGGCAGCGGGGTCCTCGCCCTCGCGGCCCGTTTGCTCGGCGCCCACAAAATCGTGGCCACCGACTTCGACCCCGAGGCCGTCCGCACCGCGCGGCAAAATGAGACTCTCAATTTTTCCACCCCACTCATCCGCTGGCAGTGCGCCGACGTGAAAAAGCTTCGATCACCGGCCCGCCACGATCTGGTGCTCGCCAATTTATTCAGCGGAATTCTGGGCGAGGCCGCGCCTCAAATCGCCGGCAGCGTCGCCATGGGCGGACAACTCTGGCTCAGCGGTATTTTGCGAACCCAGGAGCAGGAGGTCACCGCCGCCTACCGCGCACAAAAACTAACCCTCACCCGTGCGCTGCACCGCGGCAAATGGGTGATGCTCCAATGGCAAAAAAAGTTGAAAAGCCGAAGAGCAATTTCAACCTAAGACTTAAATCCATTCCCTCGGATAATAACCATCCTTGGAGGGCCCGGCTCCTGCCCGGCCGCGAAAACCCATCGAAATTCTGAACCGAGCGATCTCGTTTCTCCCAGCAAGGACGATCATCGACCTCCGCTAAAAACGGCTGGTCGCAAGCCCGCAAATGGATCGCATTCGTCTAAATTCTAAAGCCGGATGGCCCTATATCCCGAACGGATACCATCCTATAGCCCAGGGTTGGCGCAGCCGCGCCTACCCTGGGTTTGCTTCCAATGGCTGCAACCCTGAAAGGGTTGAATCCCCCACTCCCTCGCTGCCTCCCTCACCGGTGCACCGGCGCGATGATCGAAAGAAAATGCCAGTCATTTTTGATCAGGCAGTAAAACGCCAGCAGCAGATTCGTCACCCCATGGGCAACCATGATATTCCCGAGACTTTTCGTCCGCACAAACCAGGCCCCGTAGAGCACCCCCACGATCACCGCCAGCGCCCACTCCTCTCCATGCACCGAAGCAAAGCACGCCGTCGTCACCCAAAACGAGAGATGCTGATAGGTGCCCAGCGGAACCGTCGTGAAATCTTCCTTGATCAGCCAGCGCATCAGAAATCCACGCCAGAACAGTTCTTCCATGATCGGTACCACGATCGATATACCCAGCACCCGCAGCCCAAAAAGCACCCACGCCTCGCCCGCGGGATAGAGGAGAAACGGATTGCGCCCCACCAACGGTTGCTCGTATTTCACCAGCCACGGATCAAGTCCGACCCACAGCACCACGCCAACGATACCCACCAGCACACTTAGCACCGGCGCGGAGGGCTTCAAACTCGGCAGCACCCGCCAGAAGCCGACAATGACCGCGCCCACCAACAGGCTCTTGATCGGATAAATGAGATAATGCTGGTCGGGAAACCATCCTTCTCCCGAAAGGATGAGCATGTAGAGGAGAAACGGAGCCACAAAGGGCACGACAGGCGATTTAAGCATGAATGCGTCTGAAGCTACGAACGCGCTGCGGCCATGACAAGCCCGAGTCATCGTGTAAGCTAAGGTAGTCTCTTTTCCTAACGCATGTCTTCTCACCGTCTCCCCGGCACACCCGTCTCCAAGCGCGAACTCTATCTCGTCTTTGCCGGGCTCATGCTTGCCCTCACCCTCGCTTCGCTCGACCAGAATATCGTCAGCACCGCCTTGCCCCGCATCGTCAGCGATCTCGGCGGACTCGCCCACCTCTCCTGGGTCGTCACCGCCTTCATGGTCACCTCCACCATCAGCACGCCGCTCTACGGCAAGCTCAGCGACATGTACGGACGCAAGCCCCTCTTCTTCACCGCTATCATCATCTTCCTCATCGGCTCAATCCTCTGTGGTCTGGCCCAGACCATGTTCCAGCTCATCGCGTTTCGCGCCGTGCAGGGGCTCGGTGCCGGCGGGCTCATCACCCTGGCCCAAACCACCGTCGGCGATCTCATCGCGCCGCGCGAACGGGGGCGATACCAAGGCCTCTTCGGCGCCGTCTTCGCCGCCTGCAGCGTCGCCGGCCCACTCCTCGGCGGCATCATCACCGACACCCTATCCTGGCGCTGGATTTTCTACGTCAACCTCCCCGTCGGTGCCGCCGCCCTCGCACTCATCGCCATTGGATTGAAGAAGCATGTCCGCTCCGTGCGGCATCGCATCGATTACCTCGGCGCAGGGTTGCTCACCGGCGCCACCGTCTCCCTCCTGCTGCTCCTGAGCTGGGGCGGCACCGCCTATCCCTGGTTCTCCACCGTCATCGTCACCCTCGCCGGTGGCGCGACGTTCTTCTCCACCCTGCTCATCCGCCAGGAACGACGCGCCGCGGAACCGATCTTCCCTCCCAGCCTCTTCCATAACCCCGTCTTCGTCGTCGCCGTCAGCGTCATCGGCCTCAACGCCATGGCCCTCTTCGGCAGCCTCGTCTTTCTCCCCCTCTTTTTTCAACTCGTCCTCGGCGCCTCCCCTTCCCGCGCCGGTCTCATGATGGCCCCTATGATGGGCGGCGTCATCGTCGCCTCCGTGACCGGGGGACGCCTCATCGCGAGATCCGGTCGTTACAAAATTTTCCCCATCATCGGCCTCGCCCTGGGCACCACCTCCTTTCTCACCCTCGCCTACGCCGCGTGGAGGGAATCGGGAGTGCCGCTGATCGAGATGGCCCTCATCGGCCTTGGCGGTGGGCTCGGACTCGTCATGCCCAACCTCACCGTCGCCATCCAGAATTCCGTCGACCGCAAACACCTCGGCGCAGCCACCTCCGTCTCAGCCTTCATCCGCTCGCTCGGCGGCGCACTCGGGGTCGCCGTCGCCGGGGCCGTCGTCGCGGCCCGCCTGCGCCATCTCCTCCCCGAATCCTGGACCACCCATTCAGACACCCAGCCCAATCTCCTCGAGCTCGGCGTCGGCCAGATCGCCCAGATCCCCCCTGCGGAACACCTCCTCCTCATGCACGCCTACCGCCACGCCATCGCCACCACCTTCTTCACCGGCGCCGGCATCGCCGCCCTCGCCTTCTGCATCGTCCTCTTCCTCCCCGAACGCCCCCTCCGTTCCGCCCCCAAAGCCGAAGAAGAAATCGAAAAAGCCGCCTACTAAACCCGCACGCCCCTCCGAGGTAGTCGTCTCCTCGTTCCCAAGTTGCACGTGGTATCGCCCCCCTGCTCCCGCGAAATTCCATTTCGCGCTGCCTCTCCCCGTTGGCCCGGACAACTCGTTGTCCGGGTGCGCTCCGCGCACAGGAAGCGATGCTCCCCCTCCGAGGTAGCCGCCGCTGTCCCTAGCGGCGGATGTCTTCCCTGCCTTCGGTAGCCGTTGCGCGCCGCGCAACGGTGCAGTCCGTCGCGTCAGCGACTCCATAAAAATTCCGTCATCCTGAGCGAAGCGCAGCGAAGTCGATGGACCTCTAACTATTCCTGCCTTTCCCCCCAGTTTTCCTCGTACCCAGACTCCGTCTGGGTACGCAAGTGTCAGTGCGACTCTGTCGCTCAGCCCCAAAGCAAGCCCGGCACGACGATTTTTCCGCCGCGCCGCCTCCACATTCCCCGGCCCGCCGCCCAAACGCCCCGTATAGGCCATTCTAGCGCGTGGGCCAGGCATTTCCTGCGCCGCTGCCGCGGCGCCGGAAGCGCCTGGCCACACCTTTCCCGCGCCGCCCGCTACGGGCCTATGGCGTGAAGCTCTCCGTTAGTGTTCTACGGTCAACATCCGGGGCGTAGTTTCGATTTTGTAGCCCTGCGAGGCTTTTTGATCCGATATGGAAAAACTGCACTTGATGGGGTGTGATGTAACAATGGTCCATTCTTCGGGAGTAAATTCGATGGACTGCTCCACCGTCTGATTCGCACCGATGCTGGAAGGCCCCGCGTTGAAATCGACGACATCATCCATGTTTGCATCGTGATCGGTGTAATTGCGCAGAGGAACTACCGTGCCGCTGCTACCGATATAATACACTCTCAGCCGTGAAGCAGCGTCATACAGGTAAAGCCACTTTGCTGCCGTAGAAGTGTTTTTAATGTAAACTTTCAACCTGTTCTTTTGCTGTCCACCCTCCACCCGGCTCTTTAAGATTAAAGCTACAGCAACACCTCCTCGGCACTGTTCCCACAGATTGGCCGGGATTGTCGGCTCGTCTGCCACAACGGGAAAGATGAGTGCGTTCAAAGCCAGCACCGCGCACAGCGATTTAAGTAGGTTGTTCATGCAGTTTGCGCTCAATGATAGTTGTACGCCGCATTGGTGGCCCACGTTGGCTCGTTCGTTGCGGCGATATTAGTATTAGGACTGTCAGGGTAATTTGTGGTCGATGGGTCCAAGCCCCAGCCCGCGCTGGGAGCACCGTTCGTAGCAGTGCCGCTCCAATTCCATTGGTAGCTTTTTAAAGGCACAAGAATTGTGGCATCTCCGTTGGGCGCATTCGTACACCGCCACATCACGTACGTCGTAGCGTTGAAGTTTCTGGACACGCTGTAATTGGCGGAGGTTAACGGAGCGCCTGGCGAATCCTCCATCGTGCTTGTATTCGCCCCCACGCTAGCATTGGGGTATGGGAAATTGTTACCTCGCCCACCATCGCAGCCAAATGTTGTTTTGGTAACGGTCGTGCCACCAATCGGGGTGACTCCAACAGTTGTATTCGTAAGCACCTGTACCCAGGCATTGGTTCCTGCAAAGGTAAAACCCGTAGCAGTTGGTGGCGGGGAAGTCGTAGTTTGCGAGAACGTCATGCCTGGCGTGGTGACGGTATCGCCGAAATGAAGAAAGGGAATTGTCACCGGAGTACTGCCAATATGAAAATTCATATCTGCCGCAATAGTTCCATGCGTTGCGGATTCTGTCGCGTTCGGCCCGAGGACATTGAGCGTTGCGGTCACGGTGTTGGTCTGGCCGTAAATGACCGTTGTGCAACTCACCTGATTCGTTCCTGGAGCAGTCCAATAAAAATTACAAAACGGGATGCCAGTAGAGTTGGTCAGGTAGTTTGTCGGGGTAACGAGGTTCGTGTAATTGCTATTTTGCGCGGTCGGAGCGTAGCCGTAAATTGCGGTATCGCTGGTCGTTGATCCGTTTGCACCCGGTATGCTCCATTTCCAATAGGTGATCGCGGTAGTTGGCACGCCCGTGATGATATTGGTCATGTTCATCTGCTGACCCACGCAAACGGTATTGTTGGTGCTGTTGATCGGCATTGCATCCCGCTGGATACTATCGGGGATTAACATCACCCCATGCCTTCGCGCGTGCGATTACACTGTTACTTACCGGCTGGCGCAGGGCCAAGTGCCTCGGTTAAGACTTTGGGGACAGACTCGACGGTGGATTGTTGTTTAGTTGCCGGATCGTAGACAACAACACTGCATTTAACCGGTCGCGTTTTGATCAAAATTAATTGATCAGGTGTGAGGATTGTCGACTTGGCTACTTCCTTGCCGGGCATAATATCCGTAGGCCCTAGTGTTTTTTGCGTTTCTTCCTCAAAAGCAGGATTGGGTGGATTACCTAGGGGAATTGACGCCCCTTTCTCATCAACATAAAAAAGTGAAACGAATGAGTTAGTGCCTTGGCTTGCAAGTTCCCTAACGGTATTTGACGTGTTCTTTATGTGAGTCGTTATGGAATTGCCTTGCCATGTTAGCCTCAATGCAATTCCCTCAGGGTGTTGTTCCCATGAACTGGCCGGGATGTTTGGCGCATCCGCAGTTGCATTGGGAACGATCAGACTCAAGGCGAAAAAAACTACCAGCCATTTAAGCATCGATTTCATAGGGATATTTTTCTAAGGGACAGAGAACTTGTTGTATGCGGAATTAGTGGACCAAGTCGGCTCATTCGTTACATCGACATTAGAACCATTATTGCCCGGGTAATTTGTCGAGCTTTGCAGTCCCCATCCCGCGGCAGGAGCCCCATTAGTGGCAGTTCCAGACCAGATCCATGTATAACTTTTCAAGGGCACCGTAACAGTCTTATCTCCGTTAACCGAATTGGTTGAAGCCTGCCACATCAAATACATCGTTGCGGTAAAATTTCGGGAGACGACAACTTGACTTGGCTCAAGCCGATTATTGGGAGAATCGCTCGTTGGTGTATTGGTATCATATGGGTATTCCCAATCATGAGCTCCATCATAACCGAAAGAATTTGTCGTCGTTGAAGACGAAGACGTTGTTCTCGTGATTGCGTCGTTAACGATTATCTGATTCCATAAATTCGTCGAAATAAATCCTGAAGGAAGGGGAGCGTTTGTTTCGTAAAACTTTATGCCAGGAGTGCCACCGAGCCTGAAATTTCCAAAGTGAAGGTAGGGCATTCCATTTGTCCTGAAACTATTGTCAACCGCCACAACTCCGTTCGTGGCGAAAATTGTGGCGGACGGTCTGCTGACATTGAACGTGGCGGATACGGTATTGGTCTGGCCGTAAATCACCTCTCTGCAAGTAACGACCTGATTTGAACCGCCGCTGGACCAGTAAAAATTGATATAGTTATTGGTCGTGTAATTTGTCGGGGTGAAAAGATTTGTATAGCAACTATTGGTGGCATTCGGCTGATAATCATAGAATGCTGTGTCGTTGGTGGTGTTATTTGCCCCTGGAATAGTCCACTGATAAGAAGTGACAGCACTGGTCGGAATGCCCGAAATGATATTCGTGAGATTGATTTGTTGGCCTACCCATACAGTATTATTGGTTGAGTTAACATCGCATCCATCCCTTTGAATTTTATCGGGAACCAGCAACACCCCATGCATTCCTGGTGGGATATTCGTATCGGTACCGGTATAATAGGCACCACCGATAATGGCACCTCCATCATTCACGATTTGAAAGGAATTCCATAGCCCTTGGGGATTGAGAACTCCTTCGTAGCCAAACCACCATCCAAAATAAGACCATCCGGTCGGCAGGACGATCTTGGTGGACTTGTAAGTGGGTAAGGGGGCGG
>CAIPBM010000044.1 GCA_903863295.1 uncultured Verrucomicrobiota bacterium | reverse complement strand
CAGAAACATCCCGAGAAGGCGATCATCAGCCTGCACACGCACAATGACCGGGGAACGGGCGTCGCGGCATCGGAGATGGGATTGCTGGCCGGGGCGACCCGTGTGGAGGGGACTCTCTTCGGCAATGGTGAGCGGACGGGCCATGTCGATATCGTGACGCTGGCGTTAAATATGCTGACACAGGGTGTCGATCCGAAGCTCGATTTCAGCGACATGCGGGGTGTGCGTGAGGTCTACGAACGCTGCACCAAGCTGGATGTGCCGATGCGCTGGCCTTATGGCGGCGACTTGGTCTTCACCGCGTTCTCCGGTTCGCACCAGGATGCGATCAACAAGGGGCTGAAAGACCGCGCCGCCCATCCGGATCAACCGTGGGAAGTGCCTTACCTGGCCATCGATCCGCACGATATCGGGAGGAATTACCGCGCGATCATCCGTATCAACAGCCAGTCGGGCAAGGGCGGGGTGGCTTACATCATGGAGCAGGAATTCGGCTATGTTTTGCCGAAGGCGATGCATCGTGACTTTGGGCGCATCATCAATCGCGTCGCCGATGAGCGAGGCGAGGAATTGCCGCCAGAGGACATCCTGGCCCTGTTCAAGCAGGAGTATCTGGATCGCGAACAGCCCTTTTCTTTCCAAGGTGTGACCAAGATGACCCCCGCCGGAAATGGCGTCGATTGCATTGTCCGGGTGAAGTTCAACAGCGAGTGGCACCAAATCCGTGGCACCGGCAACGGTCCGGTGGCGGCGTTTGTCCATGGACTGAACGAAAGCAAGATCGTTGCGCCGTTTGAGGTCGTCTCCTACTCGGAGCACTCGCTGGGCAGCGGTGCCGAGGCGAGGGCTGTGGCCTACTTTGAGATCAAGTCGGGCGTAGGACCGAGCATCTTCGGCGCGGCGACCGACACGAATATCGAAATCGCTTCACTCAAAGCCGTGATCAGCGCCTTGAATCGCCTGAGCTAACCAAGACCAACGGGCGGGTCACTTGTCTTCAATCGAAATATTCAGGATCACGACCTTCCCCTGGCCCGGGGGGAAGGCGAGGCAGATGGTCTTGTCCGAATAGGGCGTCAAGGCGCTCAGGGAGGCCTTGATCGTCTGCGGGCCTTTGGCCCCGAGGTTCGGCTTCAGGATGTAGTAAGTACCCTTGCTGGTACCGAAGTCGGTGATGAAGACGATCCAGGACTGAACCGGAATATCGAACGCTTTCCAGCCATCGTAATCAATGTGCAGGGGAACATTCGCGTAATCCTCCGCCTTGGTCGAGAATGTGGTGTCGTCTGTGACCTGATACGTCAAAGTCAGGACTGCGCTGGAGAGCTTGCCCCGGAAATCCTGCTGAACTTTCTGCCAGACGGTATTTTTCAGCTCAATGATCAGGCCCTTGCTGAGGAGGGGGTCGGGCTTGTCGAACGGATTGCCCGAGGCGAAATCAGCCGGGGAACGACCGTTCCCGCGCCAATGATCGATGCCTTCCGAGAAATCGCCGTTCTTGAGCCAGTTATCGGCATGCGCCTGGAGGCAAACGAGGAGAAGCAAAAAGAGGGAGAGCTTTTTCATGGCTGGCTCATCCTTTATCAGGAGGCAGACGGATGCCAAGGTTAATTCAAGTTAAGGCAAACGGCAGAAGGGCTAACTTGGTTGCCTTGGCCAGTTTCCTCTGACGAAGATCGAAGCTCGCAAATGTCCTGGAGCCGAGAATGAGGGCGGAAGCGACATGCAGAATGTCCAAGGAACGGCAAGCGAGTGTAGGAGTATGTTTCCGGGAAAGCTCCAGGGCTTTTTCGTAAAGCGCAATCTGATTGAGTGGCGTACGCTTCAGCAAGCCGTCGGCCTCGTCGGTGTTGATGGTACGAAGGATGGCATCGTGTGAGGTTTGATCGAGGGAGTGGTCGCCCAGGCCTCGGCGCAAGGTGTTGATGAGTTCCAGTTCGTTCAGGAGCGTGTATGGAATCGGGGTGACGAACTTGGACGCGACTTTGCGGGCTACGGGATTGAAGGCATCCGTGGGTATGTAAAGCGAGGCCAGAAACGAGGAGTCGCAATAGATCATAGCCCCCGGTCATTGATCAGCATTTGGGCGAGGTGAGTCGTTTTTTGGGGATGAGGGAGGGGAGTGCCAAAACGCTTGGTAAAGGCGGAACGAGATGAGGTTTTTGCAAGGGGAACGGCCCCGGTCAGCATTGCAATGCGTTTGCCTGATTTGGTAATGGCGACTGGTTCGCCTTCCGCCAGCCAGCCTTGAACGACAGGAAAGCGAGTGCGCAAATCACGGACAGTGGCCGTTTTCATGATAGGTGAACCCTAACAGGGTTCACAAAGAATGCAATGCCAGGAACATTTTCTGGCGAGTCATCTTCATGAAGATAACGCACGGAGGTGCAGATCACGGCGCCAGATAAACATCGTTTCCCTTTTCGGCAAACTCCTTCGACTTGTCTTCCAGTCCCTTCGCCAGAGCTTCAGCTTCAGCAACACCCTTTTCTGCGGCGTACTTGCGGACATCCTCTGTGATTTTCATGGAGCAGAAGTGGGGTCCGCACATGGAGCAGAAGTGGGCTGACTTGGCCCCTTCCTGCGGAAGCGTTTCGTCGTGGAATGAGCGTGCCTTCTCCGGATCGAGGCCGAGGTTGAACTGATCTTCCCAGCGGAATTCAAAGCGGGCCTTGCTCAGCGCATTGTCGCGTTCGGAGGCACCGGGAAAACCCTTCGCTAAATCCGCGGCGTGCGCGGCGACCTTGTAGGCAATGACCCCTTCGCGGACGTCATCCTTGTTCGGCAGGCCGAGATGTTCCTTCGGCGTGACGTAACAGAGCATGGCGCAACCAAACCAGCCGATCATCGCCGCGCCGATCGCGCTGGTGATGTGATCGTAGCCGGGAGCGATGTCCGTGGTCAGTGGCCCGAGCGTATAGAACGGCGCCTCCGCACATTGCTTGAGCTCGAGCTCCATGTTTTCCTGGATGAGCTGCATCGGCACATGGCCGGGCCCTTCGATCATGACCTGGCAATCATGCTTCCACGCCTTTTGCGTCAACTCGCCGAGCGTTGCCAATTCGGCCAACTGCGCTTCGTCATTGGCATCGGCGCCTGCGCCGGGACGGAGGCCGTCGCCGAGCGAGAAGGAGACATCGTAGGCCTTCATGATTTCGCAAATCTCGTCGAAGTGCGTGTAGAGAAAATTCTCCTGGTGATGCGCGAGACACCACTTGGCGAGGATCGAGCCGCCGCGGCTGACGATGCCGCACATGCGGCGTGCCGTCATCGGCACATAGCGGAGAAGCACGCCCGCGTGGATTGTGAAGTAATCGACGCCCTGCTCGGCCTGCTCAATCAAGGTGTCGCGATAGAGATCCCAGGTCAGTTCCTCGGCGCGGCCACCGACTTTTTCCAGCGCCTGATAAATCGGCACGGTGCCGATGGGCACGGGCGAGTTGCGCAGGATCCATTCGCGTGTCTCGTGGATATTCTTACCGGTGGAGAGATCCATCACGGTGTCGCCGCCCCAGCGGATCGCCCAGGTCATCTTTTCGACTTCTTCTTCAATGGATGAAGCGACGGCCGAGTTGCCGATGTTGGCGTTGATCTTCACGAGGAAATTGCGTCCGATGATCATCGGTTCGCTTTCGGGATGATTGACGTTGGCCGGGATAATGGCTCGTCCGGCAGCAACTTCCTCGCGGACAAATTCCGGAGTGATGATCGTGCGATTATTCAGGCGCGCACCAAAGCCCACACCCGGATGCTGATGACGGAGATCGGTCTGCGCGTGCTTGCCCGCATGGTTCTGGCGGCCCAGCGTTTCGCGCACCGCGATGTACTCCATCTCCGGCGTGATGATGCCCTTGCGCGCGTAGTGCATCTGGGTGACGTTGCTGCCGTCGATGGCGCGGAGAGGGGAGCGCTTCAGGCCGGGGAATGGCTCAAGGCGGCCCTTGGTTTCACGCTGGCTGGCGTACTCGGCGTGACCGGCGGTGAGGTAGCCATTGTCTCGGGGCTGGACTTCGCGTCCGGCGTAGGTTTCCGTGTCGCCGCGATGGGCGATCCACTCCGCACGTAGCGGCCTCAAGCCGGCGCGGATATCGATCTTGACGGAGGGATCGGTGTAAGGCCCTGAGGTATCATAAACGCGAAGGGGTGGATTCTCATGCATCTGGCCCTGGAAATCGCGGGTGGGAGCCTGCTTGATTTCGCGCATGGCGACGCGGACGGCGGGATGCGAGGTCTCGACGTAAACCTTCTGCGAATTGGGAAAGGGTTTGGTGACATCGCGGAGGATTTTCGATTTCGCTGGCTTGCGCTTGGCGGCCGGTTTCTTCGCGGGGGCATCGTTCGGGTTCAAGGGCTGAATCATAAAGGTTCTCCAGTGTGCGGATCGCATCGGGGAGGGGATGAGCGCACTGCACGGCAGTGCCACAACTCCCTCCGCCGGCATGACCCGGATCAGGTTCATCGGGTCGTCTGCTTCGCATCCAGCCTAAGCAAACCTCTCAGCCCCAAAGGGCTCCCCGTTGTTTTGTTACATTACGGCGACTGGGCGCGGGTGCAAGAGGGTTTTGTTTCAAAATGGTTATCTGACTTCGTTATCGTGAACTTGCCGAAAGAATCGCTTCCATTACGATTCCAAGTCATGGGCGAATTTCTAAAATTAGTTGATCCCAATACCATAGAACTTCTCAAATTTCTTCTTCCATTATTTGGAGCTGTAGTCGCTTGGTATTTAAATGAGAGAAAGAAGCGAGCATGGGAGGAATACCAGCTTAAGGAATCAAATTACAAAGAGCTAATTCTGGCTCTGAAAGGATTTTATGCCTCAAGTGAAGCCCCGGAGAGAAAGCTCTTGAAAAATAAATTTATAGATCAACTTAATCTTTGTTGGCTGTATTCCCCGGATGATGTCATTTTTGCGGGATATAGCTTCATTAGAGCTGTGCACACAGAGGCTGGGAAAGTTCCAACTGAAGAGCAAAAGCAGGACGCTCTTGGTAAATTTATCATCGCAATTAGAAAGGATCTTCTTTCTCGCCAAATTACCCGAACAACTGTCCTAAAATCCAAAGATTTCATGCTTCTTACGTCGACCTAGAGGCCTGGGTCACGCGCACGTCGTCCATCCCAGATTCTTAAAATGACGACATGGCTTTTGGTGACTTGGTAAAAATTTTATAGGCACCTTCATTAAGTTTACGAATGCCGGGACGCTGGCGGTACGGAGTTCCTTTCCCTAGCGCTGGCAAGATACTTTCACAGCGATCCAAAAGACGTTGGCCAAACTGTTATGCCACGACAAAATCGCCATTTTGCTGGGCAATATAGAGAACAATGGCGCGAAGATCGCGTTGCGCACTTGTCCTGATTTTGAGTTCAAGCGACATCGCCTGATTTAAGTGAGCGAATATTTGCTCGAACTTCGTCCAAGGTCAGATTAGGAGACGGGTTCGTAAGCTCTTCATCCAAGGCGGCATTAATGGCTCGCAATTCGTGGAGCGAAACTCCTTCCTCCAATGCGTAAAGAGATTCCTGCAATTCGGCGCGCTCTTCCGGCGATAAGGTGGCGAGCGCCTCTTTCATTTCAGCAAAGCTCATGCTCTTAATTTTGCAGATTTGGACATCCTTTACAAGATGACTAACAGCGACGGTCATAGACCGCCGCTACAGGAAAATCACTTCTTCGCCGGAAGCGCAATCACCTTATGCGGCTTCTCGTCGCGCTCATAGATTTGCTTGGCGGAGCCGAGGATGAGTGGATCCGGTGGTTGGACGACGTGCTTGTCTTTGCCATCGTAAGGGATGGTGTAGAGGACGTGGCGGATGGCGTTGAGCCGGGCGCGCTTCTTGTCGTCGGAGCGGACAATGGTCCAGGGCGCATCGGCGGTGTCAGTGTAGAAGAGCATCGCTTCCTTCGCCTTGGTATAAGTGTCCCAGCGGGCCAACGACTCCACGTCCATTGGGCTGAGTTTCCACTGCTTGAGCGGATCGCGCGCGCGGCCCATGAAGCGGCGGAGCTGTTCCTCCCGGCTGACGGAGAACCAGAACTTAAAGAAGTATTTGCCGCTGCGGACAAGCATGCGCTCGAACTCCGGCGTCTGGCGCATGAATTCGAGGTAATCGTGCGGTGAGCAGAAGCCCATGACATGCTCGACCCCCGCGCGATTGTACCAGGAGCGGTCAAAGAAAACGATCTCGCCCGCCGTGGGAAGCTGCTCCACGTAACGCTGGAAATACCATTGGCCCTTCTCGTTCTCAGAAGGCTTGGCCAGGGCGACGACTGGCGCGCCGCGGGGATTGAGAAACTCGGTAAAACGCTTGATCGTGCCCCCTTTACCCGCTGCGTCGCGGCCCTCAAAAAGCATGACGACTTTGGCCCCCGTTTTCTGGACCCAGGCCTGCATCTTGACCAGCTCGATCTGGAGATGCTTCGCTTCCTTCTCATACTCCTTGTTCTTGATGCACTTTTCGTACGGATAGGTGGAGCAGATGATCTGTCGCTTGCTCGTGACCGCATTCACCTTGTCGATGATCTCCTTCGGCACCGATTCCGCGATGCGCTGGTCGATCAGCTTGATCATCGGGAACGATTCTGCCGACTTGTGATCGACCGACCCGCTGGAGGACGGCGCGGGCTTTTTGATCTTCCCGGGCTTGGCGGGCTTGGCAGGTTTCTCGAGGGAAGGCGACTTGGGCATGAGCCATAGGCGAGCTACTTCCATGCCGCTGAGAGGTCAATTAGAGTGAACAACTGAAATCTTGTGCCAAGGGCTCGCGATCACTTTTCCAACACTTGACATTCGGCGACAACATTCGACTCTAAACGCCATGGCAAAGTCGCTCAAAGACCTCACGGTGCAGGAAGTTTTGGCCCTGGCCATTCAATCGGAGGAAGAGGACGGACGTATCTACGCTGACCTCGCAGAGCGAATCGGCCGCGATTATCCGGCGACCTCACAGTCGCTCAAGGCGATGCATGATGAGGAGAACGGTCACCGGCACCGGCTGATTGAGCTTTATCGCAAACAATTCGGCGAACATATTCCGCTCATCCGGCGGCAGGACGTCAAAGGCTTCATCAGCCGCAAGCCGGTTTGGCTCACCGCCAACCTGACCGTGCCCATGATCCGCCGGGAGGTGGAAACCATGGAGGACGAAGCCAGGAAATTTTATCAGGTGGCGATCAGTCAGACGAGTGATGCGGCGGTGCGACAGCTTCTGGGCGACCTGGCGGCCGAGGAGAGCAAGCATTACGAGTTGGCCGAGGAGATGGACGAGCAGCAGAAGTCGTCCGGAGCGCGCGAGGAAGAAGATAAGACGGAGCGACGCCGTTTTGTGCTCCAGATCGTTCAGCCGGGGCTGGCCGGGCTGATGGATGGTTCCGTCTCCACGCTGGCTCCGGTCTTTGCCGCTGCCTTCGCCACGCATGCCAGCCGCGATGCCTTTCTCGTCGGCATGGCCGCCTCCGTGGGTGCGGGCATCAGCATGGGCTTTGCGGAAGCGTTATCGGATGACGGTGTTCTCAGTGGCCGAGGGCATCCCATGTGGCGGGGCATTGTCTGCGGTCTCATGACCACGGCGGGCGGCATTGGCCACACCTTGCCGTTCCTGATTACCAATTTCTATTACGCGATGTATGTCGCCTTCGCCATCGTGGCGGTGGAACTGGCCACGATCGCCTGGATACGGCACCGATACATGGATACGCCGCTCCTTTCCGCCACGTTCCAGGTCGTGGTCGGTGGTGTACTGGTCTTTATCGTGGGGATACTGATTGGGTCCGCATAGGAAATGCGAACTATCCTCCACGTTAAAACGTGGATGTCATCTGACTAATCGAGTCCTGGGAAAACCGTCGGCACGCTCAGCGCCATGCGCTTGCCGCTTTTGATTTCCTGGGCATACGATTCGTCCATCCGTCGTCGCACCTCGAGGGCTTCCTCTTGGGAAACCTTCTCGATGACTTGGACGTGGACACTGCCAGCTTTAGATTTTGTGCGTATAGCTGCGCTCATCGATACGATTAAGGTAAGGGGCATTATTAAGGTCGTCAAGAGAGGAAAGCATTTCAGTAATATTCTCTTTCGAATTTTCGAAAATATAAAGACGATCATTTCCTCCCAACATGGAAGCATACTTGGGAAAGCTCTCGTTGAATCCCCAGTGGGCGCGAACCAAATCCTCAAAAGGCACATGGCGCTTGCTCTTTTTCGCCCGGTCTTCCGCCCTCGCCCGCGCCGTGGGTACATGAATGGTTACGGCCACCAGATGAATCGCATAACCGACATTCTGCAAGTTCTCAATCAGCTTTTGTCCCTTGGTAAAATTGGCCAGCGTCGCATCGTAAACGAGGGCTGATTTTTTTCGGGCCGCTTCAAACAAAAGGTCCTTGGCGATTTGGGAGGATTCTTCATGAACGATCGCCGCGGCCCGGCTATCGCCCAATTTGACGAGTTCGCGATATTCGGGAATGCGTTCCTTGATATCGTCGGCATTAATCATCACTTTTCCGGCAGGAGTATAGAGATTTCTTAGCTCGAGCACGCCAAGGGAAAACGTTTTTCCCGCGCCGCCACCTCCTGCCGTCAGCCAGGCAACGGGCATACTCATGATTCCCTGGGCCAAATAATAGCCGATGATGGCCCGGTGTAGAACACTCCGTGAAGTATAAACACCCGGTGATAGAGCGGTCTCCCGGGCCACCAACGAATCGCCTAGGACCTCGACCGTATTCTTTGAGTGGGTGGGTTGAAGGAGCGGGTGACCGTCCGGCAAAGGCGTGGGAAAAGGCGGAGTGTTGCTCATGGCGCTACTCATGATTCGGCCCGGGCACGCCTCGATTAAAGGATTTCGATCAAAAATGCTCGATAACGTCTGCGCGCGGAAAGCGTACCTTCGGTAGCTGGGCGTACTTGTCGTTCTCGCTACGGTAACCAGCGGCGCAGCAGACCACCGAGGCCAGCCCGCGTGCCTCGAGGCCGAGAATCTTGTCATATTCCGCCGGGACAAAGCCTTCCATCGGGCAGGTATCGATCTGAAGCATCGCGGCTGCCGTCATGAAATTACCGAGCGCAATGTAAGCCTGGCGCGCTGCCCATTCTGAGGTGCCCTGGCCGCCATGAATCAGAGTGCCGACCACCATATTGCGATAGCCGTTGAGCGATTCGATCGTCGTCCCGCGCACCTCTGCCGTGCGGGCTAGGAAGCTGTCGATATAAGCCTCATCGACTTTCTTGATCGCCGTAAAAACAACGTAATGCGAACACTGCGTGACCTGTGCCTGGTTCCACGAATGGACCTGCAGCTTCTCCTTCATTTCCTTATCCGTGATGACGATGAATTTCCACGGCTGAAGTCCGCAGGAGGAGGGCGTGAGAACCAGCGTCTCTTCCAGTGCTTTCCAGATTTCAGCGGGAATGGTTTTCTCCGTGTTGAAGATCTTGGTGGCATAACGCCAGTGGAGGTTGCCAATCAGCGTGGAAGATGGGATGGAGGTGGTAGACATAAAAGTAATGTTGGAAAAAAGTGAGCTTACCGTAGCACGAACTTTTTCCCGCGCATCTTTTTCTTGGGGACTTCATCGAGCCGCGATCGAAGGAACTGTCTTGTATAGATGTAAAGCTGAAGCGGTGTCGCACGATATCGATCTGCAAGGCACCCCCTCGCTTATTAAACAGGCGAGAGACTTGCCCTTTCAGGCGAAAACTAATTCCGCCACCGAAATTCCGTGTTCATTTCAAGTAGATCCTTCGACTGCGGCTCGGTTAAAATCCCCAGAGTAAAGAACAGTCATCGGCTCGCCTTCGCTCAGGATGACAGATTGTTATGTTGGAGTTTAGGTATAACGCAACAGTCTTGCCCTGTTTCCGAGGCATGGCCTATGCTGCCCCATCTTACTCCACGCCATGCCGACACTCACCTTCTCCGAACAGGCCACGGCCAAGCTGTTGCCCTCCACTCAACAAAACATCACCCGCGTTTATGCCGATCCCGCCACCACGGATCGCGACCGCGCCAGTATCGATGAACTGCTCGCGGCGGAGGCCTGGACCGAACTCGACGACCGTTTCTTCCGCGACATCGCCTTCGGCACGGGCGGCATGCGCGGACGCACCATCGGCAAGATCGTCACTCAATCCGAGCAGGGTAAGCCACAGCCGCTCAACCGCCCGGAGCTTCCCGGCACCGGTACCAACATGCTCAATTACGGCAACGTCCACCGCGCCGTCTCCGCTCTGGGGGCTTACCTGATCGAAGGTTATCCGGGCGAAAAACTCAGCGTCGTCATCGCGCATGACACGCGTTTCTTCTCTGAGGAATTCTCCCAAGCTGCAGCCAAGTCGCTCAATGCGCTCGGCATCGATGCCTTTCTTTTTCCGGAAGACCGCTCCACGCCGCAGCTCTCCTTCACCACGCGGGTCGCAGGCGCTCATGCCGGTATCATGATCACCGCCAGCCATAATCCGCCGCACGATAACGGCATGAAGTTTTACTCGCGCGACGGCGGGCAGGTGGTCGAACCTCACGCCTCGGGCATCACGAAATATTTCGCCAAGCTCTCCGGCGATCCCGCCGCACTTCCCGCCTTGCTGGCCACGATCAAGACTCCCGGCAAGACGGTTACGCTCAATTCCGAGATGGATGCGATTTATCGCGACGCCGTTGGCAGCCTCGTCCTGGAACCGGAAGCAATCCTGGAAGTTCGCGACAAGATCAAGTTTGTTTACACCCCACTGCATGGCACCGGTATCCGCGCCATCCCCGCATTACTCGATCAATACGGCTTCCGCTATTCAGTGGTGCTAAACCAAAGCACAGGCGATGGTCGTTTCCCCACGGTGAAATCTCCCAATCCCGAGAACGCCGAGGCGCTCGAACTCGCCATCAAGCAGGCGGAAGAGGAGAAGGCTGATGTCGTTCTCGCGACCGATCCTGACGCCGACCGCATGGGCGTGGCGGTCCGGGATGCGAACGGGAAGATGATCCTGCTGACCGGGAACATGATCGGCTCGATCCTCGCCTACTACCGCTGTTCGCGCCTCATCGCGCAGGGCATCATCACGGAGGGCAATCGCGCCAATGCGGTCATCATCAAGACCTTCGTCACGACCGATCTGCAGAAGCGGATCGCGGAACATTTTGGCATTGGCTGCATCGATACGCTCACCGGTTTCAAGTACATCGGCGAGAAGATGCACGATTACGAACTGGCGCTGCAGCATCCCGATCCGGCCAAGCTTGCACCCGCAGAACGTCGCACCGCCTCACTGACCAAGAGCCGCTTTGTCGTCTTTGCAGGGGAGGAAAGTTACGGTTACACGGGCGGCGATTATGTCCGTGACAAGGACGCCAATGCCGCCGTGCTGATGTTTGCTGAGGTGGCCGCCTGGGCCAAGTCGCAGGGCCAGACGCTGGCTGAGTACCTCGACCATATTTATCAGCAGTTGGGCTTCTATACGGAGCGGCTCGGCACGCTTACCTTTGAAGGCGCGCAGGGCGCCCAGCAAATCGCCAAGTTGCTCGCCTCATTCCGTGCCCAGCCGCCTACTCACTACCAGGGACAGGCCGTGAGCAACGTCGATGACTTCGGCTTGCAGGATTTCGCCGATGCCGATGGGAAGAAAATCCCCAAGGAAACCATGCTCCTCTTTCATCTTGCCGACGGTAGCCGCATGGCGGTGCGCGGCAGCGGCACGGAGCCGAAGATCAAGTTCTACTTCTTCACCCGCGCCGACGCCTCCGGCGACCTCGCCTCAATCAAGACCGAGCGCAAAGCCTTCCTCGAAGCCTGGTGGGCGGAGGTGCAGGAGGATGTGAAGAAACGGGTCGGGTAAAACCAAACCGGATTGATGTTGAGAGATGATGCCTTGGGGGGAGTGATCCTGGCGTTTGTCGTCGGCGCAATAACGTGTGCCCTGGCGTTGTTCTATCTGCCGGATGTCATTACTCGTTTCGTAAAATCGGTCTCTCCGGAAACCCGGATCGAGGGGCAGGTCACAGCCCCGGCGAATACAGTTCTAAGCAAGGTAGTATGGATCGTTAGAGATTTTAGAGAACTCGAATCCGGCATCGCGGGGGACTTGATGGCTGAACGCTCAGCAATCGAGGAGCAAATCCGGGATAGGCAGGATTATCTCTCGCATATCCACCAGCCCCAGGATGTTGAGCAGGCTCAATCGGATTTGTCCGAGGCAAACGCGGCAATAACACGGTTGGATGACAAGTACTACAAGCAGCTCGCAAATCTGCCTGAAGCCAATCGGATCGAGCGGATACCGCTGGACGAGAATGGTCGTTTTACCTGGGTTGAGGAGATGCCTTTTCCAGAAGGAGTAAGCGAGCAACATCACTGGCTTTTTGCCCGTGCGATTCGTGCCGACGGTCGCGAGTCCTGGGCGCTTTGCGAGATCCATCTGACCAAAGATCAGACCTCCTACTTCAACATTGTGCCGAAAGATTTCATCTCCATGAAAGCCATCCTGCATCCCGATTTATCGCCTGAAGAGCGTGAACGATAACGGAGCCATCCCGGGAGCTCGGATTTCGCACGGAGTTCACGAAGGACACGGAGGGAACACTAACTTCTTTCTCCGTGAACTCCGTGGGCTTCGTGCGAAACGCCCCGACACCGCCATTGCCCTACGCTATTTCTCTTAATCTATTCCGTTAATTGGTTCCTAATCTCGTTAATTCCGTCAAAAATTCCCCTCATCCGCCTTGTCAGAGGACACAGGAGTCTTCACACTAGGCGGCTCACATGGCGAAAACTGCATTAGGAAAGGGCCTCAGCGCCCTCATGGGCGGAGCCAGTTCGCTGGCCAAGCCGGAACCCATCGTGGAACGGGGCGAATCGGTCCGCCAGATCCCGCGGGCGCAAATCATCCCCAGCCCGCTCCAGCCCCGCAAAGTCTTCCGCCCAGAGGAACTCGCCGATCTCGTCGAGTCGATCCGCGAAAAGGGCATCATCCAGCCACTCATCGTCCGCCTGGTCAACGGCAAGTACGAGCTCATCGCCGGGGAACGCCGCTGGCGCGCCTCGGGTGAAGCCGGCCTCGAATCGCTCCCCGTCATTGTTCGTGAAGCCAGCAACCGCGATGTCCTTGAGCTCGCCCTGATCGAAAATCTCCAGCGTGCTGACCTCAGCCCGATCGAAGAGGCCGAGGCCTACGCGCGCCTGATGAAGGAATTCTCCCAGACTCAGGAGCAGGTCGCCAAGCAGGTCGGGAAGGGGAGGGCGGTCATCGCCAACGCCGTCCGCCTCCTCACCCTGCCGGAGCAAGTCCGCATCTGGATCGGCACGGGCGATCTCAGCGTGGGGCATGCCAAGGTGCTCCTCGGACTCGCCACGGAAGACGAGCAACTCCTCGCCGCCGAGCGCGTCCGCAAGGAGAACCTCACCGTTCGCGCCACGGAACGGCTGGTCGAATCGCTCCGCGCAGGAACCAAACCCGCCGCCAAGCGCAAGGCCACGGCGAGCGTCTCCAGCGAGGCCATTTTTGCCGATCTCGAAAAACGTCTGCAGCAACATATCGGGACCCGGGTCCGCATGTCCGGCAAAGCCCATGCCGGGAAAATTGAGATTGAATATTTCACGCCGGAAGACCTGGAGCGTATTCTCCAGATTTTACGATTGCCATCCGCCTAGCAATCGGTTGTGATCCTCGGCCTTTGGCAACGCCGTTTTTTCAAAACCATTCAGACCTTTGAGCTTGTTTCACCATCTTCAAGATCATAAATACGTTACGATTGCGAATTTCGCCATTGAACATTTTCCGAAATAACTATAAAAAGGAACGATTATGGCTGATTCTGCCACACCTGGCTCTGACCCGAACGCACCCAAACGCGAAACGCTGCGCATTAGTCTGCCGCCCCGGCCACTGAAGCCCGCTTCCACCAAAATCGTTCCCGCTGTTCGTCCGAATATCTCCGCTGCGACCACGCTTCCGATCAGTGCATCGAGCCAGATTGAGATGCCTGCTGCCTGGGCGACTGCGGTCACCAAGCCGATGCCCTCTGTCACCAAGCCGGCGTCAGGATCATTGACACGTCCCTCGGCTCCGCCTGTAACGGGAGCTCCTGCCGGATCGAAGACGACGCCTCTTTTCCCTCAGAAAGCACCCGCTGCCGCTGCTGCGGCCATGGGGGTTACGCCAGAATTACCCGAGGAGCCGACGATCAAGGTTTCCTCGAACCCCGAGCCTCAATCTCCCACCTCCTCGGGCAAAATGGGGGTACAACCTCCCCGCGTCATTGTGGCCAATCCACAGGCCAAGGTTTTCGTCCAGAGCGGCAAGGTGGAGATTCCAGAAGATCTCGAGCCGATTGCGCACCGGAGCCGTCCGCCTGCGTTGCCGATGACTCAACCGCTGCCCAATTTTAGCAGCAAGGCGACGCCGAGTGCTCCGGCAGGTGGAGCTCCCTCCATTTCCCGCGCTCCGGCCACCCCCAACCAGCCCCCACCACCAACACCGGCCACGCCGCCTCCGATTTCGCGCACCTCAGCCATGCCTGCTGCGACACCGCCCCCGCCCGTTTCCGCGCCTGTTCCTCCTCCTCCCACCCCGCTTGCTCCGCAGCCCTCCCTTTCGACTCCTCCGCCACCGCCAGTCAATAAGGTGGACGAGGGATCGAAACCCAAGTCGGGCATCATCGAGCCTACGGGACGTCCCACTTTGCCTGATGGTACCATTGCGCCCGTCAAGGTGAAGAAACCAACAGGTGCCTTGCGCCTGGTGGATCTTCCGGCGCCGGCCTCTTCACAGATCGTGACTCAGCCCTTGGAGGTCAAGCCGTCGACTCCACCCCCCGCGCCGACGGCAGTTACATCTGCCCCCAAGCCTCCGCCATTGCCCTCACAGGGCAAACGCGAATCCCGTTCGATTTTCCCCGCACCTTCGGCCCCAAGTGGGGCGACCGGACCCGTTCCGCAAGTCATGCGCCCTCCGGTAACGACGACGACGCCGCTCTCGACGCGTCCCTCCACCTCGTCACTTGTCCAGGCCGCCAAGCCACCGACTTCCTCGATGCCGTCGATTGCCACGACCTCCCCACTGCCGGGTCGTTCCCCCACGTCTCCGGTTCCTGTGGCACCGCCTAATATTGCTGCGGCACTCTCGGCCAAGCCCCCCACGGGGTCAGTCCCGACGGTTCCCCCCATGTCGGTGACCACGACCACGCCTCTTCCGGGACGTCCTTCGACTGGGACGCTCGCTCCGGTTCCTCCGGCCCCTCCCTCGGTTACGACGACCACCCCGCTTCCCAGCCGACCTCCCACGCGATTGCTTGCCCCCGTTGCACCGCCAGCGCCAGCCTCGGTCACGACGACGACGCCACTTCCAGGCCGGCCCACGACTGGAGCCGTTCCTCCGATTGCCCCCCCGGCTCCGCCTCGGCCTCTATCAACCAAGCCGCCGACCGGATCTGTGCCGCCTTTGCCACCAGCTTCAGTTGCACCGGCTCCGCCTGTTAGCTCCAAATTGCCCACGGGGGCCGTTCAGCTCCCTCCTGTTCCTTCCAGCACAGCAGCTCCCCTCGCAGCCAAGCCGCCAACGGGCTCGGTGCCTCCCTTGCCGCCTGCGGTGGTTCCACCACCACCACCGATTTCCGCGCCAGCCTCGGCTCCAACTTCCAGTGCGCCAACGGTCCTACTGACTCCGGCTCCGGTTATACCGACGCCGGTGGTCAGCACGCCGCCACCCGCTCCCGTTGAAATCAAGCCGCCCGCTGCAGTCATTCCCCCGCCGCCAATTTCGGCTACGCCGGCAGCACCTGTACCGGTTAAACCGCCAACGGCCCCAGTACCTCCGGCCCCTGTTGTTCCTCCCGCACCCATCACTCCGCCTCCCGCTCCGGTGGCTGTCAAGGCACCGACGGCTTCGGTTTCGCCCGTGCCGGTCGTGGCTCCCACTTCCGTGGCAACGCCTCCGGCTCCTCCCGCGACCGTCAAGCCCCCGTCGGCAGCATTGCCTCCTGCCCCGGTGGTACCGCCACCTCCGGTAGCGGTTAAGCCCACGACGCCCACGCCCGTTGCCCCGACGCCTACTCCAGCAGCCGTTACCGCCAAGGTGTCGGCTGACCCTGTTGCGGATAAGCCTTCATCGACGCCGCTTCCGGCGGCTCCAGCGACTTCGGCTGCACCGCTCTCGGCCAAGCCTCCGACCGGATCGGTTCCGTCTGTGCCCCCGGCTCAGAAGACGGCTGCGATTCCCCCGCCGCCTGCGCCCAGTTCTCGCAAACTAGAGGCAGCACCACTTCCTCCGCGTCCGACTACCGTGACTCCTGCTCCAACTCCTGCAGTCGTACCTCCAGCCTCCGCAGGCACAACGGTGGTCGATGCTTCCAAGCCGGCGGAAAAATCGAGCATTGTGGTTCCTCCCCCCCGCGTGACGTCAACAACCGCGATAAGCGGTGTTCCGCCTAAACCCCCCGTTACATCGGCTCCGCTTCCTCCAACTACACAAGGAACCGTTGCTCCGCCTCGCCGCACTCAAGCTATGGAAGTACCCCCAGCCAACATCCCTGCCGCCACGACGACGCCGAAGCCGGTGGCGCCTGCTCCCGTTACGCCCGCTCCTGCCGGCATCGCCCCACCCAAACCGGTGCTTCCCACGCCTGCGGCGCCAGTCGCTCCCGTTGCTGCCGTCAAGCCTGCGGTAACTCCAGTGGCTCCGGCTCCCGTCAGCCCGGTCAAGCCGGCTGCCCCGGGGGCTGTGATTCCTGTGGCTTCAGTCAGCCCGGTCAAGCCGGTCGCTCCGGGTGCCGTTACTCCAGTAGCTCCGGTTAGCCCGATCAAGCCGGTGAGTGCCGGGGCGACCCCCATGCCCGTCACGCCAGTTCCTGCTGGCAATGTTCCCATCAAGCCCGCTGCGGCAGTGGTCGCTCCTCCTAAGGAAACCAACCAAAAATCGGGAACCACGATCGTCAAGAGCGCACCGCCCAAAGAAACGGCGCGCATCACCGTCAAGCCCAGCCTGCCCACCCCGGTCAAGGCCGGTGGCCCCATTCCCACGGTCAAGCCTGCAGGCGCAGTGGCGGCGGCGACCCCGGCTAAATCGGTGGTCACCGAAACCAAGCCCGTCACCACCACCCCTGCCGTGTCCAAGACCGCCGTCTTCCAGGCTAAGCCTGTTGCGGCGGCTGCGGCAGTTGCGACAGGAGCGGCTGTTGTCAGTGCAGCGGCGGCCAAACCTGCGGCCAAGCCGGCCACTCCTACGGTTACTGCCCCGGCGCCTGTGGCTTTTCAGGAAGAATCGACCGGATCAACCACTCTGACAACAGCTTTGGCGGCTGCCTTGGCGCTCCTCACCTGGGGAACGGCAGGCATTTTGATCGCTAGCTATATGTCGTGGATATGATATCTTCACTTCAATGAGTGCAAATGTTTCTCCCGTAAGTGCTCTCGATTTCGAGGGCGAAGTGGTTAAGTCCGACAAGCTGGTCATCGTCGATTTCTGGGCCGAATGGTGCGGCCCCTGTAAGATGATCGCCCCGCTGCTGGACGAAGTGGCCCGTGAGCTTCCCGACAAGGTGAAGATCGTCAAGGTCAACGTTGATCAGGAGCAGGAGCTGGCCCAGCAGTACGGGATTTATAGCATCCCAACGCTTCTTTTCTTCAAAGGTGGAACCGTCCGCGAACAAGTGGTCGGCTCGGTGCCCAAGAAGGTTCTGGTCGAGAAGATCAATTCCCAGGCCTAAGCGTCCCCACGCAAGTTTCCGCGAGTATGGCGTAATGGTAGCGCGCGTCCTTCCCAAGGATGAGGCTGGAGTTCGATTCTCCATACTCGCACCTGCCGACGAGACTGGCTTACTTTTGATTTATCGTCTTAGGGCGAGAGATAGGGCTCGTCCGGTTCATCGGTCTTCTTCACGCTCTCGACTTCAATGTGGGGGATGACTTGCCCCAGCGTTGAAGGAAATGAGATGGTGCCGACGGCTTCGATCCACTCGGTATCTTTCCAGTCCCCGGCGGTATTTCCGCCTAATTCGACCGACACCGGCTGGGCATCGGCTGCGCAGCACCACATGATCCATCGCGCCAGGCGGGGACTGCCCACGGTCGGATGGGTCATGAATCCGACGACGCGTACCTTGCGACCCTCGAACGCCTTGATTTGCTGCGGAGAGTGACTCAGCGTGACCAGATCAGTTAACTCGACCGGAACGGGTTGACTTGCATCGGAGTTGACGATGAGTTCGGCGTTCTTCTGGCTGGTCGAGGACCAGGTCGGCATCGGAATTGCACCGGCGGTGGAGCTAATGGCCTGCCGGTTGGCCAGGGTTGTACTGGAGAGAGCCGAAGGAGAGAAAATCGAGGCCGCCAGCAGCGGCACCAGCAGCAAGAACCAACGTCCAAGTTGACGTAGACGCCCAGTCGGGGCTAAGGCTGGTGCGGGATTGGCCGAGGGTTCGTAGAGGGCAAGGTAAAGCACACTCAAGACAAGAAGGAGGACGGCGGCGATCCCGACGTAATTGCGGAAGATCGGGCTCAGCAGGCGATTGATATGGCCTGTGGCGATGGTCTGCAGCATCACCGTGGCCCAGGCGCTCATCACGGCGGCTGGTGCGAAGAAGGATATCTGGCGGGCAAGGCGATCCATCATGGGTGCATGGAGTAGAGCAGGGTTAAAAGAAAGGTAGCCGCAAGGGCGCGAAACCACAAGGCGTGGACAAACCGGGCCTGAAAGGCGCTCCGGTAGAGCCAGTAGAGTTTAAGATCAATGAGCGGCCCGGCGACCAGGAAAGCGATTTTGGCGGAGATGGAAAATGGCGTGAAGGCGGCGATGATGAAAGCGTCCGTCGTGCTGCAGAGGCAGAGGAGCTGCGCGAGAAGGATACCTGCGAGGGGCCCCAGAACGATGCTGTGGCCAATGGGGGCGAGGAGATTGCGATTAAATCCGGTCGAAAAAATTGCAGCGACCGCCGCGCCAATGACGAGGAAAAGAAGAACGCCGGTGAAGTCCCGGATCACCGCGCCGGTGAATTGCTGAAGGCCTCCAATAGAAAGTCCGGGGCTTGGCGTCAGGGTGAGACCGGGATTGGGAGACAAGGACTCCGCGGATTTACGGCCGGGGCCGATCAAGGTCTCCGGACGCAGCATCTCGTCGGGGCGAAGTTTGCTGAGCCAAAAGCCGAGAAAGAGCAGGACGAGAAAACTGAAGCCAAAACGAAGCACGACCATGAGCCACGGATCCTGGTTGCGAAAGGCGAGCCAGGTGCTGAAAAGGGCGAGGGGATTGAGCGCAGGTGCGGCCAGCATGTAGGTCGTCGCCACCGAGGGCGGAACGCCTTTGCGAATGAGGCGTTGGACGATGGGCATGGCCCCACACTCGCAAAGCGGAAAGATCAATCCGGCTCCCAGTGCGGCGAAGAGACCCTGGGTCTTGGATTTTGGGAGCCAGTCCTTGATCACATTTGCAGGAAGAAAGACATCGACGAGACCGGAGACGATTGCCCCGAGGAGAAGAAAGGGAGCACCCTCCAGGACAATGGCGAAAAAGGAGAGGGCGACATCAGGCCAGGAAATGCCCGCACTGGCGGGTGCAGTGGGGAGATCAAAAGCGGCAAAAAACACGAGCGGAAGCTTAATGGAAAAATTGTCGTCGGTCGCGAGGAAATAACCATCTGCCTCAAAAGGTGGATGGAATTAAGGAACTTTCATTTAGCTTCATTAACTTGGTTTGTTCGCTTAATCTCCATTTTCATTCTATGGAAAACCACGCTCGCCCGACTGGATTGAAAGCGATTCCGCGGAAAATGTTGCTCTCCATCTTTCCGTCGCTGAGATTTCTGCCTGAATTTATCCGCACGGCGGAGCGCCTCGACAAGCTCCGTACGGATCTGGCCCGGGATCGTTTTG
>CAIPBM010000043.1 GCA_903863295.1 uncultured Verrucomicrobiota bacterium | reverse complement strand
TAACATAATTTGCAGCAGTTATGTTAAGACCTACTCCATTGCCATCGGGAATAAAGGCCATAATTGCCAATCTATGTTAAGGGCCCACGGAATCAGGGGCCGTTGTGCCGAGAAGTAAATTCCAAACCAGCATACAAGCCGGATCAGAACTGAGGGGGCGGGAAGGCTTTCATCCCCTTTAGCATTCATCGTCATCTGGTGATTAAGCTAACATCCGACGGAATTTTTAGTCAGACTGCTTTCTAAGAGATCCTTAGCTGGTCAGCAACTTGACCCGCATATCGCGATAATCTTCATCATCAGCGGAGTCGTCCCAGGCAAAAACCACGGGCCCGATCCGGCGTCCGCGGGAGGCGACCCATGGCAGATCGGGATTCGCATCGCTCCGCTTGTGCCAGCCGACCAGCGTCAATTGATATTCCGCCGCTTGCGGCGGAACGACCAGCGTATGAGGGCGCAGCACAAAACTTCCAATCTGATTTTCAAACCGCTCTCCATTGATATAAACCACCAGGGCTTGTTCCCAGGCACCATCGAAACTCGCGTAAAGAAACACGGTGCGCTCCGCAGGGATGATCAGCGACAACGCGGAGGTATCGTTGAGAACAGAGGGAATTCCTTCGGGGTCGAGGTGCGTGGACATGATGCAAGAGCATTTACCTCTGAAAGCGGGATGGCGAGTCGAAAATGGCTGTCACCTGTTTTTTACTTTCACGGCGCTATTCCCATCGTCGCCGGGAAATCATCCTGCTAAAGGCTCTTCATGTTCCGCATTATCGATCTGGTGGAGATAGACCTCGTCCAGGGTCTCGAGAAGAAAGTCTTCCGCCTGGAGCTCTTTGAAGATACCGAGAAGCCTAACATCTTCCGCGCCCGGCTCTGGGAAATCCAGCTCCTGCCCGTTTCTCCGGATCGCAGCCTTCGCTTCAACGGCCCCTTCATGACGGTCGATAAATCGCTCATTGAAAAATCGATCCTCCTGCCCACCCGCTTTACTTCCCCCTTTGCATCCACGAATCAGCAGACCGCCTTTGATGAAGTTGTCGCGGGTTTCCATGTCCTGATGGCGGCCACCAACCAACTCGGATAACTCAATTTCATTGGTTGTGAACGACTTATCGATACTTCATTCCCCTAAGTATTGATTTTTGAGCGCCTCGGATGGACGTTACATCCATGTAATACTCAATCGAGATCAGTCGCCGAAGCCCGGGTTTCTTCCTGAACTTGGGCGCGGGGGAACCAACCTCCTCCGGCTTCGCAAGAAACCGTAGGACGGGGCTTACCGGGACGGGCAACCGCTTCCGGGGATCACTTCCAGGATCCAGCCCGACAGCTAACTCCGCAGGCTTATGGAAGGGCGATCCCCTACGGTCGGCGTGTGCCGACCGCCATGGTCGCTCCGAAAAAAACCGCGCGCGGCGTGGTCTCCGGAGAAATCCGGGGGTCAGCCGGGCGCACATCGGAGTCAGTTATGTTTGCTCAAATGACAGATGGTAGTGCAGTAGCCGCGATCTTTCCCCCGGTCTGGCCCTGGCCCGGATCCACGTTCTCCTGGTGGACGTTCCTCATCGAACTCACCGTGCTCGTGGTCCTCAGCCCGTGGCTGCTCGGCATGGTGATGATCGATGAACGGGAAGTCGGCATCGTGATCAAGAAATTCGGTTCGAGCCAGTTACCGCCGGGTCAGCTCATCGCGCTGAAAGGCGAGGCGGGTTATCAGGCCGATACACTCGCGCCCGGACTTCATTTCGGTTACTGGTTTTTCCAGTACCGGGTGATCAAGGCGCGGATGCTGCAAATTCCTGCGGGCGAAATCGGACTCGTCGTCGCCAACGCCGGTGCGCCGATCGCGCAGGAGCGGATCCTCGCCCGGAGCGTGCCCTGTGATAATTTCCAGGATGCGCGCGCCTTCCTCCTCAATGGGGGCGAGAAGGGCCGTCAACTGGCGATCCTCACCGCGGGCACGTACCGGATCAACACGGCGTTGTTCACGGTCATCACCGCCGCCACGGCGGCGCTGTATGAGCTGGAGCCCAGTCAACTCCATGTCTACGCGGTTGCCTCGGATGCGGTGGGTATTGTCACGACGCTGGATGGTCGTCCTATCGATCCCGGCGAAATTGCCGGGGCCGTTGTGCCCGATCATGACAACTTCCAGAATGCCCAGGCGTTCCTGGAAAATGGGGGTCGGCGCGGTTTGCAGGAGCAAATCCTGCTCTCCGGCACCTGGAACCTGAACCCCTGGTTCGCCAGCGTGGAGCAAGTCTCCATGCTCGAGATTCCCATCGGCCATGTCGGCGTCGTCATCTCATTCGTCGGGCAGGCGCACGTCGATGTCAGCGGCACTGACTTCCGCCATGGCGATCTGGTCCTCACCGGTCACAAGGGTGTCTGGGTTGAGCCCCTCTATCCCGGCAAGCATCCGGTCAATCCGCGCATCATGAAGGTGGAGCTCGTCCCCACGACGAACATCGTGCTCAACTGGGCCAACCGGACTGAGTCGCATAAGTTCGACCAGAAGCTCTCGAGCATCACGGTCCGTTCCGGCGATGGCTTCGCCTTCAACCTTGATGTCGCGCAAATCATCCATGTCGGTGCGCTTGATGCACCGAAGGTGATCTCGCGCGTCGGCTCGATGCAGAACCTGGTTGATCATGTGCTGCAACCGATTGTCGGAAATTATTTCCGCAACTCGGCCCAGAGCTACACCGTGCTCGACTTCCTCGGCGGACGCACCGCCCGCCAGACGGAGGCCGCAGAATATATCCGTGCCGCTGTGGCGGCCTATGACGTGCAGGCCGTCGATACGCTCATCGGCGACATCACGCCGCCGGGCGAGCTGATGAAGACCCAGACCGATCGCAAGATCGCCGAGGAAGAAAAGAAAACCTACGAGATCCAGGAGGCCGCGCAAAAGCAGCGCCAGCTTCTCGTGCGCGAAACCTCGCTGGCCAATATCCAGCAGCAGGTCGTCGCAAGCGAGCAGGGCGTGATGATCGCGGAACTCAACGCCAATGCCGCAGTCAAGGCCGCCACCGGTGAGGCCGAATCGATCCGGCTCCGCGCGCTCGGTGAATCCGAGGCGATTCGCGCCACCGGTTTCGCGCGGGCGGAAGCTTATCGTGCAGGCGTCGAGGCGCTCGGCACGCAAAGCTATGCCGCGTTGCAACTGATGCAGATTGTCGGCGAACGTGGCGTCCGCATCGTGCCTGATGTGGCCGTCACGGGCTCGGGCACGGGCAGCGGACTCGTCGATGCGCTCATCGGCACAACGCTGAAGGACCGCATCGTGCCGGAAATCCCCGCGCAGGCTTGATTAATCAAGCCGTTCTGTCATACACGCCTGACGTTCCATCCGCAGGCGTAACCTATGAATCTATATCTATGGATCAATGAAACCCAGGCCGGGCCTTATTCATTAGATCAGGTCGAAGCCCTGTTGGCTGATCAGAACATTACACTGGAAACTCTTTACTGGAAAGAAGGTCTGGCTGATTGGCAAACCCTTGATACTTTGCTCTTCGTCCCACCTGCAAAGCCTGTCGATCAGGTTACCTTCACCACCTCAGAGGATTCATCACCCCGACTATTCAGCGGATTCTGGCGTAGGGCAGCGGCTTATGTCGTCGATATCATTATCCTCCAGTTATTCGGATACCTTCTCGGCACCGTATTTTTCAATTTCTTTTGCTCATTGGGTTCACTCTCACTGCTCGTCGGACTTGGCATATGCCTGCTTTATTTCGGCATACAGGATAGTGCAGTCTGCGGAGGACAAACTCTGGGCAAGCGGCTGATGCGCATCGCCGTGGTGAACGAGGTAGGCGAGTCGCTTTCGGTCGCGCAGGCCATGCTTCGCTATGCTCTTTTCGGAATTCCTCCATTGGGCTGCAAATGGGTCGCCCTGGGAGCATATATTACATCGGTTAGTGGATTTCTGTTTGGTGCCATTCTAGTCGGATGGATCGTCATTTCCTGTTACCTGGTCACCTGCAATCGCCCTAGCAGGCAAGGCCTCCATGATTTGATCCTGCACACTTTCGTGGTTAGGACCCTTGCAAAAGGTCCGGTTATTTCCGCACCTCTTTGGGGAGGTCATTTGGTGATTATTGGTGTTTTCCTATTAATCCTCCTGGGCGTGGCCAGTAAGGGTGTGGCTCTGTTAGAGTGGGGAACCTTCTCTCCAACGATGGATATTCAGATGGCGCTTTTATCAAACGACCACATTCAATCTGCGTCAGCGAAGATCAATAAGGAGTTTTCAGACGACGATTCAAAGATGCCCCGAACCCTCGATGTGGATGCCGTTTGGAGCGGAAAGCCTGCCAACTTTTCCGACGCTGCACGTGTAGTTGCCGCAACCGTCCTAAGCCACGGATTGAACGAAGCCACCCAGCAAGACACCATTCAGATCACAATCTCTTACGGTTACGATATCGGTATCTCCAAAAGATCTCTGGATCAGACTTACGAGCATACACCGAAGGAATGGCAGGACATTATTCAGAATAACTCCCAGCCCTAGTCACGGGTTGATGGAGCAAGCTGATCGCGTGAAGGCATTTTCTCATTAAGGCGTCCGGCATGTCGGAGCGAATCAGATCGGCACGTTGAAGTATTCGGGCGAGTTCACCACCCCGATCACCGCCTAAAAGCTGCTTGCTTTAAGCCATTCTCAGGGCGCATATTTTCGGCTATTATTACTCTACTTTCCTCCTCCTGGAGCTGCGGCATGGTTCCCATGAAGACCTCGATTCTAAGGTTGATCCTGCTTTTGAGCCTGGCGTTCAACGTTTCCCTTTTCGCCGAGGAACCCGCCGTGACGCAAAGCACCGATCCGAACTATGTCCTCCAGCCCAACGATTACCTGAAAGTCACGGTTTATCAGGAGGACGACCTGACCACGTCCACCCGTGTTTCACCCAAGGGTAATATCTCCATGCCCCTGATTGGCGACGTCAAAGTCGGTGGGTTGAAAGTCTCCGAGGCCCGCGACCTCGTTTCCAAGGATTTGATGGATGGTTATCTGAAAAATCCACAGGTCTCCATCACCATGATCGAATTTGCCACCCGCCGCTACTCCGTGCTGGGACAGGTGCAAAAACCGGGCAGTTTCGAAATCCCGCAACAGGAGCAAGTCACCTTGCTCGATGCCCTGGCCCTGGCGGGAGGCTTCACCGAGACGGCCAATCGCCAAGCCGTGAGCGTGCGCCGCTCCACGGACGATGCGAATAAAGAACAGATTCTGACCCTCGACGCCGTCGAAATGGCCAAGCAACCATCGCAGCAGCCTTTCTTCGTGCAACCCGGTGATGTCATCACGGTCACCGAGGCGAGCAAGCGGATGTTCTCCGTTCTCGGTCAGGTGCAACGGCCCGGCAGCTTTGATGTACCCCTGGAAACGCAGGTAACGATTCTCGATGCCATCGCCGAGGCCGGAGGCTATACGCCGGACGGCAATCGCGAGGCGGTCATCGTGCGACGTAATACGGACGGCGTGGAAAACATCTTCACGATTAACGCGCAGGAGATGGCGAAGGAACCCTCACATAAGCCGTTCTTTGTTCTCCCGGGTGATGTCGTCACGGTGAATGAGGCCAGCAAGCGTCTCTTTTCCGTGTTGGGAGAAGTCCAGCGCCCTGGCAGTTATGAGATGCCGCTGGAAACGTCGGTGACCATCCTGGATGCTATCGCCCAGGCCGGTGGATTTTCGCGCATTGCGAACCCTTCCAAGGTCAATGTGCGCCGCAAGGTCGATGGCAAGGACACCATCATTGCCATTAACGCCAAGGCCATCGCCAAGGATTCGTCCAAGGAGGCCTTTTACATCCAGCCGGGCGATGTGATCACGGTGACGCAGTCGATCTTTTGATCGAGGGGTTGCCCGCTTGCCTCTTTGACGGACGCCTCCGTCTTCCGTAGATTGAGACAATGGCTCGATCTCCCCATGTCTACGCCTTGAAACCGGGAGAATCGGTTGAGCAGGGCTTTCATCGCTTGCTGGATCTCCTCCGCCGACGGGCGATGGCTCTGGCGAAACCCTCACGGAAAAATCCTTCCGAAAGGATTCATGAAGGGCGCCTCCTGATTAAACGCCTGCGATCCTTTCTCTGGTTTGCTCGTCCGGTCCTACCTCGCCCGGAATTTTCGAGGGCCAGGCTTCAATTACGGAAGGCGGCCCGCTTGATGGCGGCTCAACGCGATGCGAAAGCGACTCATTCCACGTTGATGGAAGTGGCGAATAAATCGTCCCGTCCCGCCATTCCCCAAGCGGCCATCCCTCCCAAAAATACCGTCTCCTCCCGGAAAGAAGGGTCCGCTTTGCTAGGCCGCGCGATGACGCTCGTATCCAAATCGATTATCCGCATCACAAGGTGCCTCCCTTCCGGGAAACAATGGCCCCTCGCAGATAAACGATTGCAGCGCGCCTATGAAAAGTCTCAGCGCTCGGGCCAAAAGGCTCTTCGCACCAAGGAAGATGCTGATTTCCATTCGTGGCGGAAGGACGCCAAGAACCTGCTCTATCAACTCGAGTTCGTCCGCGGCCTCGGTTCACCCGCGGATTTAAGCCTGATCACCGAGGTCAACTCGCTCCAAAGCACCTTGGGCTCTTATCATGATTGCGTCGTGGCAGAGGAATTCCTTCATGCCCAAGCCACGAAGCCCCGAAAGCATTTCCAGCCGTTGCTGCAAAAAAGGAAGAAGCGCTTGAAAAAGAAGGCGAAGGAACTTTCGCGCCGGATCTTCTCGTCAAAGCTGGCGAGTCAGGAAGCTTAGATTCCCAGCACCATTTTTTCCTCTGCGGACTGATCCTTCTCTGCTTCTTCAATCAGGGCTAAAATCTCCGCTGCGAGTGTCCGTTCTCCATCAACAAAGCCGTCTTGCCGGTCGTTGGTTTGCGGAAGATTCATTTCTTCTCCAGCGAAGGGTTGAAGTTCCAGCATTTTGGCTTTCGCCAGGTCCTTCACTTTTTCCAAAACGATATTCGCATTCATCCTCCAATAAACGCCGGTTCCGTTTTTAAGCAAGCAGGTGACCCCCTTGCCGGGAAACGAGTTCACCGATCCATCGGGCGTAATGCCGATTACGCCCAACCGTGAAGGACAAAATGCGAATCTCTTTTCCTATCTCAGATGAGCCTCCGTGTGGAAGCACCTGTCTTGTAACAACTTAATCTGGCCGTGATTTGTTGGCATAAGCTATGCAACAGAGAAATCATCAGAAAGATTTTTATGGAAAATAACACTACCACAACAACTCGTGAAGCCTTGGTGAAGGATTTCAATACCTTAAAACAGGATACCGCCAAGGTTGTCGAAGATGTGAAGCAGCATGGTACCGCCCGCGTTGAGGAGGCTAAAAAGAAGGTCACCGATACCGTCCTCTTCCTGCGCGAGCAGGTCAACGCTCACCCCTTCGCGCTTTTGGGTGCGGGCTTCGCGCTGGGCTACCTCTTCGCCTTGAGACGGCGCGCTTAATTTTCGCGGCGATTACTCCCCTCCAGCATCTCGCTGAAATAATGGCAGAGTTGTTTCGCGATGGCGCTGGGGGCAAACTCATGGAGCATGCGATGGGCGACGCTCTGCGCATGCGCGGCGTAAAGTGAGATAGGATTTAAAGCGAGGTCGATGGCCCGGGCCAAGGCATTGGAATCGTTGGGCGGGATCACGACACCGCATTGATGCGCCTCGACCAACGGTGAAGCACCGACTTGGTTGGTCGTGATGACTGGCCTTCCCAAGATGAGCGCCTCAATCAGGGCCCGGGAGAATTCATCAAAGAGCGAGGGCAGGACCACCACGCTGGCACGTTGAATCTGGCGGATGGCTTCAACGGAGGAAACCTGGCCCAGCAATTCAAGTTTCACCGACACTGGCCCGGTTTGCACTTTCTCCACGGCGGATTTCCATTGTTCGGCAAAAACGGAATGGTTCTCCGTGAAGCCACCTGTCATGGCAAAGGTCGCGCCATTGGGCGCAGCGTGCGTTTTGGCCAACGCCTCAAGGAAGATCAGGGCACCTTTTTTTTCATTCAGCGCCCCGAAAAAGAGGACGCGCCCGGGCTCCGGCGGCGGAATGGGACCTTGGGCCACTTCGAGAAATTCGAGCAATAAATTATGCGGCAGCACCCGAGTTTTTTCCCGAAGGGTTGAGGCGGTTAATTCGGCATCGGCATAATGGGATAGATTGTCCGCCACCAACTGCGAATTCGCGACGATCTGTGACGCATGATGAAACGCCAGACGCAGGGCGGTCTTGCCGTTGAAGACCGGCTTACCCTGGTCAAAGCCATACCGCAGCGCATAGATTTGGGTCAGGGTTGGCGGTAGGGCAACACCCATCTGCGCAGCAACCGCAGCCACCAGCCCGTCCGGTTCCTCGCATTGGGCCCAGAGCAGATCGAAGGGCCCTCGTTTCGCCAGGAAGTCGCGCAGCGCGAGGGCATCCGAGTAGACTTTGCGATACTGGAATGTCTGCTTCGCCCACTTATCGCGCAGACCCGTGAGAAAATCGCGTTTGCGATCACGCGGAGAAAGCCAGACTTCCAGAGCACCGATGCGCGACTTTTCCAGCGGTCCGGCCTCCGGGCTTTGACTCAGCACAACAACTTCATGTCCCAGCGCGGCGACGGCCTCGGCCAGTTGTTGCGCCGTTCCACCCGCGACCGTTCCGGCCCGACGGTTCTCCGCCCAGTACCAGCGGGAGAGCAGGGCGATTTTCAATGGGCGCATAGGAAGCAGCGTAGGACCTGGTGTAGGTCGGAGGCGAGTTTCGAATGCCAGATCGATTTACTTCGTTCCGAAGGCGACAAAGAGCCTGCCGCCAAAGATATGCTTGGAAGGATCGATATATTCCATGTGGAAATCATGACCGAGCTTTTCCAAGAGACTCCACGATTTGCGGGAGAGCTCGGTCCGTGTCGCTTTCTCCACGGCATAGGAATGGAACGTTCTTTTCTCGGCGTAGATGTCGTGAATCAAATAGCCACCACCCGGTTTCAGGACGCTGAAGGAGCGATGGAACGCGAGCTGCCAATCGCGCATGGCGGTGAAGCCGTAGGTACAGACGACAAAATCCACAGCAGAAATCCCCGTCTTGGCTTTCAACATATTGGGCGAGAGCAGCCCGGCATCCATGTTGACCAGCGTGACGTTGTCACGTGCGGCAACTTGGACGGCATGCCGCGCCTGCCGCAGCATGCCCGTCGAGATATCGACTCCGATAATGCGCCCGCGATGCCCAATCTTCGAGGCGAGCAGCGAAAAATTCTGTCCCGTTCCGCAGGCCAGATCGAGCACCACCGCTCCCGTTTGCTTTGGAATCAGTTCCAACGCCTGGGTGCGAAACGGGAGGTAAATCCGCTTAAAAAGCGGATCGTAAGCCGGGGCAACGAAATCGTAGAGAACCATGGCTCAGATTTTTTGGGCAATAATATACAAATGATTTTCGGGGTATTGGTCGTATTCGAGATGCCGGCAAATACAACCAAATTTTCTGAGCAACTCAAGCGTCTGCGGAATACCCAAGATACTGTAATCGAGTTGTGCTCCCATGCACGAATCCGATTTCTCACCAGGCTCATCCAGCCCACCCGTCGTAAAAATGTAAATTCCATTGGGCGTCAGGTTTTCGCAGATTTTTTTCAGCACCGGTTCCTGCGCGGCAAGGGGAAGATGCCACAAGCTGTCCCAGGCTGAGATGAAGTCATACTTTTTTGGAAATTCCCATTGGGCGATATCGTGCTGATAGAAATGAATCTGCGGATGTCTTTTCCTGGCCAAGTCTAGCATCCGCGAAGAAACATCGAGTCCTTCCGGCTGAAAGCCCTTCTTGAGCAACAGGTCTATGAAGCGCCCATTACAGCCACAACCCAGATCCAAAGCCGGGCCGCGATTTTCCGTAAATTGAATGGCCCGCTCGAATGGGGCGATGCCATTCGAAGCGAGATGTGGCTCTAACCAATGCTCAGCAATCTTGTCGTATTCCCGGCCGGTGGCTTCAGGATCCATTCTCGCGTGCGATCCTGAGGCGCCCTTAGGCCGTGCGCATCGGCATGATGACGTAAAGGAAGGGCCGCTGGTATTTGATCACGCCGGGACTGAGCTCATCGATGAAATCAAAGAAGATTTCGTCCGACTCAATGTTCTTGAGCGGATCCATGAGAAATTCCGGATTGAAGGCGATGTTGAATTCCTTGCCCTTGTAGGTGATCGCGAGCGATTCCTTCGCCTCACCGACTTCCGGTGTATTCGCGGTGATATCGAGGTTGTTCTTGGTAAAGATCAACTTCACGGAATTCGATTTTTCACTGGAAAGAAGCGCCACGCGACGAACCGCATTCAGGAAAAGTTCCCGCTCCAGGATGATCCGTTCCTTGGCTTCCGCCGGGACAACCTGTTTGTAATTGGGATAATTTCCCTCGATCAATTTGGAGTAGAGGAACGTGTTACCGAGGTCGAAAGAAACCTGATTCTCGGCAAAGCTGATGCTAAGCGGTTCTTCATCGCGAAGGATGCGCTGCAATTCCTGCACGGCCTTGGTCGGAAGAATAGCTTCGACTTCACTGCCCTTGGGAAATTCGAGATCCTGTTCCACCAAGGCGAGGCGCCGTCCATCCGTGGCCACGAGCGAAAGTTTGTTTTCCTTGAAGCTGAGCAGGACGCCATTGAGCACGTACCGGCTTTCGTCGGTGGAAATGGCATACGCCGTGCGCTTGAGCATGTCGCGAAACACCCCCTGGGAAAGCTTGAAGGTCTTGGCTCCATCTCCTTTGGGGAAGGGAGGGAAATCTTCTTCAGGCAGACCCATGATGCGGAAGAAAGAGGAGCCGGACGTAATCGTGGCGACTTGTTTGGAATCGACTTCCAATGTGAGTTCCGCAGCAGGAAGCTCGCGGACGATGCTAAACAAACGACGGGCGGGCAGCGTCGTCGACCCACCCTTGATCACTTCAGCATCAACCGAGGCACGAATACCGGTATCAAGATCCGTGGTGGAGATGATCAATTTTCCGTCAACGGCTTGAACCAACGCATTACCTAAAATGGGAAGCGTGGTACGGGTGCTGACGACATTCTGTACAAGTTGAAGTCCGGAGAGCAGGGCTTCCCGTGAGATTACGCATTTCATAGCCAGTGGGTATTAAGAAGATTTGATGGAAAAAAACAATGGTTTATTCTCCGTCTTATAGGTGTGAGTAACGACGAGATTCTCTGAAAGTGGCTTATTTATAACGGAATGGGTGTCTCCCATGGTGTGAATAGTGTAACGAGAAGCCAAGACAAACTTGCTTAAAGTCGTAGTTATCCGGCTTATTGGGGCAAAATCCAAAGTTGTTCACAAAGTTTTCACGGGGAAGAGGGACGATCCTCCGAACGACGGTCGGCAAAGCGAATGAGGAGGTAGCCTACACCCAGCGTGATGACAATGAGGACTCCCAAGGTCAATACCCGGTAACCGGTCGAAAGACCCCATAAATCACAGGCAAAGACTCTCAGGATCGCGACGCAGAGAATCGCCAGGCCGCACCACCTTTGCCGCTTTTCTCCCACCAGAAGTCCTAACAGGAACAGGAAAAGTGAGAAAAGGGCCCATCCGAGCGTGAGATAACCAGGGCTCCAGCGGGTCACCACCCAGAGAGAGGCAAAGAATAGACCCGCTCCGGAGGAAACGAGTAAAAGACCCCAATTTTCCAGGACTGTAATCAGGGGATTGGAACGGGTATGAAGCAGGGCTGGTTGCAAAAGCAGGGCAAGAAACGCACAGGCATTGAAAAAAGTGACCAGGGCACGGGCGTCCTCATGCCAGCTCTCCTCGAAAAGGACAAGAAGCACCGCGATCCCCAAGAGGTTCAGAATCAACCCACACCGGATACCGAAGCTGCTCTCATGGCGGACATTCCACGAGATAAAGAGTGTGCCGAGAAAGAGGAAAGTCGCGACCTGATCCAAAACAGGAACCGTGGCGAAAATCCACCGCACGAACATCGCGAAAGCGAGGCACAAATAGCCCCATGCCAGGAAGCGGAGAGGCCCTGAAATATCCGTGGAGAGATTGTGGGAAAACAGGAGCCATTTTTGCGTGGCACGACCTGTGGCGAAGACCGCCACGATTGGGAGCGCTACCGCCCAAGTCGTCCACGGCCAGCTCATCAGCTCTGCGCCTCCGGGTGGGTAGAAAAAGTGGAGCACCGCAATACCCAGGACAAGCTGCCCCACCCCGGCAATCGCCCAGACGCGAGTGAAGGCTCCCCAGGTCAGGAACGCCATCGCGAGTAAACTGGCGGACACCATCCAGCCTTGGTCATCAACCCGGGGACGGATCGTTTCATAACTCAGCCCCGCTAAGGCCAGGGCATAGACCAGGTTGAGCAAGATTATCCATGAACCGGTGCGGGTGATCTTTTGGCGAGACCACCAGGTGATCATGAGTAAAGTGACCGCACCAACCCAGGCTGTGGTCCACCAAGGAAGGTCTTCACCCGTTTCCGCCGGAAAAAGGACGAGGCCCTGCGCGGCGATCAGCAACGTCTGTGCCAGCGGCGGCAGTTCGTAAATCGAGACGAGGTAAATGAGAAAAGTCAGCGCCAGTGCAGCGAAGGCCAGGGCCGGGGGCAGGGCTTCATCGCTCAGGTGGGTGCTCAGTGCCGTAGAGATGAGTCCGAGGGCGAGCACACAATAATAGGAACTGGAGAGAACGATGACGTTCCGGGCCTGTGCACTGTTGCGGAGATCGCTGCGGGCCCACCAAGCATTGAGCAGCATCACCAAGGCGCCGCCGAAGCCGAAAATCCAGGGATGATGCGCATTAACCGCCATTTCCCAGATCAGAAAGACCGTCGCGAAGAAAGCGGCAAAATAAGTCGCACCCTTGAGAATGCGATCTCCGGCAAATTCTCCCGCCAGACCGAGGAAAAGCGTTTCGAGCATCAGCAGGAATCCGCGCGTGATGCCGGTATAGAGCACAATAATGCCCGCCGTGATCAGGCCCAACCCCTGCGCCGCATAAGCCGCCATCACCTTTTCCGGCTCGTGACGCGTCCAGCCGACGAAGCGGGAGGTGAATAGGAACCCAACGCCGATCGCCAGCAAGATGGAGCCCAGTGCGCCATGGCCATATCCGGCGATGTAGGCGGTCAGCAAGAGTAATCCGGTCATCGCGCCATTGTTCAGGCTGAGAAAGGCGAGTCGTTTCTCTGAGCGGAAAGTGACGGAAGAACAAAACGTGATCGCGGCAGTGAAGATAAACCAGGCACCGAGCAGATAAACGGCGTAGGGCGCGAATGGAAGCATCCGGGTGGTCTCAAAGACCAGGTTGCCATCCTCGTCCACAATCAACCGTCGCAGTAGGGCCAGATACGTTCCCACCAGGCTGAAGTAGGAGAGCGCCGCCCACCCGTTCCTTATCAGAAGCAGCGCTGAGGTGCTGGCCAGAACCAGATCCGCCGCCATGGTAAACCGACCAATCGGATTGATGGCCGTGCTGAAATAGGCCAGCGTGATGGCAAAGAGCGCCATGGCCTGCGATTGCCTCCGCTCCGCCAGGCTGAGGACATAGGCTGACCACCAGAGCAGGAGAAGGCCCGCCACGAAAGAATTGTGGATGACCCGCAGACCCTCGAACGTGCAGGCGGCATAAAGCGTGACGTACAGTCCACCCAGGCCCGCTGCCATCAGCGTGCGTCCATAGATCAGATGGTCGGCATTTTTCCGTTCCAAGCGCTGACCCAACATGGTGAGGAGGACGCTAAATGCCGCGCCGAGGCCGAGTTTTCCCCAGGGGCCCAGGAGGCGATGAAGCTGGAAGTAACTGTCGGCAGAAATCAGGAAGAGGACGACGAAGACCGCGCCAATGCGGGTCAGCCAGCGGCCAAACTGGAACTCCAGCGACGGTCGCGGTTCCTCGGCTGGCGGCTCGGGAAGGGGGGGCAGCGGGATCGATGCAACGACCGGGGGAAGCGGAGGCAACATCGGGGGCTCAGCCGGGATGGACGGCGGAGGTGGCAATGCCTGAAAAGCTGGGACCGGAGGAAGCTCAGGCACTGGAGCCTCGTCATCAACCTCCACCCGCGATTCCAATTCCTGAAGCTCCTCATCCAGGTGCGCGAGCGAGCGCTGGAGTTCCAGTTGCTTGCGGCGGAGAACGTGGAGAAGCTCGCGGTCTTCAGGAGTCATGCTTGCAGCTACTATGTCGCCTCCTGAGACCGGCACAAGTGCCTATCTTATTAAAGCGAGGAAAGGAGGATCTGAAAATTGGCGCTCAATTCCTTTTCAAGCCGATCTGTCATCCTGAGCTTGTCGAAGGATCAGCCCCCGGCGATTTGGAAATTACCCAATAATTTTGGCCGGCGATGGAAGCTGATCCTTCGACAAGCTCAGGATGACCCGAATTAAAAGAGAACCTGTACCCATTTCTGATTTGGACTCTGTCTGCCCGGCAGGTTAGGCTTCTCCCTTCTATGGCCCGTCCCCCTGACAAATCTGTTGCGACTCCGCCCCTCTCCGCTGACCGCCTCTGGGCGGAGCAACTGGCCATGGGCATGGCAGCACTGATCGGGCTCCTGATTTTCATGGCGATCTTCCATGCACCGATGCTTTCGGTGGGTGCCGAGGTGCTGGGACCGAATTATCTTGGTGTCTACGGCTGGGCCTCGGCGGTCGGTGTTTTGCTTCAGGTCGTCGTGCATGAAGCGGGGACGTTGATCGTCGCACGCTGGCTGGGGCTGCCGCTCCGTTTCCGCTTTTTCGGGTTTGGCGCCAACGCGACGGCCATCCTTGAAGATCTTCCGCGCCGGGTTTGGATCGACGCCATCGTCGGTTTTGCCGGACCGGTCACGGGTTCGTTGGTCTCCACCATTCTGGCCCTTATCTTCTTTTTCACGAACAACCCCGATAACCCGCAGATCATCGCCCCGTTCTTCCTCGGGATGGCGTGCGTCGGTTACTTTTACAATCTCTTCACCCTCATTCCGATTCTCGACCTGGAAGGCGGTTGGATTGCGCCGGTCATTGCACCACAGGCCTGGCTTTTCGGATTGATCCTGACCTCGCTTGTTTTGACCCGCGACTTCAATCTCGTCCTCCTCGGTTTCGTTTCCTTTGGATTTCCCCGCCTGATTTTGCTCATCACCGCCCGTGCTCCTCAGCTTGATCTGGTTTGCACCAAACGGCAGCGCCTCGCGGCCTGCATCGGTTATTTTGGGCTGGTCATTCTTTTGGCTTGGCTGGGGACACGGACGTTTCAAGAACTTCCCGACCTGGTTCGTGATGTCATGGGAGATTGATTGGCGCCGTCTCCCCCTATGAACGTCAACCTTCTCGATCTCAAGCCCCAGAATGGTGCGCTTGAACCCGAACTCCACGAGGCTTTTTTGCGCGTCCTGCGCTCCGGTCACTTCATCCTGGGGCCGGAGGTTGAGCGATTCGAGAAGTCCCTCGCCGAGTTCACCGGGGCCGGGCATGCGCTCGGCGTCAGCTCCGGGACGGACGCGATTCTCGTTGCGCTTATGGCGCTGGGGATCGGGCCCGGAGATGAAGTGCTCTGCCCCGCCTTCACTTTTTTTGCCACGGCAGGTTGCGTCGCGCGGGTCGGAGCGACCCCCGTTTTTGTCGATGCCTGTCCGGTCTGTTTCAACCTCGACATGCGCGATGCCGCCCGGCGCCTGACGCCGAAAACCAAGGCGATTCTCCCGGTCCATCTTTTCGGGCACTCCGCCGACATGGATGCGGTGACCGACTTTGCCTGGAAGCATGACCTCCGCGTAATCGAGGACGCGGCACAGGCGATGGGAGCGACCTATCGCGAGAAGCAGGTTGGGACCATGGGCGATTTCGGCACGATCAGTTTTTTCCCGACAAAGAATCTTGGTGCACTGGGGGATGCCGGGGCCGTCCTGACCAACGACACAGCCCTTTACGAGCGGGCCAAGATTCTCCGCATGCATGGCATGGAGCCCAAGTATCATCACCCCTATGTTGGCGGCTGTTTCCGGCTCGATGCCCTGCAGGCCGCGCTGCTTTCCGTGAAGCTACCTCACTTCAATGACTACACGGCAGGGCTCCGACGCAATTCCGCGCTTTATACCGAGCGACTTTCGATGATGACCGATGTCGAGGTGGCACGTCCGGAAAATTGCGGCTGTCTCCAAGCCCATGCACGGGATCATTCGTCGAGAATTGTTCTTCCGGTAGCTTATCCTTTTCGCGGTCACATCTGGAACCAATACACGATCCGGGTCATGGGCGAAGGCCAGCGCGATGTCTTGCGCACGCATCTCACGTCGCGCGGGATCGGATCGGAAATCTATTACCCGGTTCCGTTGCATGAGCAGGCCTGTTTCTCGTATCTCGGCTACTCGCGAGGTGAATTTCCCTGGGCGGAACGGCTCGCGGGCGAGGTTCTTAGCCTCCCCATTTATCCGGAACTTCCCGAAGAGCAGCTTGAGCAGGTCTGCCTGGCGATCGCGGAATTTCTGGGGAAATAAACGCACAATGACAGAGGCCTCTGCGAAAGAGCCTCTCTTCACACTCCGTCATCCTGAGCTTGTCGAAGGATCAGCTTCCGTTGACTATGGGAATTCACGGATAATTTTCAAATCACCGGGGGGCTGATCCTTCGACAAGCTCAGGATGACGGGATTTCTAAAATAAAACGTGGGCGGTGGCCGCAAATTTGCGATTCACCCAAAAGCAGATTTCTACCGGACAAAGAAATAGATCGTCATGCCGATGCCGACGGCCATCACGATATAGCGGATTTTCTCGGGCGAGACGCGCTGGGCCAGCACGGCTCCCCAGTAACCTCCGATAATCGAGCCGACGATCATCACGGAAGCCTGGGGCCACGCAATGACTCCGGCGGACACAAAGGCGATCACGGCAATACCGTTGATCGTGGTGGCCAGCACCGTCTTGAGGCCATTCATGGTATGAATCTCCTCGTAGCCGAGCAGGGTGAGCAGCGCGAGCATGAGGATTCCGATTCCACCGCCAAAAAATCCGCCATAGATCGCAATGATCAACTGGAGCAGGCATCCCACGATAAAAGGCCCCGCATGTTGCGGCTGGTTGATATCGAGATGCACCATGCGACGCAGCAACGCGGTGAGATGTTTGCCAAAAATGAAGATGAGCGTGGCGACCAGCAGCAGCCACGGGAGCAAACGCTTGAACGTCGCGTCAGGCGTGCGGAGCAACAGCAACGCACCAAGCAACCCGCCGATCAGGCTGGTGATCAGCAGCGTGGTCAGCGCACGTCGTTGTCCCCCTAGATGACTGCGATAGGCACCGACGCTTGCGAATGAGCCGCACCAGAGCGCAAGGGTATTGGTCGCATTGGCGCGAATGGGCGTGACACCGCAGAACATCAAGGCTGGGAAGGTGAGAAAACTTCCGCCTCCCGCCACGGAGTTAATCGCCCCGGCGAGGATGGCGGTGAGGCCAAGCGCCAGCCCGCTTGACCAGCTTAACGAGGGATTCACCGAGGCTTGATCGGCGAGAAATGTGGCGGGCGAAGTCATCCGGGCGCGTTGCGTCTGGGCGCGGATTTATTCAACGACCGGGTTGAGACAGTTCCAGGACGTCGGGGTGGCAAAGCCGCTCCGGATAAAAATGAAACACCGCAGTTTGTTGAGAGGATCGAGCTGATCGTACTTGTTCATCTGGAGATTCTGTAATCCATCCATGAACTGGACAATGGTCGCTGCCTCGGCCTCGGCGGCTTGGGCAGACGGATAGTAATCTTGAAAGGAGCCTTTGCGCTGGTTCAGGGCTTGAATTTCATCTTCGGACAGAATGCGAGTCGCGGCCAGCGCATCGGTTGCCGTCGCGCTGTCGTAATTATGAAGATAGAGGTACGCATGAATGGCCTGGTACTTGTGCCACGCATAAAGGAACGGATCCATGATGTAGAGGCCAATGAACCCCATGACAACGAGGATGAAGATAATAGGCGCAAGTTTGCGCGTGGTTTGCCCGGGTGTCTGCCGAACAGAAGTTCCCTTTTTGAGATGGGAAATCTCAGACGCGATCTTTTCGTAATTGGAAAGCGGTGGTCCCTGGCTGGGATCCTTGTCAAAGAGAGACTCCATTGGCCAGACTTTATCCTC
>CAIPBM010000042.1 GCA_903863295.1 uncultured Verrucomicrobiota bacterium | reverse complement strand
GGCAGTTAATATTGCGGACGGCTTCCTGGTAGGTGCGAAATGGACTTTCGCGAGGATCAGGGGGCGTTCCCAAGTACAACTTGGAACGAGGGGGACGCAATAGTTAGAGGTCCTTCGACTCCGCTGCGCTGCGCTCAGGATGACGGATTTTAAGTAAAGGGTTGAATACCCTTCTGGAAAAACAACTCAAGTGAGACAACACCACGACGCTGTCGCTTTTACCTCGTACCCAGCTCGGCCTGGGAAGAGGGAAAAGAAGGCACGACGGTCATAGACCGCCGCTACAGGGAGAGGTCGAAGGCGCGAAATGGAATTTCGCCAGGATCAGGGGGCGTTCCCAAGTACAACTTGGGAACGAGGGGACAAGGATCTCTCACTATTTAGCTCATAGTATCCCGGTACGACAGGCTCTCCGGGCTTCTTGGAAGCCGACACCCTTACTCCGTCACAATCACCAACTCATTGTCCTTGATCTCAATCGATTTCGCCTGATCCAGCAGCAACTTCATGGTTGGATCATTCCGTAGCACTGCGTTGAGTGCGGGGTTAATCTCGGTTTGCACCATCGGAAGATTATCCTTCGGCAAATCCGTTTGTCCGATCTGCGCGGCCAGCAGCTCCAGCAGCAACGCCTTTGTCGCTGAATCAAAATCGACCCCAAACGAGATATCGGCGTTCAGGTAACGCTTCTTGACCAGGTTCTCCGTCAGCGCCTCCGTCGGGATGCTCGACTGCAACCGCGCCTGCGTATCGCTGAAGGTGACAAACAGATGGATGTTCTTCTTGCGCAAATCGGCATCACGCGCAATCAACGTGTTGATCTCATCCCCGCTCAAATGGATGGTCGCCGCCTGATGATTGAGAACATCGTGATTAAACGCAGTCAGCTTGGTATTGGCCGTGTTGTAGAGGTCATCGCTGCCATCAAAAAACGGAATCGCCGCCGGGCTCGTGGACGTGAAGGCCAGCATGTTGGTATAGCCCAGGTAACCGAGACCTGCGACCAGCCCCACGAAAAGAAATAAGAGCAACCCGAGGATGAGACACCCGCAGCCGCAGCAACCGAACTTCCGCTTCTTGGGTGGGGGCGGAGCGGGCGGGGGCGCGTAAATCGTCATTGAAACTAAATCTACTGGAGCCGCCTTATCCGGGCAAGCCCCGCTTCCAGGCCGGATGCGTCGCAATCAGGCGCATGGCCCGTGGCAAGAGCACCCGCCCCGGCTCCTGGTGCGGCCACGGCGACGCTCCCGAGGGATGGGGCAGCGGCACCAGGTCGAAGCGATGCCCCGCATACTCCGTCCGGAAGGACGAGCCGATCACGGCATCGAGCTTCTCACAGGGCATGAACTGCCGGATGGCCAGCTTACCCACCGCGATGACCAGCTCCGGTTGCAGCAGATCCATCTCCGCCTTCATCCAGCTCGAGCAATTCTGAATTTCATCCTCATCCGGCACCCGGTCGCCGCCGATCGGTCGCTTACCGGGAAAGCAACGGCATACCGCCGCCATGTAGACCCGGGAGCGAAACGTCGCCTCATCCACCCCGGCATGCTCGTTGAACCAACGGAATAGTTTCTTCCCCGCTGTCCAGGCAAAGGGGCGGCCGAGCACGGGCTCCTTGTCGCCGGGCGCCTGTCCCACGAGCATCACGCGGCTGACCACGGCACCGCCGCTCACCACGGGCTTCAGCATGCGCGGGCATTTCCGGCATTTCAACAGCGCGGCGACATGGCGGTCGAGTTGCTGTTGCAGGTCAGTCGCGGGCATGAGGTTCACGTGAGGAAGCTGCCGCCTGGTTCACCGTGATCAAGCGCAAAAGCGATTCGAGCTCCTTCGGCGTTGCCGGATCGGGCTCGCCAGCGCCATAGCGCGCCCGGGCCACGATCAGGCCCACCGACTGGATCGCCTCTCGCTTGTCCGGGAACGCCTCCGCCGTCCGCTCGGTGTAGGCCAGCGGTCCTTCCCACACCGCGCGCGGCACCCCGCGCTGCGACATGGTCCGGCAAAACGTCGCGTAGAGATTCTCCACCGGCGCCATGGGCGGTTTACGCTTCAACCAATTTTGATAGACGAGCGCACACAGACCGATTGCCAGCACGCAGGCCAGTCCCAGCAACACGCGCGGATCCTTTCCCAGCCCGAGCGCCTGCGCCAACCGGTTCTGCGTATCGGGATCGTACGAAAAGACCCATTCGTCCCAATTGGCCTCCACCTGCTGGCGGCGAAGCTGCACGTCCAGCATCGCCCGCCGCATCCATCCCGGAAAGTAAGCGCCGGAAAGGAGCGTGAACCGTTGATGCGCCACCTGGATCGAAAGATCGTTGTTGTTCTGCTCGCCTGGATTCCCCGAGTTCGCCTGCGGCCCATTCTCGCTCGCAAAAGCCAGCGCCGTCGGGTCGTAGCGCACCCAATTGCCCTTCTCCACCTTGCCCGATGAATCCTTCGCCGCCACCCAGACCTCATCCCATGCATGGGCATTCGATTGCTTCACGATGTAGGTGTTGTTGTAGGGATTCAACAGCGCCCCCTGGTACCCCACGACCAGTCGTGCCGGGATTCCCTCCAGCCGCATCAACACCGCAAACGCGGAGGCGTAGTGCTCGCAAAAGCCCAGCTTCGATTCGAAAAGAAACCCGTGGAGCCAATCCTTCCCCTTTTCCGTCGCTCCGGGGGACGCGCTGTACTGAAAGCCGTTGTGCCGGAAATAATGAATGAGGGCGGAGATGTAATCCTGCGTGCCCGGATTTTGCTGATAAAGTTTGTCCGCGAAGTCCCGCACTTCCGGATCGATCGCATCACTCGCGTCCGCGCCCGGAAGCTGCAGGCACAGCGCCTTGTCGTTTGCGCTCAGCGTCTGCGGGGCGAGGTCCGGCGCCGAGAGAACCGTGTACTGTTCCTTGCGATCCACCTGGCCCCGTTCATTCGCGAGCCCCACGACATCCCCCACATAGAGCATCGACCAGTTGCCCGCCTCCATCCGGTTTTCCGCCTTCGAGATCGGATAATCCAATGCGAAAAGCCACGGCTTGAAATGAGGGTAAATCGTGATGGTCTGGTCAATCGGCTTCAGGTGCGAAACCGTTCCCGGAGGTTCAATCGTCCGGTTGGCGACGTTGCCCGGCGTCCACGCCCCCTTGTGATATTCCCAGAGCACCAACGCGCGCCAATACATCGTCTCCACGGTGGGAATTCCATCGCCGCTTAGCTTCGCGTAAAAGGCCTCGCTATCGTCCTTGGAAAGCTGCGCAATGCTGCCCGGCTGCACCGTGTCGGTGAGCCCCAACGGCGATTCATTCAGGCTCATCTGCAACTTCCCTTCAAACCGCGGGAAAAAGAAGAAGAGAAATATCGTCAGCGGCAGCGCCTGCAAAAAGATCGAGCCCGACCGCCCCAGCATGTGGAGCAGATGATCCTCCGGGCGATCCCCGATCTGAATCCGCAGCAGCAGCGACGTCAGCACCCACATCATGATCAGGCAGTAGATAAACAACTCCAGCGCCTGCGAGTAGAGCAGCGCGCTCATCACCACGAAGAAGCTCGAAAAAATAATCACCGCGATATCGCGCGGCCCGCGCAGCTCAAAGAACTTCACCGCCAGCAAGCCCGCCATGAACGCCGTGCCCGCTTCCCGTCCCAGCATGGTGTTGAATTGAAAGCAAATGCCCGCCAGCAAACAGAGCGCCAGGATGCTGCAGAAGGCGTTGCTCGGCAGCGGCAACCGGTAATATTCCAAGATCGAGCGGATGATCAACGCGACCGTGACGGAGACGCTGATCCAGATCGGCAACTGCTCGATATGGGGAACGAAGGTGAGAAAAAACGCGCCGACCAGCAGGAAAAAGAGTGTCAACGAGGGACGCTTGGCCGTCGCCGCCCGGGTCGGCTTGGAGAACATCGCGGGCCAGAACGCCATGCCCTCAATTTAGAAGAGCCGGGCGGGAAAGTCGATGGCGGCTTCTCCCGCCGTCCATTTAGCGGCTCAAAACTTTCGCCAGTGCCGCCGGATAAAGCTCATGCTCCGCCACTTGAATCCGCGCATGCAGGCTCTCCGCCGTGTCGCCCGGAAGAACCGGCACCCGTTGCTGGCCAATAATCTCCCCCGCATCGATGTCCTGGTTCACGTAATGCACCGTGCAGCCCGTCTCCGCAACGCCTGCCGCCAACGCCTGTTCCCACGCCTTCAGCCCCTTGAACGCCGGTAACAGCGACGGATGGATATTGATGATCCGCTGCGGAAAAGCCTTCAGCAACGGCTCCTTCACCACCCGCATATAGCCGGCCAGCACCACCCATTCGATGTCGTTCTCCTTCAGCAGTTCCACCAGCGCGATTTCCCCTTCCGGGCTCAGCTTCGTGCGAAACGGGGAAGGTGGCAGCGTCGCCGTGGGCAAGCCGAAGCCCAGGGCGCGACTCAAAATCACCGCGTCCGCCATATCGCTGGCCACCAGTACAATCTGCGCCCGCAGTTTCCCGGCCAGGATCGCCTCCTGCAGCGCCACAAAGTTGCTCCCCTTGCCGGAGCCCAGCACGGCCAGTCGCGGAAGGGCGCTCATGATGCTTTTGCCCGTTCCTTGCGGAAATCACCGCTCATCCGGTTGAAGAAAAAGCGGAGAAACCACCGCGGCGTGCTTTCCGCCAGCAGCATCGGGATGCGAACCAGGATGCCGGGAATTATCCGTCCCTGATCGCGCGCCATCGCCTGCAGCGTCTGCCGCACCACGTCCGCCTTCGGCACGCAGAGAAACGCCGGCGGCGCGAACTTGCGCTTGCTGTTCTCCCGCGAGGCCACCTGGCCGAATTCCGTCTCCACCGGTCCGGGACACAGTGCCGTGACGTGAACACCCGAGCCATGCAGCTCAATCCGTATCGCCTCTGAAAAGCTGTTCACGTAGGCCTTCGTCGCGGCATAGACGGCAAACGTCGGCAGCGGAATCAACCCCGCCGTCGAACCGACATTGCAAATCCAGCCCTTTTTATTTTCCAGCATCCTGGGCAAGGCCCATCGCGTCAGCCTTGTCAGCGCGACGACATTCAGATTCAACATCGTCTCCACCGTTGCCGGATCGCTCGTCTCAAACGTGCCCAGGTCGCCAAACCCGGCGTTGTTTATCAGGATATCGGGGAAAAATTGCCGTGAATTCAACTCCTCAATAATTCCGGTGACCACGGAGGCATCGCTCAAGTCGGTGGAAATCGTCTCGACCCGCAGATCGGGATAATCACTCATCAGGCGCCCGCCCAGGTCTTCCAGGCGATCCGCCCGCCGCGCCGTCAGCACAAGGTGCGTCGCCCCCAGCTTGGCCAGTTGCAACGCAAACTCCTCGCCCAGCCCGGCGGACGCGCCGGTGACGAGGACCGATTTTCCTTTATATGGACTCACCCGCTTATTTTAGCGTGTGAACGTGAATCGCGTGCAAGGTTTCTTTTCCAACCTCCAGGTCGGAGACCACCACAATCGAATCGCCCGGCTTCGCATAGCCATGCGAAAGAAGCCGCGCCTGCATCCGCACCAGGATTTCGTTCGGGTCGTTATGAAACTCAATCACATGCGCTTTTACGCCAAAATGGAGCGAGAGATTGCGGCAGACATCCAGGTTCGGCGTAAAGGCAAAGATCGGCGCGGTTTGGGGGCGCAATCCGGCGATGAACCGTGCTGTTTTGCCTGAGTGGGTGAAGACACAGATGCCCGCGCTCTGGCTCTCGTTGGCCAGGTATACGGTGGCCGCGTTCATCCGCTGGTGTGGCGATTTCGGCGGGATCGGGTTGACATACGTCGCCACCGTCTTGCCCTGCTCAATCCGCCGCGCGATCCGGTCCATGATCTCCACGCACTCCATCGGATATTTACCCGTGGTCGTCTCGCCCGAGAGCATGATCGCGTCCGCATGTTCAAAGACCGCGTTTGCAATATCAGTGATTTCCGCCCGCGTCGGCGAGGGATTGGAGATCATGCTTTCGAGCAGGTGGGTCGCCACGATCACCGGCTTCACCGCCGCCAGGCAGAGATTGACCGCGCGGCGCTGGATGATCGGTAGTTCCTCGTAGGGCACCTCGATACCCAGGTCGCCGCGGGCCACCATCAGGCCGTCGCACGCCTCAATAATTTCCTCCAGGTTGCGCACCGCCATCTGGTCCTCAATCTTCGCCACAATCCGGATCCGGCTGTTCTTCGCCTTGATGATCCCGCGTAGCAACTCGATATCCGCCGCGCGCCGGACAAACGACATCGCGATGAAATCCATCTCGCACTCAAAGGCCAGCTCGATGTCGCGATAATCCTTCTCCGTCAACGCGGGTAACCGGACATCGACCCCCGGCAGATTGATGTGGCGACGGCTCCCCATCGGCCCGGGCGTCAGCACCTTGCAGATCAGTTCGTTCTCCCGCTTCTCCAGCGCTTCCATGCGGAGATTGCCGTTATCAACAATGACCACGCTGCCGACATGAATATCCTCCACCAGGTACGGATAATTCACATCCACGCTGATCCCCTCGGTGCCCTTCTGGCCCTGCACCGTGAAACTGACAATATCGCCGATCTGCAGGTCATAGGGCTTCGCCACATCGCCCGTGCGGATGGCCGGCCCCTGCGTATCCAGCAGCAACGCCACCTCATGATGCAGCGCACTTGAAATCTCGCGGATCGACTTCGTCACCTTGCGTACCCAGTCATGCGGCGCATGGGACATATTAAAGCGGAACACGTTGACGCCAAGGGCGATAAGCTGTTCCAGCGCAGCCGGGCTGGAAGTCGCGGGGCCAAGCGTGGCGATGATTTTAGTGCGGCGCATAATCTCAGATTCTTTCTAGGGGTTTCGTTCCATTCAAATGACAGGAAGCCTTGTGCAGCAAGTGCCGATCCGTCGCAAGCCCGAAAGTGAGCAAGCCGTGTGCCTTTTCAGTGTCTTTAAGTATCTGCTCCTATACGGTCGTGCCTTTCCTCCGTGGTAGCCATCGATGTCCCATCGGTGGACGCTTCACAATGGCCTCCCTCGTTCCCTAGTTGTCCTTGGGAACGCCTCCTGATCCTCGCGAAATTCCACTTCGTGCCTTCAACTTTTCCCTGTCAGGAAGCGGAGCACAGGTAGAGGTTGATGGAGGGATTTACGAAACAGTATCAGCGACCAAGTGGATTATTGGGAGGATTATCCGGATGCTGTAGGTTCTATTCAGAGCTCACGCAAGTTTGACATTTGGGGGGGCTTCCCCGAATCTTGAGAGATGACAACCTATCGCATTCTCGCCGCTGACGGCGTTTCTCCCAAGGGCATCGCATTGCTTGCGGAAAATCCCCATTTTGAAGTGGAGATTGGATCCGCCAAGGGCCTTTCGGAAGAAGATTTGATTGCGAAGATTGGCGATTTTGATGCGCTGATTGTCCGCAGCCAGACCAAGGTGAAGGCGAAGGCGCTCGCGGCGGCGACCCGGCTGAAGGTGATCGGACGCGCGGGCGTGGGCGTGGACAATGTCGATGTCGATTCGGCCACCGAGAAGGGCATCGTGGTCATGAACACCCCCGGCGGTAATACGATCTCGACGGCGGAGCATACTTTTTCACTTTTGCTTTCGCTGGCGCGGAAAATTCCGCAGGCCCATGCCTCGATGGTGGCGAGCAAGTGGGATCGCAAATCATTTGAAGGCACGGAACTCTGCGGCAAGACCCTGGGTATCGTCGGCATGGGGCGGATTGGCGGCGAGGTCGCGCGGCGTGCGACGGCCTTTGGCATGAATGTCATCGCCTACGATCCTTACCTTGTGCAGAGCCGGGCGCGGAGCCTGCAGGTGGAACTGGCAGACGATCTCCCCTACCTCCTGACACGCGCGGACTTCATCACCGTCCACATGCCACTGACGCCGGAAACGAAGAATATTCTCAACGCCGCGGCCCTGGCCCAATGCAAGAAAGGCGTGCGGATCATCAATTGCGCGCGGGGTGGACTGGTGGAGGAAGCGGCATTGCTGGAAGCGCTGAAAAGCGGCCAGGTGGGCGGCGCGGCCCTTGATGTTTACGAGAAGGAACCGCCGGCGGAAGATTCTCCGTTTCGCTCGATGCCGAATGTGGTGCTGACGCCGCATCTGGGCGCTTCGACGGCGGAGGCTCAGGAAAGTGTCGGCGTGGAGATTGCCCAGGCGATCTCGGAATTTCTGGTCAATGGCATCATCAATAACGCGGTCAATGTGCCGAATGTGGACCTGCGCACGCTCGCTGCGATTCGCCCCTACCTCGGCCTCGGCGAAAAGCTCGGTCGCCTGCTCGCGCAGATTGCACCGCATGGCTTGGAAACGTTGACGGTTCGCTACGCGGGCAAGGTGAGCGAAAGCGAAACAGTGCCGATCACGCGCTCCGTGTTGAAAGGACTGCTTTCGAAGTGCTCGGAAATCGCGATCAACGAGGTAAATGCTCCCAAGGCGGCGCAGAACCTGGGCATCAAAATCCTTGAGACGAAGAGCGCCGAGGGCGGCGAGTACACTGATTTGCTCACGGTCGAGGCGACCAAGGGCGAGTCGAAATACGAGGTTGGTGCGACGCTTTATGGCATTCATCCGCGCATCGTGCG